>NZ_JBFBGR010000005.1:0-316486 GCF_040684755.1 Streptomyces sp. NPDC089799 | reverse complement strand
ATCGCCCAACGGGCGACGCGACGAAGGAGCGCCCTTGACGCCGACGGCCGGCACGGAAGGACAGTGAGGACTGACGGGCAGCCCCCGGGCACCCCTGCGATTCCGCCCGGGCGGAGCAGGCTGCGAGTGGCGGGGCCTGGAGGCCAGGACGTCTTCACCTGGGTCTGCTCGACGAGTCTTGCCTCGGCTTCGGGACGGGGCTGGGCCGGTCTGCGCTGATCTGCGCCGGGCGGGGCCGGGCCGGGCAGGGCGGGGCCGGGCAGGGCGGGGCTGAGCAGGGCGGGCCAAGGCCCCCGATCCCGCACAGGCAGCCCGCTCCGCTGGGTCAGGAGCGAGTAGGTGCCCGGGGGCTGCCCGTCAGTCCCAGTGTCATCCCGGGACGGTCGCCGGCGTCAAGGGCGCTCCTTCGTCGCGTCGGCAAGCCGATGGCCCGTTGGGCCACCCTTGACCCCGACGACCGTCACGGAACGACAAGGACTGTCGGGCGGCCCCCGGGGGAACGGCATGGGGGGAACCTTCGGGTCCTGCTGCTCTGGCTTCGGCGGGCACGAGCAGCGGCTCGCGCTCGGCCAGCCGCCCTCCGGGCGGGAAGCCGAAGTACAGCGGAGCGGATGACCGCCCCCCAGCGCGCCCAGCGCGCCCCAGATCGCTACGCGCTCCCGCCGGACGGCGAGTACAGGCCGACATGGGCCACAACGGCCACGCACCAAGGCGGCCAGGGCGCGTCAGATCGCTACGCGCTTCTGCCGGACGGCGAGTACAGGCCGACATGGGCTGCGACGGCCGCACACCAGGACGGGCCCGCCCATCAGGGAGGCCAAGGTGCCCCAGATCGCCACGCGCTCCCGCCGGACGGCGAGTGCGGCCCGCCTGGGGCCGGTGCCGAGCTGCTCTCGACCACCGCCGGGCCTGAAGGCGGCGGTGAGGTGGAGGGTCCGGCGAGACACCTCAGAGTCCCAACTCGCCAAGCTGAAGGGCCTCAAGCCACTGTGTAGCCTGTCGATCTACTCGAACAGGTGTGAGGGGCAAGGGTGGACGTCGAACGGCCACATGCTGCGATCCAGCTTCCTGAAGGGTCCTGGTGGGATTGGGACGTCCTCGCCTGGGACGGTGGACAGCTCAGGCTTGCCGCCGGCTACGACCTGGTCTACCACCATGACCTGGAGCTGGTCTTCGGTGATCCTCTCTTCGTCAGTTGCCCGTCGGTCTTTCACGATCCGGTCTTCCGCGCCCCGTCGCCCGACGAGCTCCGGAGAGTCACCCGTCAGCTCGGTGTGAAACCGCCCGTCCTGGTCGCCTTCGAGGCCGACGCCTGCGGGCAGGAGCCCGTCTCTTGCCTCATCGCCGCAGAGCGGCTCGACATCGTCCAGGAATCCGTACTGCGGTACTGGCGCGAGGGCGCCGGCCCCGATCAGCGCTTCGCTCCCTGGGTGCGGCCCCCCAGCCAGTAGACGATTTCGAGCCGCGCCGCCGTCCGTAGGGGCTCCAGTCGACGGCAGGGTGATCTGGCACCATCCAGCCTGCTCCAACTAGGTTCTTCGGTATGAAGATCGGTGAGTTGGTGGGGGCCGGCCGGACGGCGGATGTGTTTGCGCTGGATGACGGGCGGGTGCTCAGGCGCTACCGGGGCGGTGATGACGCCACAGGTGAGGGCGCCGTGATGGCATACCTGGCGGAGCACGGGTTTCCGGTTCCCGCGGTCTGGCCGGGGACGGCCGCAGGTGAGTTGGTGATGCAGCGGCTGTCCGGAATGACGATGGTGGACGCCTTGATCAATGGCGCGGTCACGGCCGAACGGGCGGGCGAGATACTGGCGGATCTGCTGCGGCGTCTGCACGAGATCCCGGCGCGCATCTCCGCCGACCCCGGGCTCCGGGTCTTGCACTTGGACCTCCATCCCGAGAACGTCATGCTGACACCGCAGGGGCCGATGGTGATCGACTGGGGCACTACAGCGGAGGGTCCGCCCGGCCTGGACTCGGCGATGGCCGCACTGCTCCTGGCCCAGGCCATCGTGGCGATGCCGGTGGAGCTCGCCGATGCCGGCCGCGCTGTGCTCTCGTCGCTGCTCCGGCATCTCGGCGGCATCGAAGAGGTGCACCTTGCGGAGGCCAGGAAGCGGCGGGCCGCCAACCCGACGCTCAGTCCGGAGGAGATAGCCATGCTCGACGCGGCGGTGGCCCTGATCGCCGAGACAGCCGGCTCCTGACGCACCCCGACGAGTACGAGGGCCCGGCGGGTCGTGGACGGCCGGCTGTTACTCGGCCCATGAATTCCGTGCCGATCCAGGACGACGCATGCTCTACGTCGAAGACCACTGCCTCAGGAATGAAACCAATCGCGCTCTGAGTTGATCAGGTGTCAGGACATAACGACTGTTGCCTTGAATGAGGAGCGTGTTGAGCGTGTCAGATGTGCAGGGTGTGCAGAGGGTGCACGGTGTGGAGCGCGGGGACCTTGCCCGGGCGGTTCTGTTCCATGAGCTCGGCGGGCCCGAGGTGATGCGGCTGGAGGACGTGGAGGTCGGTGAGCCCGGTCCCGGTGAGCTGCGGATACGGGTGGATGCCATCGGGCTGAACCGGGCCGAGACCCTGTTCCGCAGTGGCCGGTACATCGAGCCGGTGAAGCAGTTCCCCGCGCGGCTGGGCAACGAGGCCGCCGGCGTGGTCGAGGCCATGGGCGAAGGGGTGACCGGATTCCGGGTCGGGGACGCGGTCAGTACCGTGCCTGCCTTTTCGCAGAACGACTACGGGGTTTACGCGGAGCGGGCCCTCGTGCCCGCCTCGGCGGTGCTCCACCGGCCCGAGGGGCTGGGCGCGGTCGAGGGCGCGGCGGTGTGGATGCCGTACGTGACGGCGTACGGCGCGCTGGTGGAGGTCGGCGGGATGCGGCCCGGTGACACCGTGGTACTGAACGCCGCGTCGAGCAGCGTGGGCCTGGCGGCCCTGCAGGTCGCCGAGCGGGTCGGGGCCGTGCCGATCGCCCTCACGCGCACCGCCGCCAAGCGCGACGCCCTGCTGAAGCAGGGTGCGGCCGAGGTGGTGGTGACCGACGAGGAGGACGTCGTCGAGCGGGTGCTGGCGGCGACCGGCGGCAAGGGCGCCGAGTTCGTGTTCGACGCCGTCGCCGGTCCCGGGGTGGTGGAGCTGGCCAAGACCGTCGCGGACGAGGGCACGCTGCTGGTCTACGGCGCGCTGAGCGGCGAGCCGACGCCCTACCCGGGAGTCCAACTCGCCCTGCCCGCACTGAACATGCGGTCGTACACCATGCTGGAGACGGTCCGGCAGCCCGAACGGCTGCGCCGGGCGGCCGCGTTCGTCAACTCAGGCCTGCGGGCAGGCGCTTTCCGCCCCGTGGTGGACCGTACGTTCGAGCTGGACCAGATCGTCGACGCCCATCGCTACCTGGAGTCGAACGCGCAGATCGGCAAGATCGTCGTGACCGTCCGGCACTGACCGCACCCGCAAACCCGACCCGGTCCGCCGGGCTGGAAAACACTCCGAGCGCAGGGAGAGTGCCGCCGTCCTCCGTGCTGCCGAATAGGGCCACGAGGGGGGCGGCGGCACGTCTTTGGACCCGCGGCACCTGACGGCTGCAGCCCCGAACAGTTCGCGTCGGATTCCGCGGCGCCTTCCCGGTGTTCCGGTCGATGGTCCATGCAATGGGTTGCGGCAGGTCAGGGGTGGTGCGCGCCGCGACGCATTCCCCCGGGGAACCTCCGAAACCCGTGTCTCGTACACCGACTCTGGCCGAATGTGCCTCTGGCCCATGCGGCACGGCAGCGGAAGCATCCACGGTGTCGGCAGAACGTCCACGAGACAGGAGTGACCCATGTTTGCTCGTACGTCATGCATTGCGATCGCCACGGCCGCCACCATGCTCGCCCTGGGTGCAGCCGCTGCCACCGCGAACGCCGCGGACGCCGTCCCCGCCGTGCCCGCCGCCCCGGGCAACTGTGTGCTCAACGTCGATTCGGGCAACATGCAGTGCTACACCACGTTCCGTGAGGCCATCGCCTCCTCCACCAACGGACGGATCACCGACGCGCCGTTGTCGGGCAAGCACATCGACCGGAAGCTGGCCGACCGTCTCATGGGCACCTCGGGCACCTCGGGAAGCCCGGTCGCCTCGGGGGCGCAGGCCGTGCAGCTCGGCGTCGTCTATACGGATTCAAACTACGGAGGCTCCGCCCTCGTCTTAACGGGCGAGAGCGGCTGCCAGAGCGGCAACGGCCGGGACGCCCAGATCAACCTCGACGGCACCTGGAACAACTCCGTCAGCTCACTGACCACACTGTCCTGCTGGCTGGAGCTCTGGGACGCCCCCAACACCTCCGGCGTCCACCAGGAGTACCAGCAGTCGACCTCGTACGTCGGGGACGCGATGAACGACCGGGCGAGTTCGATCGCCCTGCTGTAGCCCCCGCGCGTCGCCCGGCGCACAGCGGCGCCCCGCCCCCGGGAACTGCCGGGCGGGGCGCCGCCGTGTGCATGCCGACGGCCTCCCCGGTGGGGCTCGGATACCTTCCGACGTCAGACGCGCCTGACCTCGATCCCCGCATCCTCCAGGGCGGAGGCGGCGGCCGTCGGCAGGCCGGTGTCCGTCACCAGGACGTCGAGCCCGGCGAGCGCCCCGATCCGGGCGAAGGCGCGGACGCCGAGCTTGGTGGAGTCCGCCGCCACGATGACGCGCCGCGCGCGCTCGCAGAGCAGGCGGTTGACCGCCGCCTCGTCCTCGTGGCGGGTCGAGATGCCCTCGGCGGGGTCGAAGCCGTCCACGCCCAGGACGGCGGTGTCGAGGGAGATCTGGCTCAGCACGCCGTCGGCCAGCGGCCCGGTCAGCTCGTACGAGCGGTGCCGGGCGACCCCGCCCGTGACGACGATCTTGAACTGGGGGCGGACCGCCAGCTCCGCCGCGATGTTCAGCGCGTTGGTCACCACGGTCAGCGCGGGGGAGCCGGCCGAGCCCTGGGCCAGGTCGGGTCGGGCGGCGAGCGCGCGGGCCACCTCGGTCGTGGTCGTGCCGCCGGTCAGCCCCACCACCTCTCCCGGCGCCAGCAGCTCCGCCACGGCCTGGCTGATCCGGAGCTTCTCGGCGGCCCGGCGCGAGGTGCGGTAGCGCAGCGGGAGTTCGTACGACACCCCGTGCTGCACCGCACCGCCCCGGGTGCGGACCAGCAGCTGCTGCTCCGCCAGCTGGTCGAAGTCGCGGCGGATCGTCGCCGCCGACACGCCGAGCGCCTCGGCCGCCGACTCCACCTCCAGACTGCCGCGCTCCACCAGCAGCTCCAGCAGCGACTGCCAGCGTGTCTCCCGGGACATACCTCCCCCTCCATGCCCTTCGGTTCCTTCGGTTCCCTCGGCTTCTTCGAGGTCTCGCAGGTCCCTCAGGCCGCTCACGTGCTTCGGGTGCTTGAAGTTGATTGAAACAGGTGGATATCTTGCATGAAACTGCAATGTCTCGCAGAGGGAGACGGCATGAGTCATGTCGCGAACGAGCTGAGCACACAACCGGACTGCTGGGAACGGGCCGCTGACATTGCTTCCGGCCGGCGGGACGTGCTCCCGAGGCCCGGGGAACGCGTCGCGATCGTCGGCTGCGGGACCTCGTACTACATGGCCCAGGCCGCCGCCGTGCTCCGCGAGGAATCGGGGCAGGGCGAGACCGACGCCTTCGCCGCCTCCGAGTTCCCCCGGCACCGCCGCTACGACCGGGTGGTCGCCCTCACCAGGTCCGGCACGACGACCGAAGTGCTGGACCTGCTCGCCGGGCTCCGCGACGCCGGCATCCGCACCGCGGCCGTCATCGGTGACGCCGCCACGCCCGTGACCAGCCTCGCCGACGACCTGGTCGTACTCGACTTCGCCGACGAACAGTCCGTGGTGCAGACCCGGTTCGCGACGACGGCCCTCACCCTGCTCCGGGCCCACGCGGGCCTCCACACGCCCGCCGTGGTCGCCGACGCCCGTGCCGCCCTCGCCGAACCCCTGCCCGAACGGCTGCTCGGCTGCGGGCAGTTCACCTTCCTCGGACGCGGCTGGAGCGTCGGCATCGCCCACGAGGCCGCCCTGAAGCTGCGCGAGGCATCCCTCTCCTGGGCCGAGTCCTATCCGGCGATGGAGTACCGGCACGGCCCCATCAGCGTCACCGGCCCGGGCACCGTCACCTGGTCGATCGGCCAAGCCCCCGAGGGGCTCGCCGAACAGGTGGCCGGAACCGGCGCCCTGTGGGTGGCCGGCACCCTCGATCCGCTCGCCGAGCTCGTACGGGTACACCGCCTCGCGGTGGCCGTCGCCGACGGGCAGGGCCTGGACCCGGACCGGCCCCGACACCTCACCCGGTCCGTGATCCTCGCCTCCGGAGAGGAGGCGGTGCGATGAGCCTCGCGGCCACCGGTGACCTGGTGCGGGAGGCGGCCGCCGGAGGGCGGGCCGTCGCCGCGTTCAACATCATCACGCTGGAGCACGCCGAAGCCGTCGTCGCCGGAGCCGAGCGGGTGCGCACCGCTGTCGTACTGCAGCTCAGCGAGAACGCGGTGAAGTTCCGCGAAGGCCGGCTCCTCCCCATCGCCCGCGCCGCAGCGGCATGCGCCGAGGCCGCGGCCGTCCCCGTCGCGCTCCACCTCGACCACGTGAAGAGCCCCGAGCTGCTCAGGCAGGCCGCCGACGCCGGATTCGGCTCGGTCATGTACGACGCCGCGCACCTGCCGTACGGCGAGAACCTGGAGGCCACCCGCTCCGCGGCGGACTGGGCGCACGCCAACGGCCTCTGGATCGAGGCCGAGCTGGGCGAGGTCGGCGGCAAGAGCGGGGACGCACCACTGGACCCGCACGCCCCGGGCGCCCGTACCGACCCGGACGAGGCCCGTCGCTTCGTCGCCGACTCGGGAGTGGACGCGCTGGCCGTCGCCATCGGCAGCACGCACGCCATGACCGCCCGGACGGCGGCCCTCGACCGCGTCCTCCTGGCCCGCCTGGCCAAGACCCTCGACGTGCCGCTCGTCCTGCACGGCTCCTCCGGCCTGCCGGACTCCGAACTGGCGGCGGCGGTGGCGGGCGGCATCCGCAAGGTCAACATCGGCACCGCGCTGAACGTGGCCATGACCGAGGCCATTCGGACCAACCTCACCGGAGCCGACCCCCGCCCCTACCTGACCGCCGCCCGTACGGCGATGGCCGCGACGGCGGCCGCTATGATCTCGGCCCTGAACTGACACGAAGCGGCGGAGCGGCCGGGCGGGGCGAGGGGAAACGGATGAGCGGGCAGCGGCCGGGGAGCAGCCGACGGAGCGACCTGCGAAGCGGCCGACCCGGCAGCCAACGGAGCAGCCGGCGGCAGTTCCTGCGGCTGCTGGGCGGCTCGCTGCTGCTCCCCGCCGCCGTCGCCGGCGCGGCAGGCTGCACCGCCGCCTCCGACCGGCAGCCCCCGGACCACCTGCGCGTCCGCACCGACGCCGAGCCCATACGCACGCGCCTCGGCGCCCTCGGCGCGCTGTCCGACCCGCACTGGCTCGGCTACGACATCGATGACAGCAGAGCCGGGGGCCGTAGCGGGAGCAGCGGCACCAGCGAACGGACCGTGCCGGGTCCGGACTCCCGGATCCGGCTCGTCGGCCTGGCCCGGCTGCCGAAGGAGACGGTGGCGGCCACCCTGGCCACGGATCCCGGCACCTTCGAGCCGGCAGCCCCGCCGGAGGTGCCGGAACCGCTCGCCCCGTACGTCCCGGACGCGGTGGCGGCCGCATGGCGCTCCAGTCCCGCCTACGACGCCCGGGTGCTCCCGTCGCCCCCGGGTGGTACGGCCAACCCCGCCGCCGACGGCCGGTTCTTCCTGAGCGAGCCGCTCGGCCTGGTCTGGTTCGACACCGTCTTCCTCTACACCTAACGGCCCCTCCGACGGGAATTCCCGCTCAGCGGGAGCGGACGGCGACCGTCGTTGAAGCCGAGCCGCGCACGGTGTTACGTCGGCCGCAGGCGTCGTCCGACGGAAGGCCACCGCACATGCCGCACGAGAACGAGAACGGGTACGAGAACAAACACGAGATCAAGAACAAGAACGAGCGCGAGCACGAGAACGAGAACGACCGCGATCGCGGACACCGGCCCTACCCCCACCTCCCCACCCGCTTCGGAGTGTTCCTCGCGCCCTACCACCACCCCGACCGGGACCCGGCCCTGCAGCTGCGCCGGGACCTGGACCTCGTCGCACTGCTCGACCGGCTCGGGTACGACGAGGTGTGGGCCGGGGAACACCACTCCGCCGGCTACGAGATCATCGCCTCGCCGGAGCTGTTCCTGGCGGCCGCGGCCGAGCGGACCAGCCGGATTCGGCTCGGCACCGGGGTCAACTCCCTCCCCTACCACCACCCGTTGATCCTCGCCGACCGCATCTGCCAGCTCGACCAGCAGACCCGGGGCCGGGCCATGCTCGGCGTCGGACCCGGGCAACTTCCCTCCGACGCGCACATGATGGGCGTGGACCCGCTGCGTTCGCGGGCGATGACCGCCGACGCGCTCGACGCGATCGTCCGCCTGCTGCGCGGCGAGACCGTCACCGCCGCCACCGACTGGTTCACCCTGGAGGAAGCGCGGCTGCAGCTCGGCCCCTACCGGGGCCGGGAACCGGACGTCGCCGTCGCCTCCGCCGTCTCGCCCACCGGAGCGGTACTCGCCGGTCGGCACGGGCTCGGGCTGCTCTCCCTCGCCGCCGCAGATCCCTCCGGGTTCGCCGCGCTCGACACCAACTGGACGGCGTACGAGGCGTCCTGCACGGCCGCGGGGCGGACCCCCGACCGCCAAGGATGGCGGCTCGTCACCCCGGTGCACCTCGCCGAGACACGTGAACAGGCCCTCAGGGAAGCCGAGTTCGGCACCGGAGACCTCGTCGCGTACCTCGAGGCCCTCGGCGGCACCCGTCTCGACGGCTGCTCCACCGCCTCCGGGGCGGTGGACCGGTGGACCACCGACGGACTGCCCACCTTCGGCCGGGCCGTCATCGGCAGCCCCGAGGACGCGGTCGAACGCATCGCCCAACTCGCCGACAAGACCGGCGGATTCGGCACCTTCCTCATCCTCCAGCTGGACGTCGCCGACCCCGGGGCCACCCGGCGCAGCCTGGAACTCTTCGCCGAACGCGTGGTCCCGCGGCTCACCGGGAGCACCGGCGCCCGCCGCGCCAGCCTCGACTGGGCCGCCCGCAACAGCGGGCGCTTCGTCGGCGCGCTCCGCCAGGCCACCGCCGAGGCCATCGCCCGCAAGGGAGAGACCCGTTGAGGGCGGCGGTGCTCGACGGCGGACGGTTCGCCGTCCGCGCCCACGAGGACCCGGTACCCGGCCCCGGCCAGGCCCTGCTGGAGACCGCCGCCTGCGGCATCTGCGGATCCGACCTCAGCGCGGTCGCCCACACCGAGGACTTCCTCAAGGCGTCCCGGGACAGCGGCACCACCAGCTTCCTCTTCGACCCGGCACGCCCCCTCGTCCTGGGCCACGAGTTCTCCGGCCGGGTGCTCGGCTACGGGCCCGGCGCGAGCGGACCCGAGCCGGGCACCGGCGTGGTGGCGCTGCCCTGGGCCCTCGACGGCGGGGGAGTGCTCCGTACCGTCGGCTACAGCAACGCCTTCCCCGGCGGCTTCGGCGAGCGCGTCGTGGTCCAGGCGCAGGCGCTGCTGCCGGTGCCCGAGTCCCTTCCGCTGCCGCTCGCCGCCCTCACCGAACCCCTGGCCGTCGGCTTCGGCAACGTGGCCCGCAGCTCCGCCGGACCGGGCACCCCGGCGGTGGTCGTGGGCTGCGGGCCGGTCGGCCTCGGCGCCGTCGCCGCCCTCCGGGAACGCGGCGCGGAACCGGTGGTCGCCTCCGACCCCTCCGCACTGCGCCGCGCCGCCGCGGCCCGGATGGGCGCGCACGCCGTCGTCGACCCGGCGCAGCAGGACCCCGTCGAGCTGTGCGGCGCGCTCGCCGGGAAGGCCGCCCGGACCGGCGCCGGCCCCGGCGGCGCCGCCCGCCCCACCGTGGTCGTGAACTGCGTGGGAGTCCCCGGAATGATCGACCGGCTGCTGCACACGGTGCCGCGCGGCACCGAGATCCTCCAGATCGGCGGGGTCATGACCGAGGACGTGATCCGCCCGGTGGTCGGCATCTACAAGGACGTCACCCTGCGGATGTGCCTGACCTATCCCCCCGAGGAGTTCGCCGCCACCCTGGCCCGGCTCGCCGACGGCAGGGTCGACGCGGCCGCACTGGTCACCGGCGAGACCGGACTGGAGGGCCTGGACGCGGCCTTCGCCTCACTGCGCCGCCCGGAGGAGCACATCAAGGTCCTGATCAGGCCCGGCCTGACGGGTGCGGAACTGCGGCACCCGGCCGCAGGACTGCACGGCGGCACGGCGGCCGGACTGCATGGCGGCACGGCCGCACCCGTTGCGGACCTTCCACATTCTTGGAACAAGTTCTAGTCTGTGCGCCGCCGTCACCACGGCACTCACGCAGCCAGCCTTCCGGAGGGGCCGTGCACCTCGAATACACGCCTGAGCAGCAGCAGTTGCGCGCCGAGCTGCGTGCCTACTTCGCCGAGCTCGTACCCGACGACGTCTACAGCCGCTACGAGGACCCGGCCGCGCAGAAGCGCTTCTACCGCGAGACCATCCGCCGGCTCGGCGCGGACGGCTGGCTCGGTGTCGGCTGGCCCGTGGAGTACGGCGGGCGCGGGATGACCCCGATGGACCAGTTCATCTTCTTCGACGAGGCCGCGCAGGCCGTGGTCCCGCTGCCGCTGATGGCGCTCAACACGGTGGGCCCCACGATCATGCAGTTCGGCACGGACGAACAGAAGGCGTACTTCCTGCCCCGCATCCTCTCCGGCGAGATCGACTTCGCCATCGGCTACAGCGAGCCGGACGCCGGCACCGACCTGGCCGCACTGAAGTGCAAGGCGGTCCGCGAGGGCGACGAGGAGACCGGCACCTACGTCGTCAACGGCCAGAAGATCTGGACCACCAACGGCGACACCGCCGACTGGGTCTGGCTGGCCGTCCGCACCGACCCGGACGCCCCCGCCCACAAGGGCATCACCATGCTCCTGGTCCCGACCTCCGACCCCGGCTACTCCTGCACCGTCATCAACACCCTCGCCTCGCACGACACCACCGCCAGCTACTACGAGGACATCCGGGTGCCCGCGAGCCGCCGGGTGGGCCAGGAGAACAAGGGCTGGCGGCTGATCACCAACCAGCTCAACCACGAACGCGTCACCCTCGCCGCGCACGGCACCATGGCGATCCGCGCCCTGCACGACGTACAGCGGTGGGCCGCGCAGACCAAGCTCGCCGACGGCCGCCGCGTCATCGACCTCGGCTGGGTCCGCGGCAGGCTCGCCCGCACCCACGCCCGCCTCGACGCCATGAAGCTGCTCAACTGGCAGATGGTCAACGCCGTCCAGGACGGCACCCTCACCCCGCAGGACGCCTCCGCCGTCAAGGTATACGGCTCCGAGGCCCGCCGCGACGCCTACGCGTGGCTGATGGAGGTCGCCGCCGCCGCGGGCCCCCTGAAGGACGGCTCGGCGGGCGCGGTCCTGCACGGCGAACTCGAACGCGGCTACCGGAGCGCGGTGATCTTCACCTTCGGCGGCGGCAACAACGAGATCCAGCGCGAGATCATCTCCTGGATCGGCCTGGGCATGCCGAGGGTCCGCCGCTGACGCTGTGTGTGGCCGGTGATCCGGTCGTCGAAGGCTCAGGAGCCAGGGTGCGCTGTAACCCTTGGGGCACTTGGCGGACTTCGACCGACCCGCACTGGTTGGGGGCTGATCGTCGGTGTCGGGAATCCGCCGGAGGATGGTGCCCGTTCCTGTTGGACTGGTGGTCACACTCTGCACGTGATGTCCAGCTCAGGACGGGATTCATGTCCACAACGACCACCGTTTCTGCTCAATCTCCTGCGCCGCCGGATCGCTCGGATTTGGTTTCCTGGCCGGCTGTGATTTCGGTGATGCTGGGGATCTTTTCGATCGTCACCGCTGAAATTCTGCCGATCGGCCTGCTGACCTCGATCGGGTCGAGTTTCGCCGTATCGGACGGAATGGCTGGTCTCATGATGACCATGCCAGGTTTCCTGGCCGCGGTTTCGGCCCCCGTGGTCACGGTGGCCACGGGGCGTATTGACCGGCGGGTCATGCTGGGTGTGTTCATGCTCTTGCTGGCGCTGGCCAATTTCCTGGCCGCCATGGCGCCGAACTACTGGCTGGTCCTGGTCTCCCGCGTCATGGTGGGGGTCACCATCGGCGGCTTCTGGTCCATCGGAGCCGGGCTCGCCCGCCAGTTGGTGCCTGCCAGATCCGTAGGCCGCGCGACCTCGGTGATCTTCTCGGCGGTACCGCTCGGCTCCGTACTCGGGGTACCGCTGGGCACGCTCATCGGTGACATCGCGGGCTGGCGGACGGCGTTCCTCGTCATGGGCGGCTTCACGCTGGCCGTCCTCGCCCTGCTGCTCCTGGTCGTCCCGCCGCTCCCCTCCGACCAGACTGCGCGCCTCGACGTCCTCGGCGGCATGCTCCGGAGCGTCAACACCCGCTTCGCCCTGGTGATGACCTTCCTCGTCGTGCTCGCTCACTTCGGCACGTACACATACGTCACCCCCTTCCTGGAGCAGGTGACCCATGTGAGCTCGGCTCTCATCACGGTCTGTCTGCTCGTCTACGGAGCAGCCGGAATCGCCGGCAACTTCCTCGGCGGATCAGCAGTGGGGCGCTACCCGCGGGCGACTTTCGCCGCGGCCGCCGCGTTGATCGCCGGTGCGACCCTGCTCCTCCCGGTCCTCGGCCGGTCGGACGTGGCAGCGGTGGCACTGCTGATCGTCTGGGGCGTCGCCTACGGAGCCGTGCCGGTCTGCTCGCAGACCTGGTTCGCCAAGGCTTCGCCCGACTCCCCCGAGGCGTCCTCTGTCCTCTTCACCGCCTCCTTCCAGGCCACCATCTCCATCGGAGCCCTCGTCGGAGGGGCCGTCCTCGACCATTCCTCGCCCTCGACGGTCATGGTGCTGGGCGGACTGGCAGCCGTCCTGATGGTGCTGGTGGCCTGGGCCCACCGGGCGGGAAGGTTCCCCTGGCCCAAGGCTTCATAGCGCCCCTGGTGTTGCCGGCCCGATGTCGCGGACGTCCTGAGGGGCGTACGCGGGACGCTCACGGTCTGAGACGAACACGGCCGACGGGGTCCGGTCCGATGACCTCCGCGCCGGGGCGGTGAGCGAGCCCCGCCGGCAACCGCGGGCGCATGTTCGAGTACGCCCCGGACGCGGTGGCCGCATTTCGTCGCCGAGCACCTCACGCGTGCACCGGTACCGTTGGAGTCGACCCGTCTCTACACGGTGACCGAGATCGCGACCGCGACCGATGTCCGGCCGGCAGCCTGGCGGTAAGCCCTTCGGACCCTTACCCGCACGGCACGGCACGGCACAGCGCAAATGCACAGCGCAAGAGGCACAGCGCAACGTACACGGCGCACAGCGCACGGTGCGCAGAGAGGAGGCCGGGCAATGAAGGCACTCGTCTTCCACGGGCCCGGGCGGGCCTCTGGGCAGGACGTCCCGGACCCCGCGATCAAGGACCCCGCGGACGTGGTCGGCGGCGCGCAGCACGACACGGTCGCCGTACCGTCCCAGGAGCAGTGATCAGCGTGAAGAGCACCCCGGGAACCGCGCACCCGCCGTCCGCCGGTGCGACGGGCCGCACCGACCTGGGCCGCCGCCTGGCGGCCCGCCGCGAGGCCCTCGGCCTGACCCGGGAGGAACTGGGCCGGCGCTGCGGAGCGGACGGCAACTACATCACGTACCTGGAGGAGCACACGGCGTCTCCGTCCATCGGCATCCTCGTCCGGCTCGCCGACGTACTCGGCGTCACGGTCGACGACCTGACCGGGGCGAGCACCGGCGGCGTCCACGGCCGGGCCACCGCCCGCCGCGACACCCAGCTGGTGCCGCTCGACGAGGACGAATGCCGCACGCTGCTCGGTACGCACGGCGTGGGACGCATCGCCGTCTTCACCCCCGAGGGCCCGGCCGTCCTCCCTGTCAACTACCTGGTCGCGGGACCTGCCATCGCGTTCCGCACCGCCGTGGAAGCCCTCGCGGCCAGAGCGGCGGGTACGGAAGTGGCCTTCGAGATCGACAACATCGACGACATCACGGCCGGCGGCTGGAGCGTCCTGGCCGTGGGCGAACTGGAAGCCGTCACGACCTCCGAGGAGATCCGCCATCTCGCGGCCACGGCCCGGTCCCAGCCGTGGGCCGGCGGCCCGCGTACGCACTGGATGAAGCTCACCCCCGCACGGATCACCGGCCGTCGCGTGGTCCACCGGTCGTGAGCCCGGCGGGTCACCGGATCTGCAGGACGTCCCCCACCGGGCGACGCGGCGTGGCCGGTCCCGACGGTCCGTAGCCGAGACGCAGGACCATCTGGACGTGCCCGACGGGAGAGAGCGGGTCGCGGACCGTCCACCGGAGGTCCGGCCACTCCAGGGCCTGGGAGGTCATCGAGGTGGCCAGGCCGTCGGCCGTGGCCCTCAGGAGCACCCGCTCCAGCGCCTGGCCGGCCCGCAGCCAGTCGGCCGGGGTGTCGTTCGTCGTGCCCAGCAGGGCGAGCTGGGGGTGCTCCTCGAAGACGGCCCATCCGCGGTCCGGGACCGGACGCGCCCGGCCGAAGTCGCGTACGGGTGCCACGGTGCCGGAGCTCCGCGGGCCGAACGCCTCTGCCGGAATGCCGTCGCCCCGGGTCGTGGGCGTCGTGCCCCGCGTCCCGCTGGTCCAGGCGGCCGTCTCCGCCCGGGCGAGCGGATCCATCTCCTCGTGGTGCTCCGCGTCCCGTACGAGCGCCAGCACGGTCTCGGTGTGCCGGCGGTCGGGAACGGTCAGGCGGCAGCCCTCCAGACGCGCGGCCGCTCGCAGTCCGTCCAGCAGAGCGGGGGGAACGGGCTCGTCACCGAACGGCATGCGGCTGGTGTGCCGGCGCCGGAGGGCGGCGTGCAGCGCGGCGAGTTCGTGAGCCTCGCCGACGGGCGAACCGAAGGAGACGGCGGCCAGCAGCCACGGGTCGGAGGTGTCGGGCAGCAGGTCCACGCGGGCATCGAGCCCGTTCCGCGCCGCGGACACGCGCAGGTTGAAGAGCGCGGCGGCGCATCCGAGGTGGAGGGCACGGTGATCGGGGTCGGTCCGTGTCATGGCACGTTCCGGATCGCCGTGCAGTTCCAGTACGCCGCTGTCCGGGCGGAAGACGAAGCGCCAGGGCTGGGCGTTGTGCATCGACGGGGCGGTGACGGCGTCGCCGACGAGCAGGGCGACGGTGTCCGCGTCTGCGCGGGGTGTGGTCATGGGAGTGGTCCTGTTCGTGGGTGCGGCCCCACCCGTGTGCCACGACGGCGACCCGTGAGGTGGAGCGATGCGTCACCCCGTGGGTGACGGGGGCCGGTCTCGGTGCCGGCGTCGGTGGCGGACCCGGTCACGGTGGTGCCGGTGCCGGTGAGACGGCTGTCGACGTGGACGACTCCGTCCACGCTCTGGCAGAGCCGGATGATGACGGGCAGGAGTTCGGGTCGTGGCACGGTGCCGCTCAGCGTTACCACCCCGTCGTCCACCTCCACCGTGATCGCCGACGGTGGCAGGTGCAGCGTCCGGGTCAGGACGTCCTCCACGATCTCCTCCCGGATGGCACGGTCGCGGCGGAGGAAGAGCTTGATGAGGTCGCTGCGGCTGAGCACACCGACCACGAGGCCGTCCGTGTCGACGACGGGCAGGCGCTTGACCCCGCTGCGGCGCATCACCCGTGCGGCGCGGACGACGCTCCACCCCGGGCGTGCCGTGAGGGCGGGGCTCGTCATCAGCCGCTCCGCCGTGACCATGCGGTCGCTCGCGCGCCGGCCGAGCAGGTCGGCTTCGGACACGACTCCCACGATGTGGCCGTCGTCGTCCACGACGGGCACGGCGGTGATGCCGAACTCCTCCAGAAGCCGGGCGATCTCCTTGAACGGGGTCGCCCGCTGGACGGTCACGGCGCTGGGCGTCATCAGGTCTGCGACGCTGCGGTGCCTCATGGCGGTCACTCCCAAGCGGTACGGGAACCGTGTGCGTACACCTCCAGCATCCGTCGGAACGGGCAGCGGATCGAGCGCCGGACGGTCCCGTCCGCGGACCGCGAGGACATCGGCATCCGTCGCCGCGGGCAACCGTCCGTCCGAACGGGTACCCCTCCGGCCGGTCAGCGTCGGTACGAAGGAGAAGCGCAGCGTCGACCTGACCCGGCCCGTCGAGCTGTTGCGGAGTTGTTGCGGAAGCCGTGACCTCCGGCATGGTGCTCGTACGCGCAGTCCTGTTGGAGTGGGGCGGTGACCTACTTGTTGCTGCTCCTCGTGCCGGCCGGTCTGATCCTTCCGTTCGTCTTCGCCGGGCGGGCCGTGCGCGTCCTGGCCCGGGCCGGCGGGCCGCCGGGTGCCGGCAGCGGTGACCGGCTGCGGACCGCCGGCTTCGCCCAGGCGGCGATCGCGGTCGGGGTGTATGCCTGGGGCCTGCTGAACGTCACCGGCGCGGTCGTGTCGGCGGAGGACGGGGGAACGAACTCGATCCCCCTTCCGCCCTGCCGCACCCAGGGCTGGGAGCACCGGGCGGAAGCGATCTCCGGCTACCGCGTGGAGTACGTGCCCTTGCGGTTCGTGTGCGAGTCCGACGACATCGGCACCTACACCACCTCCGTCCCCGGCTACGTCAACCCGGTCGCCTTCCTCTTCGGACTCGGGGCCGTCGTCTCCTTCGCCGTCGCGGCCCTGGATGCCGACGGCAGCCGCGAACGCGGCGATACGGACGCGGACATGGACACGGACACGGACACGGACACCATCACGGGCACGGACACGGGCACGGGCAGCGGGACGTAGCCGTCGCCGCCGGGTCGTGGTCTCGCACCCCCGGTCGTACGGTGGAAGGAGCGGGAGGCGCGCCGTACCACCGCGCGGTGGTGTGCGTCTCGCCGCGGGCCGTGCACCACCCTGCGGCCGCCGTCGTGCTGCCGCCCCGGGGGCCGGGTGCCGTGAGCGGCCCATCGCCCCTGACGATCGCGAAGGCAGGTGCGTCCCATGCGCACGTCCACCCGTATCGCCGGTGTGCTCACCGGTCTGACCCTCGCGCTCGGCGGCGCCGCGTTCACGGCACCGGCCGCCCACGCGGACGTCACGGCCTGCATCAACCAGGTCGAGCGCGAACTCCAGGGCGGTGAGGCCCCGGACTCCGTCCGGATGGCGTGTTACGTCGGCCTGACCGGTGACAACGCCCGGTGCGTGACCGGCCTGACCGACAGCGGGGTCACCAACGGCACTGCGGTGACCGCGTGCCGGGTGGCCCCCGACTAGGCGACCCCGAGAGCAGGTGAGTCCCATGCGCACGCGTAGGCGTACGTCGACCCGTATCGCCGGTGTCCTCACCGGCCTGACCCTCACCCTCGGCGGCACGGCCCTGGCCGCCCCGGCGGTCCACGCGGACATCCCCGCCTGCACGCAGATGGTGGCGCAGACCGGGGTCGAGATCACCGACGCGGTCACGGCGGCGTGCACCCGTGGCGTCGTCGGGGACCTGCAGAACTGCGTGAACGGACTGACCGGCGCCGGAGTTCCGGGCGGCGCCGCGACCGGTGCCTGCCGGGCAGCCGCCCACGAGCCGCGTTAGACCGGCCACTTCCGGTCCGCGACGACGGCCCGGCGGGGACGCGGTGGGCAGGGTCGGCAGGAGGCGTTGTCAGTGGCCCCTGCCATCATCCCGTCATGCCCTACGACACCCTGGTGGCCGGAACCAGCGCGAACGACGCCTACACGGCGCGGCTGTTGCGCGCACTGACCGACCCGGACTGCACGTTCTACGGCGCGGATGAGGACGCGGACGCGGACACGTTCGCCGACGCGGAGGCGCAGCCGGACCTCTCGCAGGTGTCCGACGAGGCGCTCGGCACCCTCCTCGTGGTCGCCTACGCGGTGGACGGCCCGGTCACCCCCGCCCGGACGGCCGTCGCCTCCGCGGTCGAGGACGCCATCAGGACACGGCAGCCTGCCTACACGCCCGACGCGTGCCGCAGGATGTTCGAGGCGCTCGCCGAAAGGCGCGAGGACCGCGGCTGGGCCCTCCTGCTGGGCCTGAACGTGCTGGAGCACTGCACGGGGCAGCTGCCCGACCTGTCCGTCCCGGCCCGCACCCTGGTCGGGTCATGGCTGGAGGCGGGCACCATACGCGGGACGTACGTGCTGCTCACCATCGCGGAGCTCGCGGGCGAGGGGACACTGCGCGCGGCCGTGGAGCGCCTCGCGGACGAGGTGGGCCCCATCGTCGCGGACGAGATCGCCGTCGTTGCCGGACTCCCGCCGGCCGAGCGGGCGGTGCTGAGCGCCATCGAGCGCGAGCACCGGTTCATCTCGCCCGGCACCTTCAGCTGGCAGCAGGCGGCGGACAGCCCCGCCTACGTGGCGTTCACCCGCCGCGCGCTGGAAGCGGCGGCCGACCGCACCGACGCGATCCGGACCGGCGGGATCCCGTACCGGGCGGACAAGGCGTTCACGGACCGGGAGGTCACCTCGCTGGGGCAGGCCCTGAGGGTGGCGCTGCTGCGCGACGAGCCCTGGCTGCACGGGCTGTTCGAGCGGCTGCTCCCCGGCATCGCCCTCGCCCCGACGGCGGCGAAGACGCTCCCCTCGCAGGCCCTGCTGTACGAGGTGGTCCGCGCCGCGGAGGAATTCCCGACGCCCGAGCTGGTGACCGCGATCCGCACCGTACGCCGGACCGTCCGGCACGCCGGGGTGCCCCGGCAGCTCGACAAGATGCTCAAGCGGGTCGACGCGGCCCTGGCCGAACGCACCGAAGTGGCGCTGAGGCTGCCGAGGATGGACTTCGAGCCCACCTCCACGGGTGGTGGTTCCACGGGGAGTGCGGGCGGCATCCTCCGCCGGACCGCCGGCGAGTACCAGGCCGTCGTCACGGTCGCCGAGACCGCCACCCTGACCTGGGAGAAGGAGGGCCGCCCGCTGCGTGGGCTCCCCGCGCCGGTCCGTCGTGACCACCCCGCCCTGGTCAAGGAGCTGCGCGAGCTGGTGAAGCGGGTCGACGCCCAGCTCGTCACCCTCGTGCGCGCCCTGGAGGGAAGCTTCACCGTCGATGCCGTCCACCCCTTCGGCGGGTGGCGCACCGATCTGATCGGGCACCCCCTGGCCCGGACCCTGGTGCGCCGGCTGATCTGGGAGATCGAGGTGGCTCCCGGAGAGTGGCGGGCCGTGCTCCCGGAGGCCGTCGACCACCTGCCCGACGTCCCCGACGACGCCTCCGTACGGCTCTGGCACCCCCTCCGCTCCGACCTCGACGACGTGCGGGCCTGGCGGGAACTCCTCACCGAGCGGTGCATACAGCAGCCCTTCAAACAGGCGTTCCGGGAGATCTACCTCCTCACCCCGGCCGAGGAGGAGACCCGCGTCCACTCCAACCGCTTCGCCGCACACCTCGTCCACTACCGGAGGATGTACGCCCTGTTCCGCGCGCGGGGGTGGCGGAGCAGCCGCCTCGGCCCCTGGGACATGGGCGACGGCGCCGACGCCGAGCGGATTCTCGCGGCTGGCGCGTGGCGGGTCCGGTTCGCGCACTACTGGGTCGAGTGGGCGGACATCGGGGACGACGAACTGGCGTCGACCGACCAGGTGCGCTTCGACCGCAGGGTGGAGGGCGTCTGGCGCGAAGCACCCCTGGCCGATGTGCCGCCGCTGGTGTTCAGCGAGGCCATGCGCGATGTGGACCTGTTCGTCGGGGTCACCTCGGTCGCCGCGGATCCCGAGTGGGCCGACCGGACCGTGGAGGGCCATCCCGGGTACTGGCGCAGGACCGCCTTCGGTGAGCTGACGGCGGGCGCGGAGGTGCGCCGTGAGGTCCTGGAACGGATCCTGCCGCGCCTGAAGATCGCCGACCGGTGCTCGCTGGACGGGCGCTTCCTGGTCGTCCGCGGCGATCTGCGCACGTACCGGATCCATCTCGGCTCGGCCAACGTGCTGATGCAGCCCAACGACGCGTACCTGTGCATCGTCCCGGCGCGCGGCACGGGCACGGGCAAGGGGGGCGGGAAGGTGTTCCTGCCGTTCGAGGACGAACGGCTCTCCCTCGTCCTCAGCAAGGCGTTCCTGCTCGCCGCCGACGCGAAGATCACCGACGAATCCATCCGCGTGCAGATCGAGCGGGGTGCCCGATGGCCGGAGTGACGTTCCGGGACGAGACCGCGGCGGGCAAGCCGCTCGCCGCATGGACGGTCGCCGGTCTGCCGGACCGGATGACCGTGGGCGAGCTCATCAGGCTCCGGGTCCGGGAGGAGGTCGACCGGCACAACGCCTGTCCGGGCGAACGTTTCACGGGTCTCGTCCGGCCCGACGACGCCGAGACGGAGCTGAACGGCTACCGGCTGCGGGAACCCCGCCGCATCGACTGGGAGCGGCAGGCCGAGATCGCCGAACGGGCCTTCCTGGCCAACGGGTTCTTCGTACTGGCCGGTGACCGGCAGGCCGAGGACCTCGACGAAATCGTGGACCTCACCCGTGACCCGGACCTGGTCTTCATCAAACTCGTCGCCCTCGTCGGCGGGTGAGGGGGCATCCGGCCGCAGCACCGGGGGTCCGAGCCGAGCCAATTCGAGGCGGTCCGAGCCGATCCGATATTCCCTGGCGGACCGCGGGCGACGGCCGTACGATCACCGCGATGAACACTTCCCCTCTGCACAGATTGGGGGACCCGTCCACGCAAGGTGAGGGCTGATGCCCATTCACCCGACGGACGAGGATTCCCGTCTTTCGCTGTGGCTGCGCGTGCGTGAGTACGCCGTGCCGCCCTCCATGATCGAGACCGCGACCGCCCGCCGATCCGTCGGCGACTGGGCGGGGGCGTGCGCCGCCGCGGGCTTCGACACCGATCTGCACCTGCCTTCCGTGGCGCGCACCCACGGCCGCACGTTCGCCACACGGCTGCGGGCCGACCTCCGGCACCTGGCACCCGACCTCCTGCGCTGGCACATGCCCAGGACCGCCCCCGACGGACTGCTGCGACCGGGCCTCACCGTGGCCCTGGCGCGGTACGACGGCTCGGGGCGGGATGACGGCTCGGCACGCGATGACGGCCGGGGACGGGACGGCGGCTCGGGGCGGGACGCCGGCGAACCGGTGTACCTCGTGGCCCGGACCCCGCCCGCCTGGGCGGACGCCGGCCAGCGGATCGTCCTCACCCTGTGGGACGGAACCCGCTCCGACACCGGGACCCGGAACCACCCGCACCCGCGGCCCAGCCGGCGCTTCCGCCTCGACCTGCACCGGCACCTCTGGGACGCGCGCAGCGCCGACGAACTCCGCCACCGGTCGGGCGCCGGCGGTCCGCCCGCCGACCGTCCCGCCGCCTACGGGCCCGCCGCCGACGGTCCGCCCGTCGGCGTCCCGGGCCTGCCGCACGGACCGCTGCACCGCTGTGCCGTGGACCGGTGGGCGGCGGAGGCCCGGCTCCTGCTCGCCGCCGACGGGCTGCCCCCCGGCCCCGTCGAGGTACGCCTCGGCGGCCGGCACCGTCTGATCCTCGACCCGGACACTGCCCCGGGCGCCGGCCCCGGCGGGTCCGCCGGGGACGACGGCACCTGCCCGGCGACGGGACGCGGCGCACGACCGCCGTCCCCCGGCGGCCGGCTGGTGCCGGTCCTGCCCGACGCGGCGACCTGGGTGCCACCGGACCTCGAACTCCTGCGCGCCGGGGTGATCGAGGCCGACCGGCTGCACCCGCTCGTCGCGCGGTCGCTCGTACCCGGTCACGTTCCCGCCGTGCCCGGGGCCCGTCCGCACCCCGCGGACGAACCCCGGTTCGTGGACTGCCGGGGCTCCCGCCACCGGATCGGCCTGGTCGACGGGACCCTGGTCCCGCTCGACCACGATCCCGGCGAACTCCGGCGCGAGGAACTGCTGGTCGCTCTGAGCGGCACGCCGCTTCCCTGCCTGCGGGTGATCGACCAGGCGCACCGTAGTCCCGCATCACTCTCCGGCATCCGCGAACGCCTCGCCCACGGCGACACCGCCGGAGCGCTGGCCGTCGTCGAGGGCCTGCTCGGTCCCGGCGCGGTGCTGCGCGACGGCGCGCTGCGGGACGAGCTGGAAGCCGCCGCGGAACAGCGCATCACCTACGGCCTGTTCAGGGCCGGGCTGATCGGACCCGGGCCCGGCGACCAGGTGCACACGCACCGGCCGTACGCCCCGCGCCGACGCACGCGCCGGTACGGCGGCCACTGACTCCGGGGCCCGAGAGCCCCGTTCCTCCCTCACCCAATCGCCCCACCCAGTGCCCCACCCATCTCACCCGCTTCACCCCACCCACCTCACTCGCTTCACCCCACCCACCTCACTCGCTTCACCCCACCCACCTCACTCGCCTCACCGACGAACCCACAGGTGATCACCCATGCCTTCTGCCGTGTCCTCCGCCCTGCCCACGTACGACGCCCTGCCCGAGTACGACGCCCCGGTCGCGTACGACGCCCCGGCCACCCCGTCCCAGCTCGACGTGGCCGCCGACCTGCTGGCCCTGCTCCGCGACACCACCACCGAACCGCGCCCCGACATGCAGCTGGAGGCCCTGACCCTGGCCGTGGCCGCCGACCTGCCCGTCCTCCTGTGGGGTGAGCCGGGCATCGGCAAGACCGCGGCCCTGACCCAGCTCGCAGAGAACCTGGACCTGCCCCTCACCACGGTGATCGCCAGCGTGCACGAGCCGTCCGACTTCTCGGGCCTGCCCGTCATCGGCGACGACCCCGCCGTGCAGGGCGTCCCCATGGCCCCGCCGGACTGGGCCGTACGCCTGGTGCGGGCCGGTCGCGGGCTGCTCTTCCTGGACGAGCTGTCCACCGCCCCGCCGGCCGTTCAGGCCGCCCTGCTCCGCCTCGTGCTGGAACGCCGTATCGGCGCCCTGCAACTGCCGCCCGGCGTACGGATCGTGGCGGCGGCCAACCCGCGCTCCTCGGCGGCCGACGGCTGGGAGCTGAGCCCGCCGCTGGCCAACCGTTTCGTCCACCTCCAGTGGACCCACGACCAGGAGGTCGTGGTCCGCGGCCTCGGCGGCACCTGGCCCCGGGCGACCCTGCCGCGGCTCGACCCCGCGATCCTGCCCGAGGCGGTGGACCTCGCCCGCCGGGCCGTGTGCGGGCTGCTGTCCGCCCGCCCCGCCCTCGTGCACCGGCTGCCGAGCAGCGAGACCCGCCGCGGCGGCGCCTGGCCGTCCCCGCGGAGCTGGGAGATGACCCTCCGTCTGATCGCCTTCGCCACCGCGGCCGGAGCCTCCCGGGACGTCCTGTCCCTGCTGGTGCGGGGCACGGTAGGGGACGGGCCGGGACTGGAGCTGCTGGCGAGCCTGGACCGGATGGACCTGCCGGACCCCGAGGAACTGCTCGCCGACCCGGCGGCCGCCGTCCTGCCCGACCGCGGGGATCTGCGCCAGGCCGTGCTCGACGGCGTGGTCGCGGCCGTCCGCAGCCGTCCCGACAAGCCCCGCTGGGACGCCGCCTGGTCCCTCCTGGTGCGGGCGCTGGAGACCGGCGCCCCCGACCTGGTCGTCGTCCCCGCCACCACCCTCGCCTCGCTCCGCCGCGACGACTGGGACGTCCCGGAGACGATCGAGCGGCTCGCCGGAGTGGTCACCCTCTCCCGGCGCGCCGACCAGGCGGCCGCCCGGACGGCCCTCGCGCAGAAGCCGCGCCGATGACCGGGGGCACACCACCCGGGGCTCTGGACCTCGACAAGCTCTACGCCGCCCGGCTGCAGGCCGCCCGGGCCCGGCCGTACCTCGCGACCGCGCTGTTCGCCCTGCACACCGTCCCGTCCCGGCAGGTGCCGACGATGGCCGTGGACCGGCACTGGCGCTGTTACGTCGCCCCCGGGTTCGTGGACCGGACCCCGGTGGAGGAGCTGGCCGCCGTATGGGTGCACGAGGTGTCGCACCTGCTGCGGGACCACCACGGGCGCAGCGAGCGGGCGGCCAGGCAGCACGGGCTCACCGGGCCGGGGGACCGGCTGCGGATGAACATCGCCGCCGACTGCGAGATCAACGACGACGCGTTCGGTGACGGACTGGTCCGGCCCGAGGGTGCGGTCACGCCGGACACGCTGAGGCTGCCGTCCGGGCAGCTGATGGAGGAGTACCTCGGCCGGTTCCGGCTCGGCCGGCTCACCGAGGGCCTGGCCTGGCTGGACTGCGGCAGCGGCGCCGACGGGCGGGCACGCGAGTGGGACCTCGGACCGGACGGCGCGCACGGGCTGAGCGCGCAGGAACGCGACGCCGTCCGGTTCCGGGTGGTGGAGGGGATCAAGGCCCGCCCGGGAGACGCCCCGGAGACCTGGGAACGGTGGGCGGAGGAAGCGTTCCACCCGCCCCAGCCCTGGCGGCAGCTGCTCGGAGCGGCGATCCGCTCGGCGGCCTCCGCCTCCGGCGCGGGACAGGACTACAGCCACGGCCGCCCCTCGCGGCGGTCTGCCGCGGTGCGCGGCGCCGTCCTGCCGAGCCTGCGGCGCCGGCCGCCCCGGGTCTCCGTGATCATCGACACTTCCGGATCCGTGAGCGATGCCGAGCTGGGCAGCGCTCTCCTGGAGGTCGCCGCGATCTCGCGGGCGGTGGGCGGCCGCCGTGACCTGCTCACCGTCATGAGCTGCGACGCAGCCGCCCACGTGGCGCACCCGCTGTGCCGGGCCGAGGGGATCCCCCTGGTGGGCGGCGGGGGCACGGACCTCCGCAGGGGCTTCGCCACCGCGCTGCGGGCCCGTCCGCAGCCGGACGTGGTGGTCGCCCTCACGGACGGCCAGACGCCCTGGCCGGAGAGCCGCCCGCCCTGCCGGACGGTGGTGGGCCTGTTCCCCCGGGAGCTCTCGCCCCGCGAGCTGCGCCGCCGGGAGAACGATCCCCACTACGAGCCGGACGCCCCGCCGGACTGGGCCCACGTGGTCAACATCGGATAGGGCGCGTGCAGAGGGCGCCGCGTGCACAGGGCATCGTGCCCACGGCACCGTGTGCCCACGGCACCGTGTGCCCACGGCACCGTGTGCCCACGGCCCCGCGTACAGGCGCACGGCCGCGCGCCCCCTTCGGGCCGTGCCCCTTCGGCCCTGCCCTTCGGCCGCGCTTCCCCGGCCGCGACCCTTCAGTCGCAGTCCCACAAGTCCCCGCCCGGGGCCGCGGCGAGGGGTTCGTCGCCGCCCTGGTCGAGCCGGAACGGCGGGTAGACGTCCGTCATCAGGGCGGCGTAGGCGGTCACCCGGAGCACCCACCGGTCCAGGCCGATGACCAGGTCGAAGACGTCCCGCGGGTACTTCTCCCGGAACAGCAGGACGAACCCCGCGATGATCACAAGCAGCGTGATCAGGCCCCCGCCGTACCGGTAGCCGCCGGTGAAGAAGACGAGCACCAGGTAGTGCGGGATCGCGAGCAGCCACCACTTCACCAGGACCAGGCCGCGCGAGAGCCGCTCGGGATACGCGATGTCCAGCCGGGCCGGGTAGTCGGGCTCCGGGCCCAGGCTGAACGGCGGGTACCGGTCGGTGCCCAGCGCGCTGTACGCGTAGAAGCCCACCCGCCACGACCAGCGCAGCACGCCCAGGTTGAAGTCGAACAGCGCCCGCGGGTACCGCTCCGTGAACAGGATCGCGAAGAGCGCGACCAGCCACACGACGAAGAAGGCGATCCACAGGAAGACCAGCACGACGTAGTGCGGGATGGCCAGGATCCATTTCACCAGCCACAGCCAGCGCGACAGCGGGCCGTCCAGGCGCGCCGACACCGCGACCGGCCGCCCCCCGCCGGGCGCGGGGACATAGGGGCCGGCAGGTCCGGCAGGTCCGGCAGGTCCGGTGGGTCCGGTGGGTCCGGTGGGTCCGGTGGGTCCGTAAGGGCCGTCGGGGGTGGTCATGCGATCAACTCCTTCGCACGGGACTGACCCGGAGCGCCCCCTTCCAGCATGACGAAGGGCCCCGGGGCGTGCAGCCCGGCGCCGGAGACACCCCGCACGCGCCCTTCCGGAACGCGCTCCCGTCAGTAGGCTGGGACGATGCGGAGCGATCCGGGACCGGCCGGCGGCAGTGATCCCGACCCCGGGCTCTACGGACCCGCGTCGGTCACCTGGCACTGCCACGGCGACCCGATGATGTGGCTCGCCGGAGTCCGCGCGCTCTACCTCCAGGCCCTGCACCCACGCGCCGTGCGCGGCGTCATGGAGAACTCGGCCGCCTTCCGGGACCAGGGGGACGGGCAGGACACCTGGGGCCGGCTCCTGCGCACCGCCGACTTCGTGGGCACCCTCACCTACGGCACCACCGAGGCCGCGGAACGGGCCGGCGCCCGGGTCCGCGCCATCCACCGCACCCTCACCGCCACCGACCCGGCCACCGGCGAACGCTTCCGCGTCGACGACCCCGAACTGCTTCTGTGGGTGCACTGCGCCCAGATCGACTCCTTCCTCCACGTCCTGCGCAGGTCGGGCGTACCGCTCACCGCGGCACAAGCAGACCGGTACGTCGCCGAGAACGTGGCCAACGCCCGCCTCGTCGGCCTCGACCCGGACCGGGTGCCCGCCGACACCGCCGCCCTGGCCGCGTACTTCGAGCGGACCCGGCCCGGACTCGCCGCGGGCCCCGACGCCCACGTCGTCGACGCCTTCCTGCGCCGCCCGCCCGTACACCCCCTGCTGCGGCCCGCCCGCGCCCTGCTGTGGCGCCCGCTCGCCGCCCTCGCCTACGGGTCACTGCCCGGCTGGGCGCACCGCCTGTACGGCAGACCGGCACCGGCCCCACGCGCCGTCACCCGGCGCCTGCGCCTCACCGGACGCCTGCTGCGCACCATTCCCGCAGGTCTGCGCTGGCAGATGCCGCCAGGTCACATCTTGAGAGCAATGCGCCGGATGGGCTCCTCGACCCGACCCTCGGCGTACACACTGCGCAGAGCGGCGGCCATACTTGAGGTTCCTCCGCCGACGGCAGGCGGAGGGCCGGGGAGGGCATGACGGCACAGCACGACAACGGGGGCGGCACCGACAGATGGCGGAGAGCAGACTGATCCATGGCCGGTACCGGTCCCTCGACCTGATCGGCCGGGGCGGTATGGGCGAAGTGTGGCGTGCCCGCGACGAATCCCTCGGCCGCCATGTCGCCGTCAAGTGCCTCAAACCGCTCGGACCGGAACAGGACGCCCACTTCACCCAGGTGCTGCGCGAGCGCTTCCGGCGCGAGGCGCGGGTCGCGGCCTCGCTCCAGCACCGGGGCGTCACCGTCGTCCACGACTTCGGCGACGAGAGCGCCTCCGGCGGACTGCTCTACCTCGTCATGGAGCTGCTGGAGGGCCGCAACCTCAGCCAGCTGATGGAGGACAACGGCCGCCGCCCGCTGCCCGTGGACGTGGTCGTGGACATCGCCGAGCAAGTGGCGGCCGCCCTCGCCTACACCCACGAGCAGGGCGTGGTGCACCGCGACCTCAAGCCCGCCAACATCATGCGGCTGACCGACGGCACGGTGAAGATCTGCGACTTCGGCATCGCCCGGCTCGCCCACGACATCGGCTTCACCGCCAAACTGACCGGCGGCGGCATGGCCATGGGCACACCGCACTACATGTCCCCCGAGCAGATCGCGGGCGGAGAGGTCGACCACAGCAGCGACCTCTACTCGCTGGGCTGCGTGCTGTACGAGATCGCCACCGGCGCGCCGCCCTTCGACCTGGGCGACTCCTGGTCGGTGCTGGTCGGCCACCGGGACACCCCGCCGGTGCCGCTCCGGCAGCACCGGCCCGAACTGCCCGACTACTTCGAGCGGGTGGTGCTCGCCCTGCTCGCCAAGTGCCCCGAGGAGCGCCCGGCCGACGCCCGGCGGCTGCACGAGGACCTGCTCGCCGCCCGCCGCGGCCCGCTGCCCGGCACCGGTCCCGTCGAGCTGCCGCTGCCCGCCTGGGCCCGCGGCATGACCGGCGGCCGCCGGGCCGGCCTCGACGCCCGCCCCGCGAGCGGCGCGTGGACGGTGCTGACCGGCGCCTGGACGGCCCCCAGGCCGACCCCGGGCTCCGTGCCCGCCATGCCCCCGGTACCGATCACCGCCGTACCCGCGCCCGTGCCCGCCGCACGCGTGCCGGCCCTGCCCGCCCGCCCGGCCGCCTCCGAGGACCCGCGGCTCACCGCCCCCTACGGAGTGCCCGCCGAGCCCGGCCACGCCGACCCCGAGCACCCCGCCACCCTCACCGCCCGCTTCGAGGCGGCGTGCGCCCTGAGCCGGTCCGGCCGCCCCGCCGACGCGCTCGCCGAACACCGCGCGGTCGCCGCCGCCCGCACCCGGCTGCTCGGCCCCGACCACCCCGACAGCCTCGCCGCGCGCCAGGAGACGGCGTACGTCCTGGGCCAGCTCGGCCGCTACCAGCAGGCCCGGGAGGTCTACGAGGAGGTGCTCGCCGTACGGATCCGGACCATGGGTGCCGACCATCCCGACACCCTCCTGTGCCGGCACAACCTGGTGTGCGCGCTCGGCCGCCTCGGCCGTTACGCCGAGGCCCACATCACCGCCGAAGAGGTGGCCGCCGCCCGGGCCGCGGCCCTGGGACCCGACCACCCGGACACCCTGCTGACCCGCTACGAGGCGGCGTACGCGCTGGGCCAGCTCGGCTGCTGGGAGGACGCCCTCGCCGGCTACCGGCAGGTGGCCGCCGCCCGGGAACGCACCCTGGGCCGGGACCATCCCGCCACCCTGGCCGCCCGCTACGAGGTCGGCATCGCCCTGGGCCGGCTCGGCCGCGGCACCGAGGCCCTCGACCTGTTCCGGTCCCTGGTCCGCGACCGCACCCGTGCGTACGGCGCCACCGACCCGGAGACCCTGCGCGCCCGCCACGTCCTCGGCGTCAACCTGGGCCGGCTGGCCCGCTGGGACGAGGCCGTGGTCGAGGCCCGTCAGGTGGGCGGGCTGCGCGCCAAGGTGCTGGGCGCCGACCACCCCGACACCCTGGTCAGCCGCCGCGAGGTCGCCGTCGGGCTGGGCTGGCTCGGCCGCTGGGGCGAGGCACTGCCCCTCTACCGGGAGATCGCCGGCGCGCGCGAACGGGCGCTGGGCGCCGACCACCCGGAGACCCTGGACGCCCTCGGCGACGAGGCGTACTGCCTGGACCGGCTCGGCCGCGAGGCCGAGGCCGCCAACGTCCGCGCCCGCGCCGCCGAACTCCGCGGCCAGGGCTTCACCTACGGCAGTGCGCTGCCGCCGGCGGTGGGCGCCCCGGGCGGTTAGGGCCTCTCCGGCGGATCAGGGTCGGACAGGCCCCGGCCGGTCCCGGCCCGCTGCGGATCCCCTCGGCACGCCGCAAACGCCGCACGCCGCACGCCGCACACCGCACGCCCCCTGGCCCGGACGGTGGCGCCGTGTTAGAGAAGGGCCATGAACAGGACTCATGGCTTCCGGACGGATCTGTACGACGCCGTGATCGTCGGCGGTGGGCACAACGGACTCGTGGCCGCCGCCTACCTGGCCCGCGCAGGGCGCTCCGTACTCCTCCTCGAACGGCTCGGGCACACCGGCGGCGCCGCCGTCTCCACCCGCCCGTTCGCGGGCATCGACGCCCGGCTCTCCCGCTACTCCTACCTCGTCTCGCTGCTTCCGTCGAAGATCGTGCGCGAACTCGGACTGGACTTCGCGGTGCGCAAGCGCACCGTCTCCTCCTACACCCCGGCGGTCCGCGACGGCCGGGCCACGGGGCTGCTGGTGGGCGGCGGGGAGGAGCGGACCCGGGAGTCCTTCGCCCGGCTGACCGGTTCGGACCGGGAGTACGAGAGCTGGCGGGACTTCTACGCCATGACCGGACGGGTCGCGCGGAAGGTCTTCCCCACCCTCACCGAACCGCTGCCGGACCGGGCGGAGCTGCGCAAGCGGATCGACGACGAGACGGCCTGGCGCGCCCTGTTCGAGGAGCCGCTCGGGGTGGTGCTGGAGGACCGCTTCGCCGACGACCTGGTGCGCGGCGTGGTCCTGACCGACGGCCTGATCGGCACCTTCGCCGACGCCCACGACCCGTCGCTGGCACAGAACCGCTGCTTCCTCTACCACGTGATCGGCGGCGGGACGGGCGACTGGGACGTGCCCGTGGGCGGGATGGGCGCCCTGACGGACGCGCTGGCCGGGGCCGCTCTGGCGGCCGGGGCGGAGATCGCCACCGGGCACGAGGCGGTACGGATCGACACCGACGGAGCGGACTCCGCCGAGGTGACGTTCCGTACGGCCGCGGGCGAGGGCCGGATCGCGTGCCGGCGGGTGCTGGTGGCCGCCTCGCCCAGGGAACTGGCCGGCCTGCTGTGCGAGGAGCCGCCCTCGCCGCCGGCCGAGGGCGCCCAGCTGAAGGTGAACATGCTGCTGAGGCGGCTGCCCAGGCTCCGCGACTCCGCCGTCGACCCGCGCGAGGCGTTCGCCGGCACCTTCCACATCGGGGAGGGGTACGCCGAACTCGCCCGCGCCTACGCACAGGCGGCCTCGGGGGAACTGCCCGCCGCACCGCCCTCGGAGATCTACTGCCACTCGCTGACCGACCCGTCGATCCTCGGCCCCGAACTGGTGGAGCGCGGCTACCAGACGCTCACCCTGTTCGGACTGCACACCCCTGCCCGGCTGTTCGAGCGGGCCAACGAGGAGGCCCGGGAGGTGCTGCTCGCCGGGACCGTAGCCCAGCTCGACGCCCACCTCGCCGAGCCGCTGATGGACTGCCTGGCGGAAGACGAGGACGGCCGCCCCTGCATCGAGGCCCGGACCCCGCTGGACCTGGACCGCGACCTGCGGTTGCCCGGCGGCAACATCTTCCACCGCGAACTGTCCTGGCCGTACGCGGACGATCCGGGCGGGCCGGGCCGGTGGGGCGTGGAGACGGGGCACCGCACCGTGCTGCTGTGCGGGGCGGGAGCGGTGCGCGGCGGTGGCGTCAGCGGCATTCCGGGGCACAACGCGGCGATGGCGGCGCTGGAGACCCTCTGAAGCGCGTCCGGGCGGCCCGGGACGCCGCCGGACGTGCACCGCGAAGCCTCGACTGGGCGGTACCGGCCCGTTCTGCATAGGCTGGAAGGGAATCGCGCCGGGCCCACGGCTCTCCTCCAGCGGTTCGACCGCAGCGGACACCACGGTTCCGTCGCCCCGGAACCCGTGCCGCCGCCGGCACGTACCGCACTCTTCTTCCGGGACTGCCCGGCCTGCGAGCGGTACAGCGCTCCGGTCGGCCGGGCCCGCAGGTGGTCCCTCGGACGACCGTCGTACGACCGTCGTCGTGAGGGAGAGCAATTCCCATGGACCTCAACACGATCACCGAAGTCGTCCGGCGTCCGCCCGACCGGCCGGGCGCGATCTGGCACGAAGGCGACGCCTGGCTCGCGGGCGGGACCTGGCTCTACTCCGCGGAGCAGCCGGACCTGCACCGCCTCGTCGACCTGACGGCGCTCGGCTGGGACCCGCTCGTCCCGGGTGACGCGGGCCTGGAGATCGGCGCCACGTGCACCATCCGCGACCTGTACGCCTTCAGGCCGCCCGCGGACTGGACCGCGGGCGGCCTGATCGCGAAGAGCTGCGAGGCGTTCCTGTCGTCGTTCAAGGTCTGGAACTCCGCCACCGTCGGCGGCAACATCTGCATGTCCCTGCCGGCCGGCCCGATGATCACGCTGACCGTCGCCCTGGAGGCCGAGTACGAGCTGTGGGCACCGGACGGATCCGTGCGCAGGGTCGACGCCCTCGACTTCGTGACCGGCGACCACCTGAACGTCCTCACACCCGGGGAAATCCTGCGCCGCGTCCGCATCCCGGCGCGCGCCCTGCGCAAACGCGCCGCACACCGGCGCTTCTCCCTCACCCGGCTCGGCCGCTCGACGGTGTTCCTCATCGGTACCCACACGCCGGGAACCGGCGACCTGATGCTCACCGTCACCGCGGGCACCACCCGGCCCGTGCGAATGGCCTTCGCCACCGTGCCCGACGCCGGCACGCTGCAGGAGAGCATCGACGTCATCGCCGCCGACGTCTGGTTCGCCGATCCGAACGGCACCCCCGACCACCGCCGCCACCTGACGAAGTACTTCGCCGAGGAGATCCGGCGCGAACTGATGTCCGGAGACCTGCCATGACGTACACCGTGAACGGCAAGCACTTCGCCGAGGAGCCCGCCCCCGGCCAGTGCCTGCGGACCTTCCTGCGGTCGCTCGGCCACCACGGCGTCAAGAAGGGCTGTGACGCCGGGGACTGCGGCGCGTGCACGGTGTGGCTGGACGGCGCCCCGGTACACAGCTGCATCACCCCCGCCTTCCGGGCGGAGGGCCGCGAGGTGACCACGATCGAGGGGCTCGGATCACCCGGCGACCTGCATCCCGTACAGCGGCGGTTCCGCGACGCCCCGGGGTTCCAGTGCGGTTTCTGCACCGCAGGAATGATCATGACCTCGGCCACCTTCACCGAGGAGCAGAAGCAGGACCTGCCGCGGGCGCTGAAGGGCAACCTCTGCCGCTGCACCGGTTACCGGGGGATCGAGGACGCCGTGAAGGGCGTCACCGGAGTCGAGACGGCCGCACCGGGAAAGGCGGTCGGGACGAGCGTCGGCGCGCCGGCCGCCGAGGACGTGGTGACGGGCCGGGCCGAGTTCACCATGGACACGCACATGGAGGGAATGCTGCACCTCAAGGTGCTGCACTCGCCCCACGCGCACGCCCGGATCGTCTCGGTCGACAAGACCGCCGCGCTCGCCGTCCCCGGCGTGCACCGCGTCTACACCTGGGAGGACGTGCCGCGCAGACGGTTCACCACGGCGATCCACACCGACCACCTCGTCGACCCGGACGACACCTACATCCTCGACGACACGGTCCGTTTCGTCGGCCAGCGCGTCGTCGCCGTCCTCGCCGACACGGTCGGCGCGGCGGAGGAGGGCTGCCGCAAGGTGGCCGTGGAGTACGAGGTGCTGCCGGCGGTTCTTGACCCCGAGGAGGCCATGGCCGACGGGGCACCCCAACTGCACGGATCGGAGGACCCGTTCGTCCGGGACTCCGTCCACAACCTCCTGCTGGAGGTCCACACGCACATCGGCGACGTCGAGGCGGGCTTCGCCGCCGCCGACGTGGTCCACGAAGGTACCTACTTCTCGCCGCGCGTCCAGCACGTACACCTCGAAACCCACGGCTCGATCGCCTGGATGGAGGACGGCCGGCTGAACGTGCGCACCAGTTCGCAGTCGCCGTCGATCGCCAAGGTCAAACTGGAGTACCTGTTCGCGCTCCGCCCGGACCAGGTCCGCGTGTTCTGCAAGCGCGTCGGCGGAGGCTTCGGCGGAAAGCAGGAGGTCATCTCGGAGGACCTCGCCGCGCTCGCCGCCCTGGACACCGGGCGTCCCGTCTGCTTCGAGTACACCCGCGAGGAGGAGTTCACCACCGCTTCGCCCCGGCACCCGATGAAGCTGACGGTCAAGCTCGGCGCGAAGGCGGACGGTACGCTCACGGCCTTCCAGGTGCGGAACGTGTCCAACACCGGCGCCTACGGCAACCACGGGGGCGAGACGCTGTACGCGGGCGGCGCCGCCGTCATGATCTACCGCTGTCCCAACAAGAAGTACGACGCCTATTCCGTCTACACCAACACCGTTCCCAGCGGCGCGCTGCGCGGCTACGGGATGACCCAGCCGGCCTTCGCCGTGGAATCGGCCATGGACGAACTGGCCCTCGCCCTGCACATGGATCCGCTCGACCTGAGACGCCGCAACATCGTGCGCCCCGGCGACTCCCTCATCGCCCTGCACGACGGCCCCGACGACGTGATGTTCAACGAGGACGGGCTGTCCAAGTGCATCGACCTCGTGGCCGGCGCCCTGGCCCGCACCTCCGACCAGCCCTCCCCGGGCCCCGGTTGGCTCCTCGGCGTCGGCGTCGCGAGCTCCCTGCACGAGACCGCGCCCCCGACCGACCACATCTCCGAGGCATGGATCACCCTCGGCGACGACCTCGTGTACGAACTGGCCGTCGGCACCGTCGAATTCGGCGAGGGCACGTCCACCGCGCACGTGCAGATCGCGGCCAACCAGCTCGGCACCACCCCGTCGCGGATCCGCCTGGTGCAGTCCGACACCGACCGCACGGGATTCGACACCGGCGCGTTCGCCAGCGCCGGACTGTTCGTGGCGGGCAATGCGGTGCAGCGCGCGGCCAACGCGGTGCGCGACCGCATCCTGGAGTTCGCCGCCGCGCACACGGGGGTCCACCCCGTGATGTGCACGATGGACCACGAACACGTCGTCTGCGGGGACGACCGCGTCCCGCTGGCCGAGCTCGTCGCCGTCGCCCGGGCGCGCGGCATCCGCTTCAGCGCGGCCCGCAAGGCATACGGATCGCCCCGCAGCGTGACCTCCAACACCCAGGGCTTCCGCATCGCCGTCCACCCCGTGACGGGCGAGATCCGTGTCCTGTACAGCGTCCACGCGGCCGACGCCGGTGTGCTGATCAACCCCGAGCAGGTCCGCGGCCAGGTGGACGGCGGTGTCGCCCAGGGCATCGGATTCGCCCTGACCGAGAACCACCGGATCGACGCGGACGGCGCCATGGTCAACCCGAACCTGCGCAACTACCGGATCCCCACGTACGCCGACGTGCCCCGCACCGAACTGCTGCTGGTGGGCTCGTCGGACTCCGTCGGACCCATGCACGCCAAGGGAATGGCCGAATGCTGCATCAATCCGGTGGCCCCCGCCCTGGCGAACGCCCTCCGCGACGCCACGGGCGTCCGCTTCCGCGAGCTGCCCCTGACCCCGGAACGCATCTACAGCCGGATCGGTGAAGGCAGGTCGGCGCGGACGGGACCGGGACGATGACCACCGATCGGCACGCGGGGAGCGGCACCGACGCCGCGACGGTGATCATCGGTCACACGATCAGGCCGGGAATGGACCGGGAGTACGAGAAGTGGCAGGAGGACGTCAACGCCGCCGCCGCCCGGTACCCCGGACACCTCGGCGCCGAGGTGTCCCGGCCGACGGCCCTGCAGCCCGACTGGGTCGTCGTCTACCGGTTCGACTCGATCGCCCATCTGCAGGCGTGGATCAACGGCGCCACCCGGCAGCGGCTCCTCGACATCGGCGAGAAGTACTTCGACGGCCCCGGGACCCAGCAGGTGATCAGCGGCGGCACGCAGCCCGCGGACCCGCTCGTCACCGTCGTGGTCACCCACCGCATCGCCCCGCACCTGGTCGACGACTTCCTCGCCTGGCAGAGCCGTATGACCGAGGAGGAGGGCAAGTTCGAGGGGTTCCGCGGGACCGAGGTCTTCCGCCCGGTCGAGGGACTCCAGGACGAATGGACCACCCTGTACCGGTACGACAACGCCGAGCACCTCGACGCCTGGCTGACCTCGCAGAGACGGCAGGAACTCCTCGCCGAGGGCAAGAGGTTCGACGACTTCAAGCTGCGCACGATCGACAACTCGTTCGGGAGCTGGTTCGCCTTCGAGGAGAACGGCAAGGAAGTGCCGCCGCCCTCGGAGACCAAGACGGCCATCGCGGTCTGGGTGGGCCTGTACCCGACCGTCGTCCTGCTCACGCTCCTGCTGTCGCCGCTGAAGTGGCCGCTCTGGCTCGGGCTCCTCGTGGGCAACCTGCTGTCGAGCTTCACCATGAGCTTCTTCACGATGCCCTACTACGTGAACCGGCTGCTCAAGCGCTGGCTGTGGCCGCCGGCGGACGAACCCGCCGCCAGGGTCAACCTCAGGGGTCTGGGTATCGTCGCCGCGGTGACCGTGTTCTGGGTCGTGGTCTTCTACCTCGTCACGCGGCAGATCTGGACGCTGCCCTGACCGCACCCGGGCTCATCGGGTCGTGGCCAGCCGCGGCTGCGGTACGCGGGCGAGCGCCGCCAGCAGGGACAGGGCGGCAGCGGTCAGCAGCAGTGACTGCAGCGGCCAGCCCCGGTGGATGCAGAGGGCGCCCGCCAGGCCGCCGGCGAACATCGCGACGACCGAACCGGCCCGCCGGGCGGTGGCCCCCCGCGCGTGGCCGAACGCCGGGTCGTGGCCGAGCGCGGAGCCCGCGACGAACGCGGTCATGGCACGGGTCGCCAGGGTGGTGGGCATGTCGGGGACGCTGACCCGCATCGCCGTGACGTTGCGCATGCCCATCGTCGCCGCCAGCAGGGCGATGGTGGCGAGATGGCGGCCGGTGGGGGAGGAGCGCACCGGGGGCAGGTCCCAGGCGGTCACGGCGGCCCCGGCCACCAGCACCGCCTCGATGAGCAGGGCGATGACGAACCAGCGGTGCCGTTCGGCCTCCAGCCGCCGTTCCAGGCGGGCTGCGGCCAGTGCACCGAGGACGAACGCGCCCAGTGAGGTGGCGGGGCCGACGACCGACAGCCCGCCCTCGCCGAGCGTGCCGAAGGCCAGGAACAGCACGTTCCCGGTCTGCATGCCCGTGAAAACGGTGCCGAGCGCGAGCAGGCTGGCCGCCTCGACCAGGCCGGTGACCACGGTGAGCAGGGCCATCAGCGCGGTGAGCGAGGCCGCCGGAGCACCGAAGGTCCGGGTGGGACCGGACCGACCGCGGGCGGGTCGGCCCGGCCGGCCGGGCCCGGCAGGCTGACCATCCGGTTGGGGCGGCCGGGGCGGCTGCTGCACGGTCCTGCGTCCTCCTTCGGTGTCCGCTGCGGTTGTCGCGGGTCCGGCTCAGTCGGTGGAACGGGTCCAGCCGGCCGCCTCGATCCGGGCCGCGTCCTGCGGACGGTCCTCGGCGAACAGCGGGGACCCGGCCCGCTCCGAGATCCGCAGCACGTCCAGGTACACCCCGCGACCCACGTACCGGCCGGTTGCGGTGTGGCGGAACCGGAGCCGGACCTCCCGCCCGGCCCAGGCGGTGAGGGGCGCCTCCAGGCGGTGCCAGATCCGCCCCGACCAGCCGCCCACGGTGCCGCCCGGCCACTGCTCGGGGCTGCCGCCGGTGGCGCGTACGGTCGTGAAGGGCACGGGGGTCCATGCCACACCGTCGGCCGAGGCTTCGAGGGTCAGCGCGCCCTCGCCGGGCACCGTGTCCCACCAGACGGCGCAGCGCAGCCGGGCGCCGTCGCCGGACGGGGTGACCGGGGGCAGGGTGAGGGTGCCGGAACCGCCCGGGGCCATGCCGGAGAACCAGGCGGCGCCGCCGTGCCGGGTGCGGACCGGCACGGCGCGGGCGAAGGCGTTGCCGACGGCGACGCGGGGGGCGCTGCCGGCCCGCCAGGTGCGCACCGGGTGGACCGAGTTGCCCAGCAGGACGAGGAAGGAGTCGGAGGACGGGTCCAGGACGAGGGAGGTGCCGGTGAATCCGGTGTGGCCGGCGGAGTGCGGGGTGGCCATCGCGCCCATGTACCAGTGCTGGTAGAGCTCGAAGCCCAGGCCGTGGTCGTGGCCGGGGAAGGCGGTGTTGAAGTCCGTGAACAGCAGCTCGACGGAGGCGGGGCGGAGGATCCGCTTGCCGGCGTAGCAGCCGCCGTCGAGCAGGGTCCGGGCCAGGACCGCCAGGTCCCAGGCGGTGCCGAAGATGCCGGCGTGGCCGGCGACACCGCCGAGGGCGTACGCGTTCTCGTCGTGGACCTCGCCCCAGACCAGGCCGCGGTCCACACCGGACCAGGGTGGCCGCTGTACCTCGGTGGCGGCGATGGTACGGCGCCAGGAGAGCGGTGGGTTGTAGCGCGTGCGGTGCATCCCGAGCGGAGCGGTGATCTCGTCGTGGAGCAGGACATCCAGAGTGCGGCCGGTGATCCGTTCCAGGAGCAGTTGCAGCGCGATCAGGTTCAGGTCCGAGTAGCGGTAGACGGTGCCGGGCGTGTCCTGCGGTCGTACCGACCACAGCAGCCGCAGCCGACCCTCCCGGGTGGACTCCTGGTAGAAGGGCGCCCACGAGCGCAGCCCCGAGGTGTGGGTGAGCAGCTGACGGACCGTGATCAGTTCCTTGCCGCCGCCGGTGAAGCCGGGCAGGTACCGGTCCACCCGGGCCTCCAGGTCCAGCCGTCCGCGTTCCATCTGCTGCACCGCGAGCACCGAGGTGAACAGCTTGGTCAGCGAGGCGAGGTCGAAGACGGTGCCCTCCGCCACCGCGATCCGCTCCGCCGCGGGGAACTCGCGCGGCCGGTCGGTCCGGCCGTCGTAGTCGGCGTACCGGACCGCGTCCCCCATCGCGCGGTGCAGCGCGACCGTACGGCCCCGCCCGGCGAGGACCACGGCCCCCGCGTAGTAGGGGTGTTCGGGGGACGGGCCGAGGAAGCGCCGGGCCTGGTCCGCCACCGCCTCCAGGTGCCGTTCCACCAGGCCCGCCTGCCGGGCCGATCCGTACCGCAGCCGCAGCCCCTGCAAGGCCCGCCGCTCGGCGGGCCCGCCCGCGGCCCCGGCGCTCCCGGGCAGCGCGGCACCGAGCAGCACCACACCGCCCAGCGCCAGCAGCCGCGCCCCGAGCCGCCGCCTGCTCAGCCCGCCCCCGGCCGAACCCGCGCATCCGCTCGCGGCGGAAGCAGCCTGCCCGACCCCGGCCGAGTCCGCGCACCTGCTCGCGGCGGAGCCCGCCTGCCGGGCCCCAGTCGGACCCGCCTGCCCGCCCGCGGCCGAACCTGCCTGCCCGGCCCCGACTCCGGCCGTGCCCGTGTCCGCGCACGCCCCTCCGTACGCCCCCGTCTCCCCGTTCATGAGCCGCCCTCCTGTCCGTCCTCGCGCACGCTAACGGTTATCTGCCCGTCCGCCCGGCACCTGGTGCCCCGACCGGCCCGCAAAGAATCTGACGCTGCATCAGAAAACCTCTTCCCTCGGCCGCCGCACTGCGGCATCCTGCGCCCCATGGAGACGGAGCTGAGCAAGAAACTGGGAGTCGAGCACGCCATCTTCGGCTTCACGCCCTTCCCCGCGGTCGCCGCCGCCATCACCCGCGCCGGCGGCTTCGGCGTCCTGGGCGCGGTCCGCTACACCGCCCCCGACGAACTCCGGCGCGACCTCGACTGGATGCAGGCCCACACCGACGGCAAGCCGTACGGCCTGGACGTGGTCATGCCCGCCAAGAAGGCCGTGGACGGTGTCACCGAGGCCGACGTCGAGGCGATGATCCCCGCCGGACACCGCGAGTTCGTCCGGGACACCCTCGCCAAGTACGACGTGCCCGCACTGCCCGAGGGGGAGGCGTCCGGCTGGCGCATCACCGGCTGGATGGAACAGGTCGCCCGCAACCAGCTCGACGTCGCGTTCGACTACCCCATCCGGCTGCTCGCCAACGCCCTGGGCTCCCCGCCCGCCGACGTCATCGCCCGCGCCCACGACCACGGTGTGCTCGTCGCCGCCCTGGCCGGCAGCGCCAAGCACGCCCGCCGGCACGCCGACGCCGGCATCGACATCGTCGTGGCCCAGGGCTACGAGGCCGGCGGCCACACGGGCGACATCGCCACCATGGTCCTGGTCCCCGAGATCGCCGAGGCCGTGGCCCCGCTGCCGGTGCTCGCCGCCGGCGGCATCGGCAGCGGCGAACAGGCCGCCGCCGGCCTGGCGCTGGGCGCCCAGGGCGTCTGGCTCGGCTCCCTCTGGCTCACCACCACCGAGGCCGACCTCCACTCCCGCGCCCTCACCGAGAAGCTGCTCGCCGCCGGCAGCGGCGACACCGTCCGCTCCCGGGCCCTCACCGGCAAGCCCGCCCGCCAGCTCCGCACCGAATGGACCGATGCCTGGGACGACCCGAACGGCCCGGGTGCCCTCCCCATGCCGCTCCAGGGCCTCCTGGTCGCCGACGCCGTCTCCCGCATCCAGAAGTACGGGGTCCAGCCCCTGCTCGGCACCCCCGTCGGCCAGATCGTCGGCCGGATGAACAGCGAACGCAGCGTCCAGGCCGTGTTCGACGACCTCACCCGCGGATTCGAGCGGGCGGTCGACCGCATCAACCGCATCGCCGGCCGAGCCTGAGGAGGAGCGAGCCCGCCATGACCGAGCCCGCCAAGACCGCACCCGCCACTACGGCGCCCGCCACGACCGAGTCGGCGGCGCCCGCGCCCGCCGCCGAGGTGCCGAACGGATTCTGGGCCCAGGCCGCCGCCGACCCCGAACGTGTCGTGCTCACCGCTCCGGACGGAGAGCAGTGGTCCGCCGGCCGGCTGCACGCCGCCGCCAACCGCCTCGTGCACGGCCTGCGCGCCGCCGGCCTGGAACGCGGCGACGCCTTCGCCGTCGTCCTCCCCAACGGCGTCGAGTTCTTCACCGCCTACCTCGCCGCCTCCCAGGCCGGCTTCTACCTCGTCCCCGTCAACCACCACCTGGTCGGCCCCGAGATCGCCTGGATCGTCTCCGACTCCGGCGCCAAGGTGCTCATCGCCCACGAACGGTTCGCCGAGGCCGCCGGAGCCGCCGCCGACGAGGCGGCACTGCCCGCGAGCCACCGCTACGCCGTCGGAACCGTCGCCGGCTTCCGCCCGTACGCCGAACTCCTCGACGGGCAGCCGGACACCGCCCCCGAGGAGCGCACCCTCGGCTGGGTGATGAACTACACCTCCGGCACCACCGGCCGGCCGCGCGGCATCCGCCGCCCGCTGCCCGGCAAGCTCCCGGAGGAGACCTACCTCGGCGGCTTCCTCGCCATCTTCGGCATCCGCCCCTTCGACGGCAACGTGCACCTGGTCTGCTCGCCGCTCTACCACACGGCCGTGCTCCAGTTCGCCGGCGCGTCCCTGCACATCGGGCACCCGCTGGTGCTGATGGACAAGTGGACCCCGGAGGAGATGCTCCGCCTCATCGACACCCACCGGGCCACCCACACCCACATGGTCCCCACCCAGTTCCACCGCCTGCTCGCGCTCCCGCAACCGACCAGGGACGCCTACGACGTGTCCTCGATGCGGCACGCCATCCACGGCGCCGCGCCCTGCCCCGACCACGTCAAGCGGGCCATGATCGACTGGTGGGGCCGGTGCGTGGAGGAGTACTACGCGGCCAGCGAGGGCGGCGGCGCGTTCGCCACCGCCGAGGAATGGCTGAAGAAGCCCGGCACCGTCGGCAAGGCCTGGCCGATCAGCGAGCTCGCCGTCTTCGACGACGACGGCAACCGGCTGCCCGCGGGCGAACTCGGCACCGTCTACATGAAGATGAGCACCGGCGGCTTCAGCTACCACAAGGACGAGGGCAAGACCCGCAACAACCGCATCGGGGACTTCTTCACCGTCGGCGACCTCGGTGTCCTCGACGAAGAGGGCTACCTGTTCCTCCGCGACCGCAAGATCGACATGATCATCTCGGGCGGGGTCAACATCTACCCCGCCGAGATCGAGTCCGCGCTGCTCGCCCATCCCGCCGTGGCCGACGCCGCCGCCTTCGGCATTCCGCACGCCGACTGGGGCGAGGAGGTCAAGGCGGTCGTCGAACCCGCCGAGGGCTTCACGCCCGGACCGGCCCTGGCCGCCGAGATCCTCGACCACTGCGGGCGCCGCCTCGCCGGCTACAAGCGCCCCAAGAGCGTGGACTTCATCGCCGCCATGCCGCGCGACCCCAACGGCAAGCTCTACAAGCGGCGGCTGCGCGACCCGTACTGGGAGGGCCACGACCGCCCCATGTGACACCCGATGTGACACCCGATGTGACCCCGGCCGGCCCGCACCCGGCAGTCCGTACGGTGTCGGGTTCGACCCGAGCGCGGTCATCATGGCAGTTTGGGGGCATGAGTACGGCAACGCGGAGATCGCCCCTGACCGACTGGACCCTGGTGGTCCCCTTCGTGGCGCTCGTCGCGCTGATCCTCAGCTGGGGCCGGGCCATGCCCGGCTGGGCGGTGGGACTGGTCGCGCTCTGCCTGGCCGGAGCCGTCCTGGCCGCGGTCCACCACGCGGAGGTGGTGGCCCACCGGGTCGGCGAACCCTTCGGTTCGCTGGTCCTCGCCGTCGCCGTCACGGTCATCGAAGTGGCCCTGATCGTCACCTTGATGGCCGACGGCGGCCCCAAGACGGCCACCCTCGCCCGCGACACCGTCTTCGCCGCGGTGATGATCACCTGCAACGGCATCGTCGGCCTGTCCCTGCTCGTCGCTGCCCTCCGCAACCGGGTCGCCGTCTTCAACGCCGAGGGTTCCGGCGGCGCCCTCGCCACCGTCGCCACCCTCGCCGTGCTGAGCCTCGTCCTGCCCACCTTCACCACCAGCAAGCCCGGCCCCGAGTTCTCCACCGGCCAGCTCGCCTTCGCCGCCGTGGCCTCGCTCGCCCTCTACGCGCTGTTCGTCGGCGTCCAGACCGTCCGGCACCGGGACTACTTCCTCCCGGTGGAGACCGGTACCCCTTCCTCCGAAGAGGAGCACGCGGAGCCGCCCGCCCTCCGCGCCGCCGTGGTCAGTTTCGGCCTGCTGCTGGTGGCCCTGGTCGCCGTCGTCGGCGACGCGAAGGCCGTCTCGCCCACCATCGAGTCGGTCGTGGCGGACGCGGGACTCCCGCAGGCCTTCGTCGGCGTGGTCATCGCCCTGCTGGTGCTGCTCCCCGAAACCCTCGCGGCCGTCCGCGCCGCCCGCCGCGGCCGTGTCCAGACCAGCCTCAACCTGGCCTACGGCTCCTCCATCGCCAGCATCGGCCTCACCATCCCGGCCATCGCACTGGCCACCGTGTGGCTGTCCGGACCGCTCGTCCTCGGGCTCGGCCCGACCCACATGGTGCTGCTCGCCCTCACCGTGGTCGTCGGCGCGCTGACCGTGGTCCCCGGCCGGGCCACCCTCCTCCAGGCCGGAGTCCACCTGGTCATCCTCGCCGCGTACCTCTTCCTCGCGGTGAGCCCCTGAGCCGTGTGCCCCTGTGCCCCTGAGCCGTGTGCCCTTGTGCTCCCGTGCCTCGGGCCCCTGTGCCCTCGGCTCCCCGAGCACTTGCGCCCCTGAGCCCTTGAGCGCGTGACTCCGTGAGCCCGCGAGACGGGCCGAAGTCCTGCGGGCGGCGCGCCGATCTGTCAGCATCCCGTGTGGTACCCCCCAGGTGTCCCACGGGTGAGACGAGGTCGGCGTGACGAAGCAGCGGCAGATCCGGCACAACACCGTCGACGGCCTGGTCCGGGACACCGCGGCGCGGGTCCCGGACCGGACGGCCGTCCGCCACCGCGACCGCAGCTGGACGTACGCCGCGCTCGACGCGGCCGTATCCGCCGCGGCCGCCCTGCTCCGCGGCCCCTGGGGACTGGCCCCGGGCGACCGGGTCGCCACCTTCGCCCACAACTCCGACGCCTACCTGATCGCCTGTCTGGCCTGTGCCCGGGCCGGGCTGGTGCACGTCCCGGTCAACCAGAACCTCACGGGCGAGGACCTGGGCCACATCCTGGAGAACTCCGGCAGCGCCTTGGTCCTCGCCGACCCGGAGCTCGCCGGGAAGGTCCCCGCCGGGTACCCGGTGCGCCCCCTGCAGGAGGTGACGGCCGCGCCCCCGGCCACGTACGGACCGTCCACCGACCCCACCGCGCTGGTCCAGCTCCTCTACACCTCGGGGACCACCGCGCTGCCCAGGGGCGCGATGATGACGCACGAGGCCCTGTGCCACGAGTACGAGAGCGCCGTCGAGGCCCTCGACCTGGCGGAGGAGGACCGTCCGGTCCACTCGCTCCCGCTGTACCACTCGGCGCAGATGCACGTCTTCCTGCTGCCCTACCTGGCCGTGGGCGCGGAGAACACCATCCTGGACGCCCCGGTCGCCGAGCAGGTCTTCGACCTGGTGGAGAAGGGCGGCGCCGACAGCCTGTTCGCCCCGCCGACCGTGTGGATCGGCCTGTCCAACCACCCGGAGTTCGCCGTGCGCGACCTGGGCGCGCTGCGCAAGGCGTACTACGGGGCCTCGATCATGCCCGTCCCCGTCCTGGAACGCCTCCGGGACAGGCTGCCGGACCTCGCCTTCTACAACTGCTTCGGCCAGTCCGAGATCGGCCCGCTCGCCACCGTCCTCGGACCGGACGAGCACGAGGGCCGGATGGAGTCCTGCGGCCGTCCCGTGCGGCACGTGGAGGCGAAGGTCGTCGACGAGGACGGCACGGAGGTTCCCGACGGCACGCCCGGCGAAGTGGTCTACCGGTCCCGGCAGCTGTGCCTGGGCTACTGGAACGACCCCGAGGCCACCACAGCCGCCTTCCGTGACGGCTGGTTCCGCTCGGGCGACCTGGCGGTCCGCGACGCGGAGGGCTACTACACGGTCGTCGACCGGGTGAAGGACGTCATCAACTCCGGCGGCGTCCTGGTCGCCTCCCGCCAGGTCGAGGACGTCCTCTACACCCACGAGGGAGTGGCGGAGGCGGCGGTGATCGGCCTGCCGGACGACCGCTGGATCGAGGCGGTCACCGCCGTCGTGGTCCCGCGCGGCACGGTGACGGAGGAGGAGGTCCTCGCCCACGCCCGCGACCGCCTGGCCCACTTCAAGGCCCCCAAACGCGTGCTCTTCGTCGACTCCCTCCCGCGCAACGCCAGCGGAAAGATCCTCAAGCGCGAACTCCGCACCCGGTTCACCGGCTGACGCGCCGCCGAAACCCGGTGGCCGGCGTGCGCCGGGCGCCGGTATCGTCCGGGCTCCCGCGGGCCGTGCCGATGGCCCGCCGAGCGCAGGGAGTGATCCCGATGAGCAGCGGCCGGCGACCCACGACGACCCTGTGGCGACCCACCGGTCCCCAGGAGCTGGAGCTGGTCCGGGAGTCGGACTGGCGCGCCTGGCCGCCGCGGCTGCCCGACCAGCCGATCTTCTACCCGGTGCTCAACGAGGACTACGCGATCCGGATCGCGCGGGACTGGAACGTCAAGCACAGCGGTGTCGGCTACGTCACCCGCTTCGAGGTCGATTCGGAGTTCCTCGGCCGCTACCCCGTGCAGCAGGTGGGAGGCCGGACGATCCTGGAGCTGTGGGTGCCGGCGGAGGAGCTGGACGGGTTCAATGCGCACATCGTCGGCAGGATCGAGGTCGTGCACGAGTTCCGGTAGCGCCCCCGGGCGGCCGGGGCCGACGGCCGCTGTCGGCCGCCGGTGGCCATCGGCCGGTCGTCCGCGCCGGTGGTCAGCGGCCGGTGGCGGTGCGGGTCAGGATGCGCAGGGGGGCCAGCGTGCCGTAGCCGATGTCCCGGCGCAGCGCCGCGGGTCCGGCGCGTTCGACCAGCGTGAGCTGGTGGGCCATCAGCTCCAGCATGGTGCGCCCGACCCGGCGGAGACCCGGGTCGGCGTGGCCGACCACGTCCCGCGCGGCATCGAGCGAGGTCCGGGCGAGGGCGCACTCACCGGCCAGGAGCGCCCGCACCGCGGCGGTGTCGCGGTGCTGTTCGAGGTCGGCGCGGGTCACCCCGTGTTCCGCCAGCCGGTCGAGCGGCAGGCACAGGCGGCCCGCGGCCAGGTCGCCCGCCAGGTCGGCGAGGAAGTCGACCCGCTGGGCGGCGTCCACGAAACGGCGCCAGGCCGCGGCCTGTTCCCGGTCCGGTCCGCCCGGGTACTGCAGTCCGGTGAAGACGGTGATCCCCGGCCAGGCGTACGCGTCGAGGTAGGCCTGGAAGTCGGCCTCGGCGGCGAAGCCGGTGAAGCCGGCCTCGGCGCTCTCCGCGCCCGCCAGGAAGTCGGTGATCCAGTGGCCGGGCAGCCCGCGCACCGACACGGCGTGAGCGTACGCCCGCAGGACCGGATCCGTGCCGCCCCCGGCGGCGAGGCCCTCGGCCAGCCCGGCGAGGCCGGCGGACCGCTCCTCGGCCGTGCCGTTCTCGGCGATGTCGTCGACCAGGTTCATGAAGGCCAGACCCGCCGTCAGGTACGGGACCAGGGGCGGCGCGGCCAGCAGCCGCAGGGCCAGGTACGGGGCCTTCTCACGGCCGAGTACACGGCGGGCGGCCGCGGTGTAGTCGGCGCGCAGGGCCGGGTCGGCGATGTCGGCCGCGGTGAGGGTGCGGCGCCAGCTGGGCACGGGACGGCTCCAATCGGGTGATCGAGTGATCACCGTACCGGGAGGGTGCCGCGGGCCGGGCGGGGGAGTGGGTGCGAGGGAGCCGGCCGGGGGACCGTCGGCCCCGGGAGCCCGCCGGAGGGTCACGGCGGAGAGTCGGTCCGCGGCTCCGGCGGTGGCTCCGGCGGTGGCTCGGTCGGTGGTTCCGCCGAGGGATCGGCTGGCGGGAGGACGCCGGTGCGCCGCAGCCGGCGGAGGGTGATGTGCTCGTGCACCATCCGCCCCAGCAGGGCGCCGCCGTAGACCACGAAGCCGACGCCGACCAGCCAGGACTGCACGACCAGGAGGGTGCCGAAGGGCCCGTAGGTGACGGCGTTCGACGCGATCAGTGGCGAGAACACCAGCTGGGAGAAGATGCGCAGGCCCAGCAGGCCGGCGCTGGTCGCCACCGCGCCCGGCAGCAGCGGCCGCCACCGCACCCGGCCGCCCAGCAGGACGCGTTGCGAGACCCAGAAGAACAGGCAGGTGCCGATGAGGTCCCCGAGGGTGCCCGAGACGGTGCCGGCGGGGTTGTGCGGCGGGGACGGGATCAGTACCAGCAGGCCGAGGTAGCAGACCAGCAGGGCCAGCCACACGACGTGCCGCCACATGGTGTGCCAGCGGGCCGTGGGCAGGTCCCAGATCTTCTCGTAGCAGGTCTGGACGGCCGAGCCGAAGGTCAGGCCGAAGACGGTGAGGGCGGCCAGGCCGAACGCCGTGGTGCGTTCCAGGGCCAGGTCGGCCGAACCGAACAGCGCTTCGAGCTGGGCCTGGGAGGCAGCCGTGACCCCGAGGGCCTGCGCGAACCAGCGGCCGAAGTTCTCCCCGCTGCCCGGAGCGGCGGCGGCCACGACGATCAGCAGCGGTACCAGGGTGAGGAATCCGAGTGCGGCGAACCCCATCGCCCGGTGCATGAGCTCGATCTCCCGGCCCCGGTTCCACAGCAGACCGACCTGGGAGGCCAGGAGCCGGTCGTGCAGGTGCCGGAACGTCGAGGTCACACCAGGTGCCCTACCCGCCGTCCGGCCGGGGCCCGCGGCGCCGGGCGGCAAGACCGCCCGAAGGGGTGCATACGGCAGGGTGCCCGCGGGGCCTGCGGGTGCCGCGGTCCCCGCGGGGGTCGTGGCCCTACGCCCGGCTCCGTGCGGTGACGAGTGCCTCCAGGCCGTCCAGGATGCGTTCGAGGCCGAACTCCAGTGCCTGGTTCCGTTCCTCCGGCCGGGCCGCGGCCTCGGCCAGGGCTCCGGTCAGCGCCGGGTAGCGGTCGCCGTGGTCGCCCGTCAGACGGCGCATCACCGAGGCCAGCCGGTCCTCCGGGGCCTCGTCCGAGCCCTCCGGGCCTTCCGGTTCCTCCGGTTCCTCCGGTTCCTGCGGGTGCTCCGCGGGGCCCGCCAGGGCGCGGGTCTGCTGGGCGATGCCCCGGACGTGCCCGGTGAGCAGGACCACCGCGTCCAGCCGCTCGGCCCCGGTCAGGCCCGTCCCCTCCAGCGCGCCGAGGGCCTCCTCAGTCCAGTCGAGTTCCCGGGGGCCCATCACCCGGGCTCCGAGAGTGGCGTCCAGCAGCCAGGGGTGCTGCCGGAAGACCGCCGCCTGGGACCGGGCCCAGTGGCCGAGCCGCTCCCGCCAGCCCTGGCCGGCCGGAGTTCCCGCCGCTGCTCCCGGTGGTTCGCCGATCGCCGACTCGACCATCAGGGCGACCAGTTCGGCCCGGCCGGGAACGTAGCGGTAGAGCGACATCTTGGTCTTGCCCAGCCGTTCGGCCACGCGCTGCATGGACAGCGCCGCCAGCCCCTCCGCATCGGCGATCCCGACCCCGGCATCGGCGATCCGGTCCAGGCTCAGGGCCGGCTTGGGCCCCCGTCGCGGCCCGGCGGGCGGCCCCCACAGCAGCCGCACCGTCTCCTCCATCCCCGCTCCCTCCCTTGCGTCGGCCAAAAACTGTGTCTACCGTACACACATAGAAATTGCGTCCATGGGACACAGTTGATGTGGCCCGCGGCGCTGCCCGACTCCACCCGACCCGACCCGAGGAGCAGTCCATGTCCCGCAGCACACGTACCGGCCGTACCGTCCTCATCTCCGGTGCGGGCATCGCAGGTTCCGCCCTCGCCCACTGGCTCGGCCGGTACGGCTTCGAGGTCACGGTCGTGGAGGTCGCCCCGGCCCTGCGCGAGGGCGGTCAGGCCGTGGACTTCCGCGGCGACACCCACTTCACCGTGCTGGAGCGGACGGGCGTGCTCGACCGGCTGCGGGCGGTGGGGACCGGCGGCAGTCCCATGCGCTTCGTAGACGAGGGCGGGAGTGAACTGCTGCACCTGCCCGCCGAGTTCGCGGGCGGGGACCTCGAGGTCCTGCGCGGGGACCTGGTCCGGGTGCTGTACGAGCACAGCCTCCCCTGCGCCGCCTACCGCTTCGGCGACTCGATCACCTCGCTGACGGACACCGGGGACGAAGTCCGCGTCACCTTCCGCCACGCGGAGCCGGCGGCGTACGACCTGGTGATCGGCGCCGACGGCCTGCACTCGAACGTCCGCCGGCTCGCCTTCGGACCGGAGGAGCGGTACGTGCGCCACCTCGGCTACTACGCGGCCACCTGGAGCCTCCCGAACCACCTCGGCCTCGTCTTCGGCGAGGGGTCCGTCGGCCTCAACGCCCCCGGGCGGCTCGCCAGTGCCGGCACCGACCACCGGCACCCCGGCCGGGCGCGCGCCTTCTTCCTCTTCGCCGCCCCGGAACCCGGCCACGCCCGGCAGGACCTCCACCGGCAGAAGGCCCTGCTCGCCGAGGCGTTCGCCGGCCTCGGCTGGGAGGTCCCCCGGCTCCTGCGGTCCCTCGAAGACGCCCCCGAGGTGTACTTCGACTCCATCAGCCGGGCCGACGTCGACTCCTGGTCCGCCGGCCGGATCGCCCTGGTGGGCGATGCCGCCTGCGGTGCCACCATCGGCGGCATGGGCACCGGCACGGGCATGGTCGCCGCGCACGTCCTCGCCGGGGAGCTGGCCGCCGACCCCGACCACCGCGCCGCTTTCGCCCGCTACGAGCGGCTGCTCCGGCCCTACGCGGAGCGCTGCCAGAAAGGCGGCGACCGGACCGGCCCCTTCCTCGCTCCCCGCACCCCCTGGGGCCTGCGCACCCGCAACGCCCTGCTCGGGCGGCCCCGGATCCTCCACCGGATGATGGAGGAGGGCAGGAGAGCCACCAACACGATGGCCCTGCCGGATTACCGACCGGCGGCGCCGGTGCCGCCCACGACCTGCACGACCTCCGCGACACCCACGATGTCCGTGATGCCCATGGCGCCCATGGCGCCCACGATGTCCGCGACGCCCGACACGCCGGCCATGCCCGACGCCGCCAGGGCCGCGCCGGCCACGCCTGCTATGCGTCCCTCAGGTCCACGATCCGCTTGATCTTGCCGATCGACCGCTCCAGGGTCCCCGGGTCGACGATCTCCACCGCCACCGACACCCCGATGCCCTCCTTGACCGCGCGCACCACGGCCGCCGCCGCGGCCTCGCGCCCGGCGGTGCCCACCCCGGCGCGGGCCTCCGCGCGGACCGTCAGGGCGTCCATCCGGCCCTCCCGGGTCAGCCGGAGCTGGAAGTGCGGCGCCACTCCGGCCGTGCGGAGCAGGATCTCCTCGATGTTCGACGGGTACAGGTTGACCCCGCGCAGGATGATCATGTCGTCGGTGCGCCCGGTGATCCGCTCCATCCGCCGGAACGCCGGCCGGGCCGTGCCCGGCAGCAGCCTCGTCAGGTCGCGGGTGCGGTAGCGGACCACCGGCATCGCCTCCTTGGTGAGGGAGGTGAACACCAGCTCGCCGGGCTCGCCCTCCGGCAGCACCTCGCCGGTCACCGGATCCACCACCTCGGGCAGGAAGTGGTCCTCGAAGACGTGCAGGCCGTCCTTGGTCTCGGCGTACTCCTGCGCGACACCGGGGCCCATCACCTCGGACAGCCCGTATATGTCCACCGCGTCGATGCCGAGCCGCTCCTCGATCTCCCGGCGCATCTCCTCCGTCCAGGGCTCCGCCCCGAAGATGCCCGTGCGCAGCGAGGTCGTCCGCGGGTCGATGCCCTGGCGCTCCATCTCGTCCAGCAGGGTCAGCATGTACGAGGGCGTGACCATGATGATCTCGGGGCGGAAGTCCTGGATCAGCCGGACCTGGCGGTCCGTCATCCCACCGGACGCGGGCACGACCGTACAGCCGAGCCGTTCGGCGCCGTAGTGCGCGCCGAGGCCGCCGGTGAACAGGCCGTAACCGTAGGCGATGTGCACCACGTCCCCGGGCCGGCCGCCGGCCGCGCGGATCGCCCGCGCCACCACGTCGGCCCACACCTCCAGGTCGCGTTCCGTGTAGCCCACCACGGTGGGCCGTCCGGTGGTGCCGCTGGAGGCGTGGATGCGCCGGACCTCCGTCCGTGGCACGGCGAACATCCCGAAGGGGTAGTTCTCCCGCAGGTCCGCCTTGGTGGTGAAGGGGAAGCGGGCCAGGTCGGCCAGGGACCGGCAGTCCTCCGGGCGCACTCCCGCCTTGTCGAAGGACTCGCGGTAGAACGGCACCCGGTCGTAGACCCGGTGCAGGGTGGCGCGCAGCCGCTCCAGCTGCAGCGCCTCCAGCTCGTCACGGCCCAGCCGCTCGCCCTCGTCCGTCCCGTGCGTCGCGTTCATGCCGTCGCCCCCTCACGCCAACCGACCGATCATTCGGTAGCTTGCCGGACCGCGCCCGCATATTCAATGACTCGAACGGGTGATCGCTGCTTTGATGGCCCCATGCCGATCTTCACCACCACTGACGGGACCCGGCTCGCCTACCGGGTCGAGGGCCGGGGCGAACCCCTGGTCTGCCTGCCCGGAGGGCCGATGCGGGCCGCCGAGTACCTCGGCGACCTGGGCGGACTCGCCGCCACCCGGAGCCTGGTCCTGCTGGACCTCCGCGGCACGGGCGACTCCGACGCCCCGGCCGACGGCGGCACGTACCGGGTGGACCGCCAGGTCGCCGACGTCGAGGCGCTCCGCGGCCACCTCGGCCTGGAGCGCATGGACGTGCTGAGCCACTCGGCCGGCGGGCTCCTGGCCCAGCTGTACGCCGCCGCGCACCCGGAGCGGCTTCGGCGGCTCCTGATGGTCACCCCGAACGCCACGGCCCTCGGCCTCCCCGCCACCCCGGGGCACCGGCTGGCGGCGGCCCGGCTGCGGCAGGACACCGTGCCCGGATTCGCCGCGGCGGTGACGGCGTACGAGCGGATCCTCGCGGGCGAGGACGAGGACGACGAGCTGTGGGACCGGGCGATGCCGGTGTTCTACGGCCGCTGGGACGACACGGCGCGGGCGGACGCGGAGGCGGGCGAGCGGCAGCAGAACGAGGAGGCGGCCCTGGCCTACTCCGGGCCGGGGGCCTTCGACCCGCCCGCGACCCGGGAGGCGCTGCGGGCGGTGACCGCGGAGGTGCTGGTCCTGGCGGGGGAGTTCGACGGGAACCCTCCGCCCGTGCTGGCCGCGGAGATCGCCGCGGTCTTCCCGCGGGGCGCCGTCGCCGTCCAGCCGGGCGCGGCCCACTTCCCCTTCCTCGACGACCCGGCGTGGTTCGCCGCGCGGGCTGAGCGGTTCCTCGCCACGGGCGGCTGACGGCCGGGAACGAGGCGTCCCGACCGCGCGCGGCAGTTCCGGGGGCGGCCGCGGGAAGCGCGCCAAGCGCGGGCGGCGGGCCCGGCGTACCGTCGGTAGGGAGACCTCGGAGATCTCACAGGCGTCAGAGACCTCCGAATTCTCGGACCTCCGAATTCTCTCGGACCTCCGAATCCTCGGAGACCTCCGCCGAAGGGAGGAGCGGCGATGTCCGTCATCGATCCCGCGGTCTCGGTGCACCTCGGCGCAGCCGACGCGCGCCGGCTGGTCGGACTGCTCGCCGAGGTCTCCCGGCTGCTGGAGGACCCCGGACCCGACCGGCTCACCGAAGCGCAGGTCCGGGCACTGGCCGGTTCCTCCGCGGATCGCCGGGAACTCGCCGAGCGCACCCGCAACCTGGCCGCCGAACTCCGCGGCAAGCTCTAGGGTCTGTACGGCCGCCTCCGCAGGCTCCGGGCACCCCCGGCATGCCGGCCGCGCGACCCGCGCCCGGCCCGGCCCGGCCCGGTCGGCCTGCGAGCAGGGCGCGGACCGGGTGCGGAAGGGCGCGGACCGGGCATGGAAGGCGCGGGGCGGGCCCGGGCCGGGTGGCTACGCCTCCGGGCCGGCCGTGTCGGCCGCCGCGGCGACCGCCTTGGCCCAGCGGTAGTCCGCCTTGCCGCTCGGGGAACGGCGGATCTCCGGGGTGATCACCAGTTGGCGGGGGATCTTGTAGCCCGCCAGCTTCGTCCGGCAGTGGGTCTGGATCTGCTCCAGGGTCGGGGCGTCGGCGCCGGGGCGGACCTGGACCACCGCCGCCACGTGGTTGCCCCACTTCGCGTCCGGGACCCCCGCGACCAGCGCGTCGTACACGTCCGGGTGTGCCTTCAGCGCCTGCTCGACCTCCTCCGGATAGACCTTCTCGCCACCGGTGTTGATGCACTGCGAGCCGCGTCCCAGGACCGTGACGATGCCCGAGCCGTCGACCGTGGCCATGTCGCCCAGCAGGACCCACCGTTCGCCGTTCCGCCGGAAGAAGGTCTCCGCGGTCTTCGCGGGGTCGTTGTAGTAGCCCAGCGGTACGTGGCCGCGCTGCGCCAGGCGTCCGGGTTCGCCGACCGCGACCGGCGCGTGGGTCACCGGGTCGACCACCGCCGTCCGTTCGTTCACCTCCAGGCGGAAGCCCTTCTCCGGCCCGGAGTCGTCCGTCGCCTTCCCGTTGGAACCGGACTCCGAGGAACCGAAGTTGTTCAGGAGCAGGGCGTTCGGCACCAGCTCCCGGAGTTCGGCGCGCACCGTCTCCGACATGATCGCCCCGGACGAGGAGATGCTGAACAGGGAGGACATGTCCGTGCCCCGCAGCGGTCCGCGCAACGCGTCGATCAGGGGCCGCAGCATCGCGTCGCCGACCAGGGAGATGCTCGACACCTTCTCCTTCTCGATGGTGCGCAGCACCTCCTCGGGCGCGTACTTGCGGTGGATGACGATCCGCTGCCCGTAGTTGAAGGCCACGAACGAGGTCAGCGTCGACGTGCCGTGCATCAGAGGGGGAGCGGGGAAGAAGGTCAGCCCGGCGCCGCCCGCCGCCACCCGCTCCGCGAGCTCCTCCGGCCGCTTCACCGGCTCGCCCGAGGGCGCCCCGCCGAACAGCCCGGCGAAGAAGAGGTCCTCCTGACGCCACATCACGCCCTTGGGCATGCCGGTGGTGCCGCCGGTGTAGATGATGAACAGGTCGTCGGCGGAGCGCGGCGGGAATCCGCGCCCCGGCGAGCCGGCGGCCTCCGCGTCGGCGAACTCCACCACGTCGAGGGACGGCGCGTCCGCCGGCGGTTCCCCCACCCGGACCAGGTGCCGCAGCTTCTCCGTCTGCGGCAGCGCCGCCGCCACCATGCCGGTGAACTCCGCGTCGAAGACCAGCGCGGCCAGGTCGGCGTCGTTGTAGAGGTAGACCAGCTCCTCCTCCACGTAGCGGTAGTTCACGTTCACCGGCACCAGGCGGGCCTTGAGGCAGGCGAGCACCGTCTGCAGGTATTCGACGCCGTTGTAGAGGTGCAGCCCCAGGTGCTCGCCCGCCCGCAGGCCGCTGTCCAGCAGGTGGTGGGCGAGGCGGTTGGCCGCGTCGTCCAGCTCCCGGTACGTCAGCCTGCTCTCCGCTCCGCTCCCGGGGTGGTCCACGTACACGAGGGCCTCGCGGTCCGGCACCACGTCGACCACCGACTCGAAAAGGTCGGCAAGGTTGTACTCCACCGTTCCTCCTGATCCCGTGCCCTGTGTTGACCCGGCTGCCCCCGGCCCGCCGATGGCGGTCATTAGATCGCCGCCCACTCCAACTGGGAAGGGGCTCGGCGAATTAATCTGACTGAGCGTCAGAAAGCTATTGAACTGCACCCGCCCCTCCTGCAACCTGTTCTAGTCTTGAGGACGGGAGGACGGCAATGGGTGGGACGGAACACCTGACCGTGGAACGGCAGGGCGCCACACTGGTGCTCACCATGAACAGGCCCGAGGCCAAGAACGCGCTCTCACTGCCCCTGCTGGTCGGGCTCCACGACGGCTGGCTGGAGGCCGACGAGGACGACGAGGTCCGCTCGATCGTGCTCACCGGCGCCGGAGGCGACTTCTGCGCGGGAATGGACCTGAAGGCCCTGGCCGGCAAGGGCATGGACGGCGACCACCACCGGGACCGCCTGAAGGCCGACCCGGACCTGCACTGGAAGGCGATGCTGCGCCACCACCGGCCGCGCAAACCGGTGATCGCGGCCGTCGAGGGCTACTGCGTGGCCGGCGGCACCGAGATCCTGCAGGGCACCGACATCCGTGTCGCGGGCGCGGGCGCCACCTTCGGCCTCTTCGAGGTCAGGCGCGGCCTGTTCCCGATCGGCGGCTCCACCGTCCGCCTCCAGCGCCAGATCCCGCGCACCCACGCGCTGGAGATGCTGCTCACCGGCCGCCCGTACACCGCCGAGGAGGCCGCCCGGGTCGGTCTGGTCGGCCATGTCGTCCCGGACGGCACCGCGCTGGCGAAGGCCCTGGAGATCGCCGAGCAGATCAACGCGTGCGGTCCGCTGGCCGTCGAGGCCGTCAAGGCATCGGTGTACGAGACCGCCGAGATGACCGAGACCGACGGGCTCGCCTCCGAACTCAGCCGTGGCTGGCCGGTCTTCGACACGGCCGACGCCAAGGAAGGCGCCAAGGCCTTCGCCGAGAAACGCCCTCCGGTGTACCGCCGGGCCTGAACGGCGGGCCCATCGGCACCCCCGGCCACCGCCGCATGTCCGGCCCGACGCGCAGGCCCGCCCGTCGTCCGGCCCGCAGCCGCCGCAGCATCCGCCACAGCCCGCAGCCGCCGGTGCGGCCCGCAGCCGGTGGTGCAGCCCGTCGTACCGTCCGCCACGCCCCGCAGCCCGCAGCGGCGGGAACCGCAGATTCGGAGACCAGCCATGACCCAAGCCGCGCCCCCGCCCGACCTGCTCCGCGCCCCCCTCGTCGTGGAATTCCCCTTCACCCGGTCCCTCGGACCCGTCCAGAGCGCCTTCCTCACCGGCCTGCGCGAGCGCACCGTGCTCGGTGTGAAGACCTCCGACGGCACCGTCATGGTCCCGCCCGTCGAGTACGACCCGGTCACCGCCGAGGAGCTCCGCGAACTGGTCGAGGTCGCCCCCACCGGCACCGTCACCACCTTCGCCTGGAACGACCACCCCCGCCCGAACCAGCCCCTGGACACCCCCTTCGCCTGGGTCCTCGTACGGCTCGACGGCGCCGGCACCGCCCTCCTGCACGCCCTCGACGCGCCCGGCCCGGAAGCCGTGCGCACCGGCATGCGCGTCCGCATCCGCTGGGCCGCCGAACGCACCGGCGCCATCACCGACATCGCCTGCTTCGAGCCGGCCGACGCCCCCTCCGCCACGGCGGAACCCGCCCCGCACGACGGCACCTTCGACGATCCCGTCACCGGCATCGTCGCCCCCGCCCGGCTCGACTACACCTACAGCCCCGGCCGCGCCCAGACCGCGTACATCAACGCCCTCGCCGAGCGGCGGACCGTCGGCGAGCGCTGCCCCTCCTGCCACAAGGTGTACGTCCCGCCCCGCGGCGCCTGCCCCACCTGCGGGGTCGCCACCACCGACCGGGTGGAGGTGGGCCCGGCGGGCACCGTCACCACCTTCTGCATCGTCAACATCAAGGCGAAGAACCTGGACATCGAGGTGCCGTACGTCTACGCCCACATCGCCCTGGACGGGGCGGGCCTCGCCCTGCACGGGCGGATCGGCGGCATCCCCTACGACCGGGTCCGGATGGGCCTCCGCGTCGAACCCGTGTGGACCGAGGGCGGCGGCCACCCCGACCACTACCGCCCCACCGGCGAACCCGACGCCGCGTACGACACGTACAAGGAGCTGCTGTGACCGACGCGCACGCGCACGCGAACCGGAACCGCAAGGCAAGCCGCACCCGATACGCGCGCGAGGTCGCGGTCGTCGCCTTCGCGCAGAGCGACCACCTGCGCCGCACCGACGAGCTCAGCGAAGTCGAGATGGTCATGCCGGTGCTGCACGAGGTGCTGCGGCAGACCGGCCTGAAGGCCGGGGAGATCGGCTTCACCTGCTCCGGATCCTCCGACTACCTCGCCGGGCGCGCCTTCTCCTTCACCATGACCCTCGACGGCGTCGGCGCCTGGCCGCCCATCTCCGAGTCCCACGTGGAGATGGACGGCGCCTGGGCCCTCTACGAGGCATGGGTGAAACTCCAGACCGGCGACGCCGACACCGCGCTCGTCTACTCGTACGGGAAGTCCTCGCCCGGCCCGCTCCGAGACGTCCTCACCCGCCAGCTCGACCCGTACTACCTGGCCCCGCTGTGGCCCGACTCGGTCGCCCTGGCCGCCCTCCAGGCCCAGGCCCTCGTCGACGCGGGCGAGAGCGACGAAGCGGCCCTCGCCGCCATCGGCGCCCGCAGCCGGGCCGCCGCCGAGGACAACCCGCACGCCCAGCTCCGCGGCACCGTCCCGCAGGGCGACTACCGGGTGCGGCCGCTGCGCACCGGCGACTGCCCGCCGATCGGCGACGGCGCCGCCGCCGTGGTCCTCGCGGCCGGTGACACCGCCCGCGCGCTGTGCGCGCGCCCCGCCTGGATCACCGGCATCGACCACCGCATCGAGGCGCACTCCCTCGGCCTGCGCGACCTCACCGACTCCCCGTCGTCCCGCACCGCCGCCGAACACGCGGGACTGTTCGACGGGCCCGTCGACACGGCCGAACTCCACGCGCCGTTCACCGCGCAGGAGGTGGTGCTGCGCAAGGCACTCCGGCTGGACGACTCGGTCACCGTCAACCCCTCGGGCGGCGCCCTGGCCGCCAATCCCCTGATGGCGGCCGGCCTGATCCGCATAGGCGAGGCCGCCGCCCGCATCCACCGCGGCGAGTCCGACCGGGCCGTCGCCCACGCCACGTCCGGCCCCTGCCTCCAGCAGAACCTGGTGGCCGTCCTCGAGGGGGAGTCATGACAGAGCCCACGGCACCGGCGGCATCAGCGGCACCGGCCGTACCGGCGGCGGGGAAGGAACCGGTGGCGGTCGTCGGCATCGGCCAGACCAAGCACGTCGCGGCCCGCCACGACGTGTCCCTCGCCGGACTGGTCCGCGAAGCGGCCACCCGCGCCCTCGCCGACGCCGAACTGACCTGGGCCGACATCGACGCCGTCGTCATCGGCAAGGCCCCGGACTTCTTCGAGGGCGTCATGATGCCGGAGCTCTACCTGGCGGACGCCCTCGGTGCCGTCGGCAAGCCGATGCTGCGCGTGCACACCGCCGGATCCGTCGGCGGCTCCACCGCCCTGGTCGCGGCCAACCTGGTGGCCGCGCGGGTCCACCGGACCGTCCTCACCCTCGCCTTCGAGAAGCAGTCCGAGTCCAACGCCATGTGGGGGCTCTCCCTGCCCGTTCCCTTCCAGCAGCCGCTGCTGGCCGGCGCGGGCGGCTTCTTCGCCCCGCACGTGCGGGCGTACATGCGGCGGACCGGCGCCCCCGACTCGGTGGGCTCCCTGGTCGCGTACAAGGACCGCCGCAACGCGCTGAAGAACCCGTACGCGCACCTGCACGAGCACGGCATCACCCTGGAGAAGGTGCAGTCCTCCCCGATGCTGTGGGACCCGATCCGGTACTCCGAAACCTGCCCGTCCTCGGACGGCGCCTGCGCGATGGTCCTCACCGACCGGGCGGGCGCGGCCCGTTCCCCGCGCCCGCCGGCCTGGCTGCACGGCGGTGCGATGCGCAGCGAGCCCACCCTGTTCGCCGGGAAGGACTTCGTCTCCCCGCAGGCGGGCAAGGACTGTGCCGCCGACGTCTACCGGCAGGCGGGGATCACCGACCCGCGCCGGCAGATCGACGCGGTCGAGATGTACGTGCCGTTCTCCTGGTACGAGCCGATGTGGCTGGAGAACCTCGGCTTCGCGGAGGAGGGCGAGGGCTGGAAGCTCACCGAGGCCGGGGTGACCGAACTCGACGGGGACCTTCCGGTCAACCCGTCCGGCGGGGTCCTCTCCACCAACCCCATCGGCGCCTCCGGCATGATCCGGTTCGCCGAGGCCGCGCTCCAGGTGCGCGGGCAGGCCGGGGAGCACCAGGTGCCGGGGGCGCGCCGGGCACTGGGCCACGCGTACGGCGGCGGCGCCCAGTTCTTCGCGATGTGGCTGGTGGGCGCCGAACCGCCGTCCTCCTGACCAGGGCCGGCGCCGGGCCGCGTCGAACGGCCGTGCACGGAAAGGGAATTCCGCGGAAGGGGCCGGATCGGCCACGAGGGGCGCGAGTGACGCACCGTGGCCTGTCCGGCACCGCCCGCTGTGGTTAACCTTGCCCCCGGACGACGACACATGCGGTACGGGAGGAGCACCACGTGGCCGAGAGCACGATTTCGCAGCCCCTCGCCGGCTGGGGCAAGCCGGACCTCGATCTGACCGGGGCGGAGTGGCAGTCGAGCAGCCGGGGCGCGGGCGACGTACAGATCGCCTTCGTCGAGGGATTCATCGCCCTGCGCAACAGCGAGCGCCCGGAGAGCCCCTCGCTGATCTTCGCGCCGGACGAGTGGCGGGCGTTCGTCCTCGGCGCCCGCGGCGGTGACTTCGACCTCACCTAGGCGTACCGGGTCGTGATCACCGGGTGGTCCGGGTGCGGTCTTCGACCCGGACCACCGGGAGGCGGGTTCAGCCCTTCGCGAGGATCGCCTTCGCCGCGGCGACCTTCTGCCGGTGGACGTCCTGCAGCTTCTGGAGGAGTTGCCGGTCCTTGGCGATCATCGCCGTCTGGAGCTTCGACTCCTCGGTGAACCACACGTCCAGCAGGCCGGTCCGGCGCTTGCAGGCGACATCGGCGCCTGCCGTCGCCTTCTCCCGCTCCGTCACGGGGCCTTCGCGGAATTCCTGCGCAGCGAACGGATCACGAGGTGATGCGTATGTGTATCCATTCTTCTGCATACATGCCGACCAATTCCTGAAGCCGGCCTGTACTTCCGGCCGCTGCATGGACTGCTCGTAGCTCTGCGACGATATCCGGCTGGCGGCCTCGGCTCCTTCCGGATCCGAGTATTGCTTGCGAAGGTCGCTCTGGGCCTGTCCGAGGCATCCGTTTTCCGGGACCTTCTGCCCCCGGAATTCGGCGGGCGCGGACCCGTCCTCCCGCTTGCCGTACAGAACGGCGCGTACGTCGGCGTCGACCTGCGCGGGTTGCTTCGGGGCCTCGCTGGGATCCATGCGATAGCCGAAGAGGGCGGCGGACTTCTCGTCCGACAGGCCGTACCGGCGGTCGGCGACCGGCTGGGGCGGATTCGGCGGGGGCGGCTGGTAGGTCAGGGAGAAGCGGGCCATGCAGGTACGTGCCAGCATGTGCTCGGCCGCTCCGATGGAGGCGTACTCCGCGTCCGTGTAGCTGTACGCGGCGATGGGCAGGCGGTACGTATAGGACCCCTTCGCCGCCTCGGAATCCTTGGTGGGGCGGCTCGACCGCGCCGGGTCGCCGTCATCCTGCGATCCCTGTGCCGTGCACCCCACCAGGGCGATCATGGCCAGCATGGCTGGCACCAAACGTCTCATCTGGTTGCTCCTGCTGAGCCCCGTGCGGGCCATGAGGGAGGTCACACGGGGCCTGCATGCAAAGAAGGAACGGTTTACCCGTCAGCCCGTCAGTTGAACTTGTAGCAGTTCGAGCCGGACGCGCCGAACGCCAGCGCGGCGTTGTTGTTGTACGTGTTCGCCAGACGGTTGGCGTTCGTGTACGGGGCGACGGTGTCGCAGGCGCCGTTGTAGCCGCTGTTGAAGAAGATCGTGGTCGGGGTGGGGCTGCCGTTGTAGAAGGAGGCCGCGCCGTTCTTCACCGGCGTGCCCTTGCCGGCACCCGAGTCCAGGAACTTGTAGCCCGCGAGGTCGCTGATGCTGCCGTTGATGCCGCCGCTGCCGGTGAACGTCGTGCGCGATCCGCTCAGGCCGGAGTTGTAATAGAAGGTGCCGCAGTTGGCCTCTCCCGTGCAGTAAATGCCGACGCCGGCCTGTGCCGGAGTCACGCTGAAGGCCAGGGCGGCCGCAGCGGGAAGCGCAACGGCCATCACGCGCCGAATGTTGGTCATGAATATCCTCCAGAAACCTTGATCGCCAGAGTGGCGAGGGTGGAGTGTAGGTGGACGCCGAGCCGTCGAGTCAAGCCAGTTAAGCAAGGCTTGAGGTTTCCCTCGCAGCGCCGATCAACGCGGAGTGAATGACCAGTCGACGCGGAGTCAGAATCCTCGTGCCGGCGGACACTCGATGCTCCTGCCGCGAGTGCATTCGTGCGCGCGCCCGGTGCCGCGGGTCGGCCGGAGCCCGCCCGCTCCGCCGGGTACGGTGGGTGCGTGATGGCCGAGCGTGACCTGGAGCGGCTGCTGAGCGGCATGCGGCCCGAACTGCTGGACGAGAGGTACGTCTTCACCACGGTGGAGGGCGCCGAGGTGCCGGCCGGGCTGCGGCCCGCGGCCACCGTGCGGGAACCCGAAGGGCTCACCCTGGTGCTGCGTCAGGAGGAGGCCGACGCGGCCGGGCTGCCGTACGACCACGTCGCCGGGTGGATCACCCTCCGCGTCCACTCCGCGCTCGACGCGGTCGGCCTCACCGGAGCCTTCGCCGCCGAACTCGCCGCGCACGGGCTGAGCTGCAACGTCATCGCCGGCTACCACCACGACCACCTGCTCGTTCCCGCCGAACGGGCCGCCGAGGCCGTCACCGTGCTGGAACGACTGGCCGCCCGCGCCGGATCCGCCGAAACCTGACGCCCGCCCTCCCGACCGCCGCCCGGCCGGACGCGTGGGCACACCGCCCCGCCGGCCGTTCCACGTCGATTCCCGCCCCGCGCGTCTCGGCAGCGTACGCGCCTCACCCGCCTGTCAGGTGAAGATCCGATCTTTCACGGACAGATGGCTCCACCCGCGCGTGCGCGGGCGTACGCTGAACCTCCGAACAGGCCGGGGGGTTAACCAGCGATGACGGACCGCCGGACGCACATGCGGCGCACCATGCTCGAACGCGAGGCCGAACTGGCCACCGTCGACGAGGCCCTGGACCGGCTCACCGGCCCCGCGGCCGACGGAGGCGGAGCACTGCTCGCCTTCTCCGGCCCGGCCGGACTCGGCAAGACCACCCTGCTCGCCGAACTCCGCCGCCGCGCCCACGTCCGGCACTGCACCGTGCTCTCCGCCCGCGGCGGCGAACAGGAGCAGAGCCAGCCCTTCCACGTCGCCCGCCAGCTGCTCCAGCCCCAGCTGGCCGGCACCAACGAGGAGGAACTCCGTTCCGCCCTCGGGTCCTGGTACGCCATCGTCGCCCCCGCCCTCGGGCTGCGCGCCCCCGAGGAAGGCGCCCCGCCCGACCCCCAGGGCCTGCGCGACGGCCTCGACTGGGTCCTCACCCACCTCGCCGTCCAGCGGGCCCCCATGGTCCTCGTCCTCGACGACGCCCACTGGGCCGACCCCGAATCCCTCGGCTGGCTCGCCGCCTTCGCCCCGCGCGCCGAACACCTCCCGCTGCTGCTCGTCGTCGCCTACCGCCCCGACGAACTCCCCGCCCACGCCGAGGCGTTCCGTACGCTCCCCGGCCGCGCCGGACAGCGCCCCCTCTCCCTGGAGCCCCTCACCGCCGACGCCGTGCGCACCCTGGTGAGGGAAACGGTCGGGGCCCACGCCGACGAAGCCTTCTGCCGGGAAGCCTGGGCCGTCACCGCCGGAAACCCCTTCGAGACCGTCGAACTCACCGCCAAGGTCCGCGACCGCTCCCTCGCCCCGGTGGAATCCAGCGCACCCCTGCTCCGCGACCTCGCCGCCGCCCAGCAGGGCGACGGACTCGTCGCCCGCCTGCACAGCCTCGGCCCCGCCACCGTCCGGTTCGCGTGGGCCTGCGCCGTACTCGGCACCGCCATCCCGCAGGAGATCGCCGCCCGGGTCGCCGCCCTCGGCACCGCCGAAGCGGTCTCCGCCACCGTCCGGCTGCGCGCCGCCCGTATCCTCTCCGCCGCCGGAGAGGACGGCGAGGGCCTCGAATTCGTCCACCCGCTCATCGCCACCGCCCTCTACCGGTCCATCCCGGAGGCCCTCCGGACCGCCCTGCACGGCAAGGCCGCGGCCGCCGTCGTCGACGCCGGACTCGGGTCCTCCGCCGCCGCCCGGCACCTCCTGGAAACGCACCCGGAGAGCGACCCGTGGGTCGTCCGCACCCTCCGCGAAGCCGCCGGCGAGAACCTTCGCGCCGGTGCCCCGGAGGCCGCCCGCCGCCAGCTCGCCCGCGCCCTCCTCGAACCACCCGACTTCGGCGAACGCGCCGCCGTCCTCTACGAACTCGGCTGCGCCTCCCTGCTCACCGAGCCCGCCACCACCGTCAACCACCTGCGCGCCGCCCTCGCCGAGCCCTTCGACGACCCCGCCCTCCGCCAGGGCATCGTCATCCGGCTCGCCCAGGTCCTCGCCCACAGCGACCGCCTCGCCGAAGCCTCCGAGGCACTCGCCGCCGAGATCCCGCACACCCCTGACTCCCGCGGCCGGCTCCGCCTGACCTCCGAACAGTTCATGTGGGACGCCTTCCGCTCCGACGAACCCGACTCCCCGGCCCGCTCCCGCCGCCTCCACCGCCTCGCCGACCGCGACCTCACCGAGCGCTACGTCATCGGCCTGCGCGCCTGGGACGCCACCCTGCGCGGCGAACCCGTCGACGTGGTGCTCCACCACGCCCGCCGCGCCCTCGGCGACCGGTTCAGCTGGGCCGAGGAGGACCGGGGCTTCGAAGTCCCCGTCCTCGTCGCCCTCACCCACCTCTACGCCGACCGGCCCGGCCGCGCCGAGGAACTCTTCGAAGCCGGCACCGCCGAGTTCGAACGCCAGGGCTGGCGCGGCGCCCACCTGTCATTCGCCTACGGCCTGCACGCCTACATCCGCTTCCGGCGCGGCCGGCTGGCCGAAGCCGAGGAACTGGCCCGGGCCGGCCTCAGCCTCGCCGAGCGCGTCGGCCGCCGCACCCCCGTCCACTGGTACGCCGTCGCCATCCTCATCGAGATCCTGCTCGCCCGCGGCCGGACCGACGAGGCATGGGACCTCGCCCGGGACCACGAGTACGGGGAACCCTTCCCGGCCGCCGTGGTCTTCCCCGACTCCCAGACCGTCTACGCCGAACTGCTCCTCGCCCGCGGCGACCGCAAGGCCGCGACCGCCGAACTGGAGGCGGTGGACCGGCGCCTGACCCCGCGCGGCATCCAGAACCCGTCCTGGTGCCCCTGGCGCCTCCACCTGGCCCGCGCGGTGGCGCCGGACGACCCGGCGCGGGCCCGCGCCCTGACCGCCGAAGCCCTGCGCAGGGCACGCGCCTTCGGCGCCCCTTCCGCCATCGGCCAGGCCCTCCGCTACGCCGCCGAGGTCGCCCCGGCCGCGGAACGCGTCGCACTGCTGACCGAATCCGTCCAGCTGCTCGCCGCCTCCCCGGCCGGGTACGAACTGGCCTGCTCCCTCGCCGAACTCGGCACCGCACTCGGCGACACCGAAGTCCTGACCCGTGCCGTGGTCACCGCCCGCGAATGCGGGGCCGACGGCCTGGTGGCGGAGGCCACGAGCACCCTCCTCCGCCTCGGCGGCGCCCCGCCCGGCGGACCGCCGGCCGGGGAGGGACCGGCCGAGGACGCGCTGACCGAGGCCGAACGGGCGGTGGCGGAACTCGCCGTGCGCACCACCCCGCCGCCCCTGGTCATCCTCGACCACCCGCAGCGCCCCGCCGACGCCGCGCTCTCGGTCGTCTACCGCAAGCTCGGCACCGACCGGGCCGGCCTCGCCGAAGCCCTCGCCGCCGCCGGCGCGGGATCCGCCCGCCCCTGAGCGACCGGCCCGCCCGGCCGTGGCGGGCCCGGCCCGTCCGCCGTGGCCGCCCCGCCCCGGCCCGGCCGTCCATGGCGTGAACGTTCAAGACGCCCGGCGGGCACCGCCCCTAACGTCTTCCCCGTCAGAGGACGACGGGGAAGAAGAGCATGCGCGAATACGGGAGTTCCACGCTGGTCACGGCGGTGCAGCGGGCACTCGCAGGCGACGGCATCACCACCGTGGCACCAACGGTCACCGGGGCCCGGATGCCCTTCGAGGCCAAACACCGCTACCTGACCGACATCGCGGCACGCCACGGGCTGCTGCCCCTGCTGAGGGTGGGGCGCGTACTGCCGCTGATGGGATCCGACCCGGCCGTCTCGGCGCTCCTCCACGCGAGCACCCCGGCCGACCTGTTCGAACGCTGGGGCCGGCTGGAACGGTTCACGGGATCCCGGAACCGCGTCGTCGTCGACGGGTTCGGCACAGTCGACGGATCCGGGGAAGCCGACGGATCCGGGGAAGCCGACGAGTCCGGGGAAGCCGACGAGTCCGGGGAAGCCGACGAGTCCGGGGAGCGGGAGATCCGCGCCCGGCACACCGGCCCGCCCGGCTCACCGCCCGAACCCGCGGCCGACGCCCTCGTCCTCGGAGTGCTCACCGAGCTGCTCGCGGCCGCCGGCCTCCGGGACGTCACCGTCACCGCCGGACCCGCCATCCCCGGCCGGGCCCGCGCAACGGTCTACGCCGACGGCGCCTTCACCCTCCCGGCGCACGGAGCGGACCTCGCGGACTGGCGGTTCACCTGGACGGCCGCCGACGCGGCAGCGGCCCGCCCGCCGGCCGGGCCCGGCGGGCCCGCCCGGCTCTCCGACGACCCGGTCTCCCGCGCCCGCCGGCTGCTCGACGGGGACCTGGGGCACCGCTGGAGCCTGGACAGCCTCGCGGCGGGCCTGGGCATGTCCTCCCGCACCCTCCAGCGCAGGCTCCATCCGGCCGGCGGATTCCGCGGGCTGGTCGCCACCGCCCGCGCCGAGGCCGCCGCGAACCTCCTCATCAACACCCGGCACGCGCTGTGCATCGTCGGGTTCGCCTGCGGCTACACCGACCAGTCGCACTTCACCCGCGACTTCAAACGGCGTACCGCCGTCACCCCGGCGGCCTACCGGGCCGCCTTCGTCCGCACCCCCCACCCGATCGCGAAGGCCACGGCATGAACCTCACCGGCAGGACCGTCCTCGTCACCGGAGGCGCCCGCGGCGTCGGCCGGGAACTGACCCGGCAACTGGTTGCCCAGGGCGCCCACGTGGTGGCGGTCGGCCGCGACCCCGGCCGGCTCGCCACCCTCGCGGCCGATCACGCCGGCCGGGTCAGCACCCACACCCTCGACCTCACCGACCCGGACGCGGTCGACGCCTTCGCCGCGGAACTGCCGGAGCGTCATCCGCAGCTCTCCGTGGTCATCAACAACGCCGGGGTACAGGAGCACACCGACTTCCTCCGGGACGACCCGCTGACCGTCCGTTCCACGGTCCGCCGCGAGCTCACCGTCAACCTGGACTCCGTCATCACCCTCTCCACGGCGCTCCTGCCGCACCTGCACCGCCAGGAATCCGCCGTCCTGGTCAACGTCACCTCCGGCCTGGCGCTCGCCCCCAAGGCATCCGCGCCGGTCTACTGCGCCTCCAAGGCGGCCGCGCGCACCTTCACCCGGGCCCTGCGCTACCAGTGCGAGGACGCCTCGTCGCCGGTCCGCGTGATCGACGCGGTGCTGCCGCTGGTCGACACCGACATGACCCGCGGGCGCGGCCGCGGCAAGATCAGCGCGGAGGACGCGGCAGCGGCAGTGATCCGCGGCATCCTCCGTGAGACGGCGGAGATCCGCATCGGCAGGGTGAAGCTCCTGCACGCGGTCCTGCGCCTGGCCCCCGCGCTCGGATACCGCCTGCTGCGCAAGGGGTGACCTGCCGGAGCACGGCGCCGGACTGGCAGAGTGGACCCATGGACCCCATGGACCGTACGGACATCAGGGAGACCGCAGCAGCAGGGGAGGCCGCGGACCACGAGGAGACCACGCACGCCACCGGCACCGACCGCGTCCTCCCGTTCCGGCGTGAGGTCGCCGCCTTCGAGCGGGCCGCGCACCGGGCGCTCGACGGGGGCGGGCCCGCGCAGCCGGTCCCGTCCTGCCCCGGCTGGTCGGTCGCCGACCTCGTCGGACACCTCGGCGGCGTCCACCGCTACGTCGCCCACATCCTGCGCGGTGCCCTGACCGAGCGCCCCGATCACGGCGACCTCGCCCTGTACGGCCTGCCCTCCGACCCGGCCGTCCTCGCCGCCTGGCCGAACCCCGAACGGGCGCCGAACCTCGCCCCGGCCCCGCCGCAGCTCACCGAATGGTTCACCGAGGGAGCCGCCGACCTCGCGGAGCTGTTCCGGGCCACCGACCCGGACCTGCCGGTCTGGACCTGGCACCCGGACCCCGCCGAGCACACCGCCGCCTTCTGGCTGCGGATGCAGACCATCGAAGCAGCCGTGCACCGCTGGGACGCCGAGGGCGCGATCGGCGAGCCCGCCCCCGTCGACCCCGCGCTGGCGGCCGACGCGGTCCTCCAGACGATCCAGGCCATGGCCCCCGGACGGCGCGCCATGCAGCCGGTCCCGCCCGGGGAGGGGGAGCGCTACCGGTTCCGCCGGACCGACGGACCGGGCGACTGGACGGTCGAGTTCCGCGGCGACGAGGTGCGGCTCGCCCCCGACGGGCAGGCCGCCGTGGAGCTCGCCGGCAGCGCCTCCGACCTGATGCTCTTCCTGTGGCACCGCGTCCCCGCCGGCGCCCTCACGGTCACCGGGGAGGAACGGCTCGTCGACCGGTACTTCGAGCTGGTCCCCCCGGTCTGAGCCGGGCGGGGGAAGAACAGGGCACGGCGAGGAGAGGATGCGCAGGGACGTGACGCACAAGGACGTGACGCACAAGGACGTGACGGACAGGGACGTCACGCGCAGCGTACTGATCGTGGACGGCGCCAACGTGGTCGGCTCCGTCCCGGACGGCTGGTGGCGCGACCGGCGCGGGGCCGCCGAACGCCTCCGCGACCGGCTCGCCGCCGCCCCGCCGGGAACCCTGCCCGGCGGCGTCCCCGAGGGCACCCCCGGGACCACCCCCGAGATCGTCCTGGTGGTCGAGGGGGCGGCCCGCGGCGTGGTCTCCGTCCCCGGCGTCAGGGTGGACAGCGCGCCCGGCAGCGGGGACGACCGCATCGTCGAACTGGCCGCCGAGTACGCCGGCCGGGGCTGCGTCGTGGTCACGGCCGACCGGGAGCTCCGCGCCCGGGTCCGGGCCCTGGGCGCCACCTGCACCGGCCCCTCCGCCCTCCGGCCCTGACCCGCCCCGGGGGCCGCACCCCCGGGGCCGGACCGGAAGGGGCCCCCGAGCCGGAAAAACCCACGCGGCCACGTACCATTGCCGCATGTCCTTCCTCCGCCGCCACCGCGCCGCCACACCCGCAGGCCCGGACTTCGACGTCCTGGCCATGGATCCGGGGGACTGGCCGGGCAACCTCGGCGCCGGCCTGCTGCCCGCCGCCGACGGCAGCTGCCAGGGTGTCTTCCTCCGCTACGACCTCTTCGGCGGCCGCGGCCCCGCGATGATCATCGGCAACCTGCCCGAGGGCTCGCCGGCCCGGGAGCTCGCCGACAAGCAGGTCCCCTTCGAGGTCGCCCAGCTCCTCGACGCCCTGGAGAACGACGAGGACGTCGAGGTCACCGGCGTGGAGGACTGCCCGGTCATGCAGGGCGACAACCTGCTCATCGTCCGCCGGATCAAGCTTTCCGAGTCCCGGATCAGCTGCGTCCAGTTCGACCGCAGCGACAACGTGCTGGTCACCATCGCCAGCTGGGACCGGCCGATCACCGACGACCTCTACGCGCTGCTGAAGCCGCTCCCGGCCGAGCTCTTCCAGCAGGGCTAGCCCGGGCCGGGCCGTCCGGGCCGAGGGCGTCGGCCGGGCCGAGCAGGTCGGACGGTCGCCGGTGGCTACGCGGCCGAGTCCGCGATGTCGTTCGCCGCGACGTAGCCGAACGTCATCGCGGGCCCGATCGTCGACCCCGCCCCCGCGTAGCTGTGCCCCATCACCGCCGCGCTGGCGTTCCCCGCCGCGTACAGCCCCCGGATCACCGAGCCGTCCGGCCGCAGCGCCCGTGCGCGGGCGTCCGTCACGATCCCGCCCTTCGTGCCGAGGTCGCCCGGCACGATCCGGAAGGCGTAGAACGGCGGCGCCCACAGCGGGGCCAGGCAGGAGCTCGGGTACACCCCCGGGTCCGTGTAGTAGTGGTCGTACGCCGTGTCCCCGCGCCCGAAGTCCGGATCGGAGCCGTTCCACGCCTGCGCGTTGAAGCGGTTCAGCGTCGCCCGGAAGGCGGCGGCCGGCACCCCCATCTGCCCGGCCAGCGCGTCCCAGGTCCACGCCTTCCTCACCGCGCCCGACGCGTACCAGGAATCCGGGAACACGAACGTCGGCAGCACGTCCTTGAACAGGTACTTGTTGCGGTAGTTCTGGTCGACGACCAGCCACGCCGGGATGTGCGAGCCGGGCGCTCCCCGGTCCTTCTCGTACATCACGTGCACCACGTCGCTGTACGGGGCCGCCTCGTTGACGAAACGGGTGCCCCGCGCGTTCACGACCAGCCCGCCCGGCAGGGTCCGCTCGGCCAGACAGAAGTACGGCTCGCCGGGCAGCGGGATCGACGGGCCCCACCAGGCGTCCTCCATCAGCGCGAGCGCCGCGCCCGCCCGCTCCCCGGCCCGGATCCCGTCCCCGGTGTTCTCCTTCGCGCCCACCGACCACTGGGTGCCGATCGGCTGCTGCTGGTACCGGGCCCGCATCTCCGCGTTGTGCTCGAACCCGCCCGAGCCCACGACCACGCCGCGCCGGGCCCGTACGACGCCCCGTACGCCGGCCTTCTCCACCACCACGCCGGTGACGGCCCCGCCCTCCAGGACCAGGTCGACCAGCGGGCACTCCAGCCACACCGGGACGCCCGCCCGCTGGAGCCCGGCCCGCAGGCCCGCCGCCAGGGCCTGCCCCATGGTCAGCGGCTTCTCCCCGCACAGCGCCGCCCTGGCGCCGCGCGCCAGGCATTCGGCGGAGACGGCCGCACCCCTGGCGTTCACGGCCGCCAGCGTCAGCCACTTGTAGTCCTGGCTGAACACCACCATCCCGGCGGGCACCGGCATGTACGCCGGGTTCAGCCGGGCCAGTTCGGTGCCGAGGAGGTTCCCGTCGAGCTGATCGGGTTCGATCGAGCGGCCGTTCGGCAGCCCGCCCGGCAGGTCCGGGTAGTAGTCGCTGTAGCCCTCCATGAAGCGGAACCGCAGCGGACTGTTCGCCATCACGAAGTCCAGCATGCGCGGCCCGTTGCCCAGGAACGCGGCCTGCCGGTCCGCGGGAGCTCCGTCACCGACGACCGCCGCCAGGTACGCGGCCGCCTTCTGCGGGGTGTCCGGCACGCCGGCGGCGAGGATCACCGAGTTGTTCGGGAGCCAGATGCCGGCGCCGGACCGGGCTGCGGAACCGCCGAAGGTCGGCGCCTTCTCGACCACGACCACGCTGAGGCCCCGTTTCGCGGCGGTCAGCGCCGCGGTCATGCCGGCCGCTCCGGAGCCGACCACGACGACGTCATACGTGCCGAGCGGCGGGCCGTCGTCGGCGCGGGCCGCACCGGAGGGCAGCACTCCCGCGGCGAGCAGCCCGGCGCCGGTCCCGGCCAGGACCGTACGGCGGGTGGGTGAAGAGGACATGGCGGCCTCCAGGGGCAGGGGGCAGGGGGCAGGGTCGGGGGAACCTGATGCTGAATCAGAAAAATGTTCGGGGGATCATGTGAAGTCAAGGCGCGTGCGGGCGTACGACCGGTACGCCCGGCCGGCCCACGCGAGTGGCGGCACCCCCGCCACCGGTCCACGCTGGAGCCGTGAACCGGCATCAGGAACCGCCCACCGACGGGCCGCAGGCGTATCCCGGCCTGCGGGCCGTCTTCGTGAACTGCACGCTGAAGCGCTCCCCGGAGGTGAGCAACACCGAGGGCCTCATCGCCCGCAGCCGCGCGGTCATGGAGGCGAACGGAGTCACCACCGAACTCATCCGGGCGGTCGACCACGACATCGCCACGGGCGTCTGGCCGGACATGACCGACCACGGCTGGGAGTCCGACGAGTGGCCGGTGCTGTACTCGCGGATCATGGCCGCCGAGATCCTTGTGCTGTGCGGTCCGATCTGGCTGGGCGACAACAGCTCGGTGATGAAGCGGGTCATCGAGCGGCTCTACGCCTGTTCGAGCCTGCTCAACGAGCAGGGGCAGTACGCGTACTACGGCCGGGTCGGCGGCTGCATCGTCACCGGCAACGAGGACGGCGTCAAGCACTGCGCCATGAACGTGCTCTACAGCCTCCAACACCTGGGCTACACCGTTCCGCCGCAGGCCGACGCCGGATGGATCGGCGAGGCCGGACCCGGTCCCTCCTACCTCGACCCCGGGTCCGGCGGCCCGGAGAACGACTTCACCAACCGCAACACGACCTTCATGTCGTGGAACCTGATGCACCTCGCGGCGATGCTCCAGCGGGCCGGCGGCATCCCCGCCCACGGCAACCGGCGCTCGGAGTGGGACGCCGGCTGCCGCTTCGACTTCCCCAACCCCGAACACCGCTGAGCCGCGCCGCCACCCGGACCCCGGACACCACCGAGCCCCCGGGCGGAGGAAAGCTCCCGGGGGCTCGGTGCGGGGCGGGCGGGGCGTGGGGTGGACCGGTCAGCGGGTGCCGACCGCCGCCCGCACCGCTCTGCGGGCCATACCGCAGTCGTCGTGCAGCCGGCGCAGCAGCAGGCGCTGTTCCTCACCGGAGGACAGGGCACCCGCCGGCAGCGGCTGCGTCGGGGCGGTGGCCAGCATCGAGCGCTGGACCGCCGTCTCCGACATCCGGATCTCCCTGGTCAGGACGAGCATCAGGTTCACCAGGAAGGCGTCCCGGGCGGCCGTGCCCTGGGACTGGGCCAGCCGGCTGATGCTCGACCGGGCGGCCGGGGCGTCGCCCAGCACCGTCCAGAGCGTGGCCAGGTCGTACCCGGGCAGGTACCAGCCGGCGTGCTCCCAGTCCAGCAGCACCGGACCGGCGGGCGACAGCAGCACGTTCGAGAGCAGGGCGTCACCGTGGTTGAACTGCCACTGCGGACCCGACACCGCCAGTCCGTGCAGCAGCTTCTGCAGGTCGCCCAGGTCCCGGTCGGTCAGCAGTCCCAGCTCGTGGTAGCGGGTGATCCGGGAGGCGTAGTCCAGCGGACGGCCGAACAGGTCGCCCGGCGGACGCCACTGGTTCACCCGGCACACCGCGCCGAGCACCGCCCGTACGTCGGCCCGCGGCGGGGCCTCCACCGGGTGTCGCTGCAGGGCGGCCACCCGGCCCGCCATGCGCTCCACCACCAGCGTGCAGTTCTCCGGGTCGGCCGCGATCAGCCTCGGCACCCGCACCGGCGGGCGGTGCCGGACGAACGCCCGGTACGCAGCTATTTCGTGCCGGTACCGCTCGCGCCACTCCGGCGAGTGGTCCAGTAAAACCTTGGCCACGGCGGTCGCCCGCCCGGTGGTGCCGACCAGCAGGACCGACCGTCCGCTCCGGCGCAGCACCTGCACCGGCGCGAACTCCGGACAGATCCGCTGCACCGAGGCGAGTGCGGTGCGCAGTTGCGCACCCTGCGGCCCCGACAGGTCGATTCTTCCGCTCAGCGGCTGGGTCCCGGTGCCCGGCATCCGCCGCGCCCGCACGGCGCCCTGCGCCGGGACCGCAGGGCGGCCGGGTTCCAGGTACGGGCCGCCGCCCGCCTGGAGCGTGCGGTGCGGCCGGACGGGGGCGGACACGGAGGACGATGCTGCGTACATGAGTGATACGGATCCCTTCGTGCGCCGACGAGTTGCGTACGCCGCCCCGCCCGGCCCCTCGTCACCCTGGGGAGTGCGGCAGGGGACCGGGTCGGGGAGGCGCATTCCTACCTGACACCCCGGCGCGGGTGGCGGAACATCGGGCGTGCCCTGGCGAACCCTGGCGAATAGTCGCTCGGCATCTGACCCGGGGTTACTGTCAACTCAGCCGAGAACCTGGGGGCTTGACGTGAGCAGAGGACCAAACACCCGTCTGAACGACCTGTTCGGCCTGGCCGGCTGGTCGAAGGGCGAGCTGGCGAGGATGGTCAACCGGCAGGCGGCCGCCATGGGCCACCACCAGCTGGCCACCGACACCTCGCGGGTGCGGCGCTGGATCGACATGGGGGAGACCCCGCGCGAGCCGGTGCCCACCGTACTGGCGGCCCTGTTCACCGAGCGGCTCGGTCGTGTCGTGACCATCGAGGACCTCGGGTTCGTACGGCAGCGGCGCACCGCCAAACGGCAGCCGGACGGGGCGAAGGAGAACCCCGACGGCCTGCCCTGGGCGCCGGAGCGAACGGCCGCGGTCCTCACCGAATTCACGGGAATGGACCTCATGCTCAACCGACGCGGGATGATGGGCGCGAGCGCCGTGCTCACCGGCGGCTCCGCCCTCACCAACGCCATGTACGACTGGCTCCACACCGAACCCCGGCGGGACCGGGACCCCGGCCGGTTCGCCGACTCCCACCACGCCGACGCCGCGGGCTTCGACCGCTACGAGGCGGCGCCCATCGGCTCCCAGGAGATCGAGGCGCTGGAGCGCTCGGTGGAGGTCTTCCGGGCCTGGGACGCCTCCAGAGGCGGCGGGCTGCAGCGCAAGGCCGTGGTGGGCCAGTTGAACGAGGTCGGCGGCATGCTGGCGTACCACCACCCGGACCACCTGCAGCGGCGGCTGTGGGGGGTGGCGGCCAACCTGGCGGTCCTGGCCGGCTGGATGTCCCACGACGTGGGCCTGGAGCCGACCGCGCAGAAGTACTTCGTCATCGCCGCGCACGCGGCCCGCGAGGGCGGGGACCGGCCGAGGGCCGGTGAGGCGCTGTCCCGGGCCGCCCGCCAGATGGTCCACCTGGGCAAGCCGAACGAGGCCCTGGACCTGATGAAGCTGGCCCGCTCGGGGGCCGGCGAGGAGGCGCTGCCGCGCACCCGCGCCATGCTGCACACCATCGAGGCGTGGGCGCAGGCCGCCATGGGCAAGGGCCAGGCCATGCGGCGCACGCTGGGCGAGGCGGAGGACCTCTTCGTGTCCGACAAGGGCGATGTGCCGCCGCCCTCCTGGATGCAGCACTTCGACGAGGCCGACCTGCACGGGATGCAGGCGCTGGCCTACCGCACCCTGGCGGACCACGACGCGTCGGCGGCGCCGGTCGCCGCCCGGCACGCCAAGGAGGCGCTGCGGCTGCGCGGCACCGGGCACAACCGGTCGCAGATCTTCGACTACATCTCGCTGGCCTCGGCCTGCTTCATCGCCGACGACCCGGAGCAGGCCGACCGGTACGCCCGGCTGGCCCTGGTCTCCATGAACGAGACCTCTTCGCACCGGACCTGGGACCGGCTGCGCGAGATGTACCGGCTGACCGGAGAGTACGCCGGCTTCGGGCGGATCGAGGACCTCCGGGCGGAGATCGCGCAGGCGCTGCCGGGGAGTCCCGGGGCGGGGGCGCGCGGGGGGGAGATCTGAGCGGGTCGCGGCCCGGACGGGGGGACGAACGGGGGTTCTTCGGCGGGGGCTACGGGGGCTACGGGGGCTTCGACGGTGCGGTCCGCGGGCTCGGAGGCCCGCGGAGGCGGGGTTTCACAGCGCGGGCGCGCACTTCGGTGCCGTGCGGCCCTGCGCACGATCTGCCCGCACGGCGGCGGGGCGCGCGCAAGGTGGCGGGGGTGCCCGCAACGCTCGCAGACTCACGCGGTGGCGGACTGCGGGCCCCGCCGGAGGCGTCAGGCGCCGATGCGGGCCACGAGTACGCACGCGTCGTCTTCGCGCTCGCCCTCGCCGAACTCCTCGATGACCAGGCGCACGCATTCCTGGGCCGACTTCGCGGCCGAGAAGCGCGGTGCCAGGGCCAGCAGCCGCTCCGTGCCGTCGGACTTGCTGAACTCGATGCTGCGCGGGGTCAGTCCGTCCGTGTGCAGCACGAGTACGTCGCCCACCTCCAGCCGCTCCTCGGCCTGCCCGTAGACCGCCCCGGAGGTGGCGCCCAGCAGGATGCCCTCCGGTGAGGCCAGCGAGCGTCCGGAGCCGTGGCGGAACAGGAGCGGGGCGGGGTGCCCCGCCTGGGCCCAGGTCAGCACCCGGCCGGCCGGCTCGTAACGGCAGCAGACGGCGGAGCCGAGCGCGGGCTGGACCGAGGTCTCCAGCAGCTGGTTGAGCCAGCCCATCAGCGGCCCCGGCGCGATGCCGGCCATGGCCATGCCGCGCAGCGCGCCGAGCAGCATGGCCATGCCGGAGGTGGCGGTGACGCCGTGTCCGGTCAGGTCGCCGACCGTCAGCAGGGAGCACTGGTCGGGGAGTTCCAGCGCGTCGTACCAGTCGCCGCCGATCAGCGCGCTGCTCGCGGACGGCATGTAGTGCGCGGCCACGTCGAGCGCGCCGGTGCTGCCGTGGGGGAAACGCAGGGAGCCGCGCCACGGGGGGAGCACGGCTTCCTGCAGCTCTACGGCCAGCCGGTGCTCGGTCCGCGCGATCTCCTGCTGCCGTTGCAGCGAATCGCGGGTCTCGCGCACCGCGCGCTGGCTGCGGCGGAGTTCGCTGACGTCGCGCAGCACGGCCCACATGGAGGCCGTACAGCCGTCGGCGTCGAGGGCCGGTTCGCCCCGCATGTGCAGGGTCCGTACCCGGCCGTCGGTGCGCACGATGCGGAACTCGCCGTCGATGGGGCGTCCGTCGACCAGACAGGCCGTCACCATCGCGGTGAGCAGCGGCTGGTCCTCGGAGAAGAGGGTGGAGCCCAGTTCGTCGAGGGGGAGGGGCCCGGCTTCCGGGGACCGGCCGAAGATCTGGAAGAGCTCCTCCGACCAGGTGACCTCGTCGGTGAGCAGGTTCCATTCGGCGCTGCCGACCCGCGACAGGTCCGTGCCCGGGTCGTACCCCGTCGGCTCGGGGAGGGCCTCGTGCTCCGGGGCGACCACCGCGGGCATGCCCTCCTTGAGCTGTCCGAGGTGCTCGCCGAGGTCGTCGAGGTGATGGACCGCGAGGTCGCAGAGCGCGCGCTGCCAGCGGCCCTGGGCGTCGTGTTCGTCCACGACGGTGTCGCGGCGCACCGCGTCCACATCACCGCGGAGCCGCCGGGTCTGCTTGATCAGCGCGTCCACCGACCCGGGCTGGGGCGGCTGCGCGGGACGGTCCGCGAACAGGTGCGACGGCATGGGAACTCCGATACAGGCGCGGCACGGCCAAGTCTGGGGGAAGGACTCGTCACGACTGTGGCACAGGCCGGGAGGGCCTGTAAGGCGTTTGGCAACATCCGTTGAGGCCTTGCCCCTGGCATATGTCAAGGGCCTTCCGGTCGAGCTGAAGCGTGCGAACGGTTCCGGCCAGCCCTGCGGCCGGCCGGAACCGTCGGTGCGGACCGGATCCGATCAGACGGCCATCGGAACGCGATCGGACGGCGATCAGACCATGGTCAGGTGGCGATCAGACAATGATCGGAACCGGGTGGACCTCGTCCGCGGGATGCCCGGTCCGCCGGTGGACCGCCTGGACGGCCTCCGCCGAGGGGGCCTCGGAGAGGCAGTACACGTGGCCGGACTCCGGGTCCGCCCACGCCTGCTTGAAGTGCACTCCCTGTTCGCTTTCGATCGCGAGGTCGGCCTTGTGGGCGGCCATCAGCTGGTCCTTGGTGATGCCCTTCATGTTGGTGTGCACGTCCATGAACGCGGGCATGTCGCGCCTCCTCCCTGCCGGGTGCTTCCTTCTCCCTTCCATGGTCGACCCATGGCCGGAAAACGTCCCTCCGAAACGGGTGCCCCGTACGCGCGGGCGAGCTGTACGACCCACCCGGACCTGGAGAGTTCACGGAATAACCACCCCGAACGGGGGACCCCGTCACATCCGTCCGTCCCGCTTCCCCGCGCCCCGCCGCGCTCGCTACTCTACGTGCCGGTAATCAGCTGATACTCGCACGTCACTTCCCTGCGTGCACGTGCCGGCCCAACAGGCGGAGAACAGATGACAGGACAGAGCCGGCGCACGTTCCTCACCTATCTGGTCGCGGCGCCGACCCTGGCGGTCGCCACCCGGGCCGGGGCCGACGCCCTGGTCCCGCAGCCGGCCCATGCGGTGATCCCCACCCTTCCCGCCCCCGCCGACCTGATCGACCTCGGCGACCTGTTCATCCTCGCCGGCGCGCCCACGGCCGGGCTGCTCCTGCTCACCGTCGAGGCGGACGGCACCATCCGGTTCCGGCTGCCCCGGGAGGAGGTCGGCCAGGGCCTGACCACCGCGGTGGCCATGCTCGTCGCCGAGGAACTCGACTCCCCGCTGGACCGGGTCCGGGTGGAACTCGACGACGCCCGCCCCGAGCTGCTCTTCAACCAGCTCACCGGCAGCTCCAATTCGATCCGCTCGCTCTACGACCCGGTCCGGCGCTGCGCCGCCACCGCCCGGGCCCGGCTGGTCGCGGCCGCCGCCGCCCGCTGGAACCTCGCCCCGTCCCGCCTGACCACGGCGAACGGCACCGTCCGCGCCCCCGACGGCCGCAGCGCCCCCTACGGCGAATTCGCCGAGGCGGCCGCCGACCCCGCCCTGATCGTCCTCGGCGCCACCCCCAAACCGGCCGCGGAACACGCCCTCGTCGGCCGGCCCACCTCCCGGGTGGACGCCCGCGCCATGGTCACCGGCCGGCAGCAGTACACCCTCGACCTCGACGTGCCCGGGGCCAAGCCCTGCGTGGTGCGCCGCCCGCCTACCCTCGGCGGCACCGTCGTCTCCGTGGCCAACGCGGCGGCCGTCCGGGCCATGCCCGGCGTGCTCCACGTGGTCACCGTCCCGACCGGCGTCGCCGTCGTCGCCGAGACCTTCGGCCAGGCCCTCGACGCCCGGGCCGCCCTCCGGGTCACCTGGGGCCCCGGACCCGCGGACCACCTCTCCGACGACGTGATCCGGGCCAAACTCCGCGCCGCCACCCCGCCCCTGCTCGTCCCCCCGCTCCTCACCCCCCACGTGGACGCCGAGTTCGACTTCGCCTTCGTCAGCCACGCCCCGCTGGAGACCAACTGCGCGGTCGCCGACGTACGGGCGGACCGGGCCGAGATCTGGTCCGGCCTGAAGTCCCCGATCGTGGCCCGCCAGACCATCGCCGCCGAACTCGGCCTGCCCGTCGGCAAGGTGACCGTCCACGTGGTCCAGGCCGGCGGCTCCTTCGGGCGGCGCCTCTTCTTCGACGGCGCCCTGGAGGCCGCACGGGTCTCGAAGGCGTGCGGGCGTCCGGTCCGGCTGATGTGGACCCGGGTCGACGACACCCGGCACGGCCGGATGCGCCCCGCCACCCACCACAGGATCCGGGCCACCTACGCCCTCGGCGAGGTGCTGAGCTTTGAACACCGGGTGGCCGCCGCGGAGACCGACTTCCGGCACGGCCTCGGCGAGATCGTCACCGCCACCGCCGCGCACCTCCCGCTGGGCATCGGCAACGCCACCCTCGCCCAGACCCTGTTCCTGACCACAGTGAAGTCCCCCTACCACTTCGGCCTGACCACCCAGGCGCTGACCGAGGTGCCGACCGGCATCCCCACCGGCTCCTGGCGGTCGGTGTACTCCGCCAACACCCGGGGCGCCGAGGAGATCGTGGTCGACGAACTCGCCGCCCGGCTCGGCCAGGACCCGTACCGGTTCCGCCGTACGTTCCTGAAGACCGCCGCCCAGCGCGCCGTGCTCGAGCGGGCCGCGGCCGAGGGCGACTGGGGGCGGACCATGCCGGCCGGCTGCGCCCAGGGCATCGCCTTCCACGAGGAGTACAAGTCCCGGACCGCCTGCCTGGTGGAGATCGACGCCCGGGACCGGGAGCGGGTGCGCGTCACCAAGGCGGTCATCGCGGTGGACGTGGGCCTGCCGGTCAACCCGCGGGGCCTGGAGGCACAGATGGCCGGCGGGCTGATCGACGCGATCTCCACCACCCTCAGGGCCGGGCTGCACATCGACAAGGGTCTCCCGATGGAGGGAAGTTACAGTCAGTTCCACTGGGCGAGGCAGCAGGACACCCCGCGCGAGGTGCGGGTGATCGTGATGCCCGCCACCGGCGACGAGCCGGGCGGCGCGGGGGAGCTCGGCGTGCCCGCCGCCGTCGGTGCCATCGCCAACGCCTACGCCCGGGCCACCGGGACCAAGCCCCGCAGCTTCCCGCTCGACTTCGACGTCGACTTCACGCCCTACCCCCGCTGACCCCCGCCCCCGACATCCCCCGACCACACCTCCGTTCGAGATCCAGGAGTCCCGCCGTGCCCTCGCACACCTTCACCGTCAACGGGCGGAACGTCACCGTCGACGCGCCCGACGACCTGCCGCTGCTCTGGGTGCTGCGGGACCTCCTGGGCATCCGGGGCCCCAAGTACGGCTGCGGGGTGGACGTCTGCAAGGCCTGCACCAGCCACCTCGACGGCGCCGACATCCGCCCCTGCGTGGTCCCCGTCTCGGCGTGCGCCGGGCGCGAGGTGACCACCATCGAAGGGCTGGCCGACGGGGAGGAGCTGCACCCCGTGCAGGAGGCGTGGCTGGAACAGGACGTCGCCCAGTGCGGCTTCTGCCAGCCCGGCCAGATCATGGCGGCGGTCGCCCTGCTGAAGCGGACCACCGAGCCGACGGAGGAGGACCTCGACGCCATCGCGAACATCTGCCGCTGCGGGACCTACCCCCGCATCCGCGAGGCGATCCGCAGCGCGGCCGCGCGCATGTGACGACCCGGTCGGAGGGCGGGCCCCGGTGTTCCCCCGTGATCACCGGGACCCGACCGCTCGCGCACCAACCTAGGCCGCTCCGCAGCTCGTTGCAGGATTCGTTCTGCCCAGTGGTTCAACGAGACGGGTATCACTGCGCACAGTGTGCGTCCCGGTGTTGAATGGCGGGTCCCCCCATCCGAAGGGACCCCGTCATTCAGACCTGGAACCGCTCCGACGACGTCCTCAAGGTGCACCGGCTCGCCCACACCGGTGGTTCGGCCGCGCTGCTGCGCTGGCTCTCCGTCCGGCTGGGAGGCTGGACCGGCGTCCTGGAGGCCGGTGGTCCGCCGGCCGGGCCGGAGCCCGCGCTGGCCGCCCGGGCCGCCGCAGAGCTGACCGCCCGCCAGGTCAGTTCCGCCGTCGTCGACGGCCCGGCGGCCACCGCCCTGCTGTTCGCGCTGGACGGGCGCGGCGCACTGGCCGCCGTACTGCCCCGCCCCTACCCGCCGGGCGCGCCCGCGCTGCTGGCGGACGCGGCCGTGCCGCTGGCCCTGGTGCGGCGCGCCGAGGAGGCCGCACGGCGCGAGGAACGGGTGGCGCTGGCGGAGTCCCGGGCCCGGGAGGCCGTGCTGCACCTGCTGATGAACGGACGGCTGTCCACCGCCCACCAGGTGGCCGAGGCCCTCACCCCCTCGCTGCCCGACCCGATGCGGATGTACGTGATCGAGTGCCGCACCGGGGCCCGGGAGGAGGTGGGCCGGCTGTGCGCGGAACTGACCGGCGGGCGCGCCTGGGTGGTGCGCTGTCCGGTCTACGTACGCCATCTCATCGCCCTGGTCCCCTCCGACGCGGCGGCGGTCTCCGCCGACCAGGACCCGCTGGCCGGTGCGCTGGCCGCGGCCGCGCCCGAGTGCGTGACCGGGGTCAGCGAGGAGGCCGCGCTGCGGGACGCCCCGGGGGCGTACTCCCAGGCCTTCCACGCCCTGGCCGTGGCGCGCGGGCGGGCCGGGCGGCACGCCCGCTTCGGCCCCGGCCCGGAGCTCGAACTGGCCGCGCACACCGCGGGGACCGGGTGGGCCGAAACCGCGCTCGCACCCCTGCACACGTACGCCCCCCGGCGCCCGCAGGACCCGGGCGCCCAGGAGCTGCGGGCCACCGCCCACGCCTGGCTGAACTTCACCTCGCACGCCACCCGGCTGCTGCGGATCCACCGCAACACGCTGGCCACCCGGCTGCGGCTGGTGGAGGACATCCTCGGGCTGGACCTCGCCCGGCTGGGGCACCAGGCGGCGCTGTCGCTGGCGCTCCGGCTGACCCCGGGCGGCGCCGGAGCAGACGGCGGACCGCGCGCCGGGTCCGCGCCGCGCGACGCCGGGTCCCCGACGGGCGCCGGGTCCCCGACGGGTGCCTGGTCCCTGACCGGTGCCGTGTCCCTGACGGGCGGCCGGCCGCGCCCGGCCGGGATGCCGGGATCGGCCGACGTGCCCGGGGCGTCCGGCGCGTCCGGGGCGTCGGGACCGGCCGGGGCGTCGGGAGAGGTCGGGCAGTCCGGCCCGGCCGGCTCCGGGCTGGACGACGTATTGCGCGCCCCCGACCTGGCCGACTGGGCCCGCCGCCACCTGGCCCCGCTGACCGGGCCCGACGCCCCGCCCGGCGCCCGGGACACCGTCCGCGCCTGGCTGCGCCACGACGCCCAACTCGCCGCGGCGGCCGCCGCGCTCGGCATCTCCGTACCCGGTGTGCGCAAACGGCTGACCAGGATCGAGGTGCTGCTGGAACGGTCCCTGCTCCAGTCGCCCAGCGCCCGCCACGACCTCTGGCTGGCCCACCGGGCCGAGGAGCTCGCGGGGTGGCGCACGCACTGAACCATCACGAATCGGACGAAACCGCGTGATCATCAACGATCATGCCGGAATGAGGCGCATCAATCCGAAACGCGTGCTGGTCGGCGAACCGCTCGACTCCGCCCGGCTGGGCGAGACCCTGCTCCCCAAACGGCTCGCCCTGCCGATCTTCTGCAGCGACCCGCTCTCCTCGGTCGCGTACGCCACCGAGGAGATCCTGCTGATCCTCGCCCTCGGCGGGGTGGCCCTGCTCCACCTCGCCTGGTACGCGGCCGCCGCGATCGTCTTCCTGCTGGTGGTCGTCGTCGCCTCCTACCGGCAGACCTGCCACGCCTACCCCAACGGCGGCGGGGCGTACGTCGTCAGCAAGGAGAACCTGGGCCAGTCCGCCGCACTGACCGCAGCGAGCGCCCTGCTCGTCGACTACGTCCTCACCGTGGCCGTCTCCGTCGTCTCCGGGGTCGACGCAGTCACCTCCGCGATCCCCGCCCTGAGCGACCACGAAGTCGCCCTGTCCGTCGGCTTCGTGGTGCTGCTGACGGTGATGAACCTGCGCGGGGTGCGCGAGTCGGGACGCGTCTTCGCCATCCCCACCTACGGGTTCGTCCTCGTCGTCTACGTGATGTTCGCGGTGGCCGCGGTCCGTCTCGGGACCGGCCAGACCATCCGCGCCGAATCCGCCGACCTGCCCATCATCCCGGCCGGAAGCTTCACCGGACTGGCCGTGGTGCTGCTCACGATGCGGGCCTTCGCCTCGGGCTGCACCGCGCTCACGGGCGTGGAGGCCATCAGCAACGGGGTACCCGCCTTCCGCAAGCCCAAGAGCCGCAACGCGGCCACCACCCTGGCCGCCATGGGAGCCCTCTCGGTCACCATGTTCTCCGGCATCACCGCGCTGGCCATGGTGTACCAGGTGCACGTGGCGGCGGACCCGACGGAGCTCGGGCTGCCGCCCGGGACGCCGACCTCCACCGCCCTCGCCCAGATCGGCCGGGCCACCTTCGGGGACTGGCACTTCCTCTTCTACCTGCTCCAGGCGGCCACCGCCGGGGTGCTGATCCTCGCCGCGAACACCGCCTTCAACGGCTTCCCGATGCTCGCCTCGATCCTGGCCCGGGACGGGTTCGCACCGCGCCAGCTCGCCAACCGGGGTGACCGCCTCGTCTACTCCAACGGCATCGTGCTGCTGGCGCTCACCGCCATCGCCCTGATCGTCGCCTTCGACGCCAACCTGACCCGCCTGATCCAGCTCTACATCATCGGGGTCTTCGTCTCCTTCACGCTCTCCCAGTCGGGCATGGTGCGGCACTGGAACCGGGTGCTCGCCGACCCCGCCACCCCGGCCGGGGAGCGCGTACGGATCCACCGCAGCCGCGCCATCAACGCGGTCGGCGCCACCATGACCTGCGTGGTCCTGGTCATCGTCCTCATCACCAAGTTCACCCACGGCGCCTGGCTGGTGGTCATCGCCATGCCGCTGCTGTTCCTCGGCATGCGGACCGTACGGCGCCACTACGACCAGGTCGCCCGGCAGGTCGAGGTCGCCCCCGGGGTGAGGCCGCGCAAGCCGGCCCGGCACCACGTGGTGGTCCTGGTCTCCTCCGTGCACGCGCCCACCCTCAAGGCCCTCGGGTTCGCCGAGGCGCTGCGGCCGGACACGCTGACGGCGCTGAGCGTGGCCGCCGACGAGACCGCGGCCGCGGAGCTGCGCGCGCAGTGGGCGGAGCACGACCCCGGAATGCCGCTGACGATCCTGCACTCGCCCTACCGCGAGGTGGTCCGCCCGGTGCTGACCCATCTGCAGGAACTCGCTGCCCGCGAGCCCGGCGGGGTGCTGTCGGTGGTGATCCCCGAGTTCGTGGTCGGCCGCTGGTGGGAGCAGCCGCTGCACAACCAGATCGCGCTGCGGCTCAAGGCCCGGCTGCTGTTCACCCCGGAGGTGGCGGTGATCGACGTCCCCTACCTGCTGGAGTCGGCCAGGCGCGGGTCCCGGCCGGGAGCGGAACGACCGGACGGGCATGGGCTAACGTGAGCGGAGCACTGCACTTGCAGTACTGACGCACCGCGGCATGGACGCCGTGCGGCACGCACCGCCCGCAGCATCCACGTGCCAGATCCGCCCCAGGGAAGGACACCGTGCGCCAGAACCCGGAGCGCCGCGCCGCACTGCTCGACGCCGCCATCGAGGTCCTCGCCGGCGAGGGCTCGCGCGGACTGACCCTGCGGGCGGTGGACAAGGAGGCGGGCGTGCCGACCGGCACCGCCTCGAACTACTTCGTCAACCGGGCCCAGCTGCTCGGACAGATCCTGCGCCGGACCCGTGAGCGGCTGGTGCCCGACGAGTCCGTGCTGACCGGTCCGCTGGACACCGCGGACCTGCTGCGCGACCTGCTCGCCCGGATGCGGCGCGAGCGCAGCGTGCACATCGCGATGCTGGAGCTGCGGCTGGAGGCCACCCGGCGGCCGGAGCTCCGGGAAGAGCTGGCCGGCTTCCTGGCGGCCGAGCTGGAGGACAACGTGGCCTGGCACCTGGACGCCGGACTGCCGGGCGACCGGACCGGTGTGGTGCTGCTGTACCTGGCGATGCTGGGGCTGATCGTGGACGACCTGACCGTGCCCGCGCTGCTCGACCCCTACCCGGTCGACGGGCTGATCGACTCCATGGTCGCGCGACTGCTCCCGTCGGACACGTGATCCGCGGCCGGGGGACCGCGGGTGGCGGGATCGCGGGTGGTGGGACCGTGCCTCACGGAACCGTGCTCCGTCGCGGTCGGTGAGGCCGCGACCCGCGGCCGGTGAAACCGTGACCCGTTGCGGTCGGAACCGTAATCCACAGGCCCCCGGTCCGGATCCCGGCGGGACGTATCGTGGTGTGCCGGGGGAACCGACCGCACCTCGGGAGGCACCGTGGAGCACGGCATCGCATGGCTGGCCGACTGGCCGGACTGGTACGCGGGACTGACCTTTGCCCGGGGCATCGACCCCGAGGAGCTCGCCGCCCGACTCGGTGCGGTGCCCGGCCTGCGCCCGGGCGATCTCGGTGCCTCCGATGCCTGGAGCCTCGCGATGGACGCGGTGGACGGGGAAGGCGTGGCCCGCGTCGGGACCTGGGGAGACTGGTCCTTCGCGGTGGAGCACGGCGCCCCGGCGGGTGCGGATCTGCTGGCCGAGATCGGCCGTGACGGCACCGAGGCCGTACACCTGGACCCGCAGCCCGATCACCCGCCCAGGCAGTTCTGGTACGCCCGCGACGGCGCGGTGGTCTGCTGCTTCGGGCTCGGCGAGGAGGTGTGGCGGGGCGGACACCAGCCGGACTTCCTGCTGCCGGAGCTCGTCTCCGCGGGCATACTCCACCCCGACGGCACCGATGCCCGGCCCGAACACGAGCCGGACGACGATCGCGCCCGGCGCACCCTGACCATGCTGGAAGACCGCTTCGGGCTGTCGCTGCCGCGCCGTCTGGTCGCGGAGGCGCTGCTGCCCGCTTTCGTGACCGGCGCGAACTGATCCGCGACCGGTCCGCGAACCGATCCGCGGCCGCCCCGCGGCCGGTCCGCCGCCGACCGCCGGAGGGCCGGGTCAGGCCGGGCCGGACTCGCCCGCGTCGTGCACCAGGAGGGCGATCTGCACCCGGTTGTTCAGGTCCAGCTTGGTCAGGATCCGGGAGACATGGGTCTTCACCGTCGGCAGGGACATGTACAGCTCACGGGCGATCTCCGCGTTGGAGCTCCCGCGCCCGACCGCGAGCGCCACGTCCCGTTCCCGGCTGCCGAGCAGGGCCAGCCGGGCCCGCGCCCTCTCGGCGCGGTCGTCCCGGCCGGCCGGGACCGCGCCCGCGACCCGGTCGATCAGCTGCTGGGTGACGGAGGGCGACAGCACCGGCTCCCCGCCCGCCACCTTCCGCACCGCCGTGACGATCTCCTGCGGCGGGGTGTCCTTGAGCAGGAAGCCGGCCGCCCCGGCGCGCAGCGCCCGCAGGACGTGGTCATCGGTGTCGAAGGTGGTCAGCACGATCACCTCGGGCGCGTCCGGCCGGGCCCGCAGCGCCTCGGTCGCGGCCAGTCCGTCGGTCCCGGGCATGCGGATGTCCATCAGAACGACCGTGGGGGAGTGCGCCGTGACCAGCGCGGGCACCTCGGCGCCGTCGGCCGCCTCGGCGACGACCTCCAGGTCCGGGGCCCCGCCGAGCATCAGCCGCAGCCCGGCGCGCACGATGGGGTCGTCGTCGACCAGCAGCAGCCGGATCACGGGCGGTACCTCACAGTCCTGGTTCGGGAGATTCCCAGGGTAGCCAGGCGGAGATCACGAACTCCCCGTCCGCCGTCCCGTGCGCGCACCGGCCGCCGGTCAGCCGGGCGCGCTCGGCCAGGCCGACCAGCCCCTGCCCACCGCCGGCAGGAGCCGTACCGGCCGCGGCCGTCGACGGACCGGACGCCCCGTCGGACGCCGCACCTGCAGCCGCGAAGGACGCCCCACCGGAAACCCCACCGCGCAGCGGATTGGATACCCGTACGGTCAGGCCGTCCCCGGGCCCGCCCGACACCGTCAGGCGGACCGGCGCGCCGGGTGCGTGCCGGCGTGCGTTCGTCAGTGCTTCCTGGACGATCCGGTACGCCGCCCGGCCGACGACCGGCGGGGGCTCCGGAGCGGCCCGGGCCCCGCCGTCCGCCGCCCGGTTGTCCGCCACCCCGCGGTCCGGCACCCCGCGGTCCGGCACCCCGCGGTCCGGCGCACCGCCATCCCCCGTCCCGCCGTCCCCCTCACCACCGTCCTCCGCAGCGCCTGTCGGCTCCGGCTGCCCGTCGAACTCGATGCGCATGCCCGCCTGCCGGGACTCCGCCACCAGCCCGGCCACGTCACCGAGCCCGGGCTGCGGACGGTCGCCGAACTCCCCGGGCGGGGCCCGCAGGACGCCGATCACCTCGCGCAGGTCCTGCAGGGCCAGGTGGGCCGACTCCCGGATCACCCCGGCCGCCCGCTCGATCTCCGCCCGCGGCGCCCCCGGATTGAACTCCAGCGCACCCGCGTGCAGGCTCAGCAGCGACAGCCGGTGCCCGAGGACGTCGTGCATCTCGCGGGCGATCTCCTCCCGCGCCGTCTGCTGCGCCCGCTCTGCCCGCAGGGCCGCGTCCGCCTCGGCCAGTTCGGCCCGCTCCCGCAGCGAGGTGATCAGCTGCTGCCGGGACCGCCGGAAGAGGCCCCAGCCCACGGCCCCGGCGATCAGCACGAAGTACGTCACGGCCGACCCGGCCCGGTCCTCCGCCAGTTCCGGCAGCCGCCACAGGAAGACCGGCAGCGGGGCGAAGGCCAGCGCGGTCACCCACGCGGTCACCCGCCAGGGGCGGCTCGCGGCCACCGTGAACACCGCCACCAGCGCCGGCCCGGTCAGATAGTGCGCCACACCGCCCCCGAGGAGCAGCACCACGGCCAGCCGGACCGGCCACCGGCGGCGCAGGAACACCGCGGCGCAGCCCAGCGCGCCGAGCAGCTGGTCGGCGGTCCGCCAGGTGCCGGCGTACTCCTCGCCGGCCGGTACGGCGCGTGTGCTGAGGACCGCGACGAAGGCGGCGAGGAGGAACAGTCCCAGGTCGGCCGCCCGGTCCCGGCGGCTGTGGTGAGCAGTGCGCATGCCGGGAAATCTATGCGGGGAGGGCACCGTTCCGGCGCCCGGGAGCCCTGCCGAAAGACCTCCGGCGCGCACGCCGCGACTCAAGTACGACACGCGCGTCCCGGGCCGCCTTCTTTGGTCACCGGTCCGCCACCCGAAGCCCGATGCCCCGCGGGCCCGGCCCTTCCTACCGTTCGGGCATGACTTCCTCGAACTCTCCGGCCCCCCGCCCCGCCTCCGCCAAGGGCTTCGTCGGCGGCGCCGGCTTCCTCCTCTTCATCGGCGCCGTCAGCGGCCTGCTCCACGAATGGTTCGGCTGGATCCGCCTCTTCGGCTTCCTCCGCTTCCTCCTCCCCACCGGACAGGAGGTGTTCGGCTACGCCGTGATGGCCGTGCTGGGTCTGGCGCTGTGCGCGTCCGCCGAACGCCTCGGCCGACGCGCTCGCTGAGGACCGGCCGCCCGATCCGGCCAGGCCCGGGCACTGTGAGGACGCTTCCGCTCGCGATGTGACCACCCTCGGCCGGATTCGGCCAATCCGAGTCACCTTCCGCGCATGTTCCGCTGGAAAATGCCAGAACCCCCTTCCGTAGTGCGGAACTTCAGTAAGTTCCTCTGTGTCGCCGCCGTACGACTGTGCGCTACGGAACATCTGGCCGGGAGGGGAGCCCGCGTGCCCGGGATCGACGAGTGCCTGCTGCAAGCCATGACCCTGCCCGGTGCCCGGGGCGCCGCGCTGGTGGACTGGAGCAGCGGGCTGGCCCTCGGCACCGTGGGGGAGTCGCCCGTCGGCGACCACGAGACCACGGCGGCGGAAACCGCCGAACTGGCCCGGGCCGCCGCGGAATACGAATCCTTCGCCTCCGCCGGACCACCCCCCGAGCCTACCTTCCGGTCCGCCGCGGAGGTCCCGGACGGCAGACCGGGCGGCAGGACGACCGGGGGGACGGAGGGGGCCCCGGGGGCCGACGGGCCACCGGTCGAGGACCTGATCGTCACCACCCGCACCGGATACCACGTGCTGCGCTTCGTGAACACCAGCTTCGACAGCAGCGTCTTCCTCCATCTCTGGCTGGACAGAGCGGAGGGCAACCTCGCCCTCGCCCGGATCAGACTCCGCGATCTCGCCGAAGGGCTGGTGCTGAGATGAGCGCCGCCCGCCCGGCCGCCGACTGCGCGGTCGTCTCGCCCCTGCTGACCCGGCTCGCCGCCGAGCGGGCCACCGGAGCCCTGCTGAGGGACCGCGGCACCCTGTTCCTGGAGAACGGACGCGTCGTGCACGCGGAGAGCCCCGCCACCCCCGGCCTGGACGTGCTGCTGACCACCGGCGGCGGACTCGCCCCGGAACGCTGGCGGGAGGCCGTGGACCGGGCCGGAGCCCGCCGCCAGGTGGCCCGCTTCCTGGTGGACAGCGGCGGTCTGGCCGACGGCGAACTGGAGATATGCCACCTCGCCGCCATGTACGACGCGGCGTTCTTCGCCCTCTCGCCCGGCTCCGGCCCGTCCCGCTTCCGGCGCGGCGCCACCCACTGGATAGGCCGGGTGCGCTCCGTCCCCGCCGAGGCCGTGGAGCGCGAGACCCGGCGGCGCCGCGAACTCCTCGACGCGGTCTGGCCCTACCCCACCCTCGACATCGCCCCGGTGGTGCCCCGGCAGGCCGCCCCCGGACAGACGGTCACCACCCGCCAGCGGATCCTGCTCCGCCACGCGGACGGCGTACGGACCCCCGCCCAGCTGGCCTGGGCCCTGGGCCGGCCGGCCTTCCACACGCTGCTCGACGTACGGCGGCTCGCCGCGGCCGGACTGGTCGAGACCCCGCACGCGCCGGCCCCCCGACCGGCCGTGCCCCCCCTGCCCGACTGGGTCACCGAAGCGCAGAGCCCGGACGTGGCCCTGCTCCGCCGGCTCCGCGACGCCCTGGAGGCAAGCCTGTGAGGCTCCCGCTGCGGCCGCGTTCCGACCGGCGCCAGCCCGAAAGGAGAACGGTGACGGTTCCCGCCGAAGCCGAGACCGAGATACTCGCCGAGCTCCGGCGGCTGCGGGCCCGCGTCCCCCAGCTCACCGGAGCCCTCGCCGCCAGTGCCGACGGCCTGGTGCTGGCCCAGGACTCCGCGACCACCGAGGCCGAGGCGGTGGCCGCGCTCACGGCCGCCGCCCTCGGGGTCGCCCAGCGACTGGCGGACACCACCGGGCAGGGCGCCTTCCGTGAACTGCTCGTCCGCGGGGAGCACGGCTACATCGCCACCTACGCCGCGGGCGAGGCCGCCGTCCTCACCCTGCTCGCCGAGCCCCGCGCCAACGTCGGCCGCCTCCACCTGGAAGCCCGCCGCTCCAGCCTGCACATAGCCGGACTGATCGACACCAGCCTCGCCCGCCGGGGCCCCGGCGGGCGCCCCTGAACGCCGCATTCCCGAAGAACCCCGCATTCCCGAAGAACCCTGCATTCCCGAAGAACGCCGCACTCCCGGACACCACCGTCCCCGACACGGCAACGAACCCGCGTACCCGATCGAAACGGAGAATCCCCATGGCGAACGTCGACACGGTCCTCAAGGAAGCCACCACCACCATCGACGGCGCGATCGGCGCCGCCCTCGTCGACTACAGCAGCGGCATGGCCCTCGGGACGGCGGGCGGAGGAAAGGACCTCGACCTCAACGTCGCCGCCGCGGGCAACACCGACGTGGTGCGCGCCAAGGTCCGCACGATGGAGCTGCTGAACCTCCAGGACGACATCGAGGACATCCTGATCACCCTCGGCGGCCAGTACCACCTGATCCGGCTCCTCAAGGGCCGCAACTCCCAGGGCCTCTTCCTCTACCTCGCCCTGGACAAGAAGCGGGCCAACCTCGCGATGGCCCGTCACCAGCTCCGGCAGATCGAATCGGGCCTGGAGGTCTGAGCGTCGTCAACGGAGCTGTCACCAGCGGGTCACAGTCCAGCGGCGGGCGGCTTAAATCTGGCCGCCCGCCTCACTGACATCTGGCGAAATGTACTGATTTGCCCGGACTTCACAAAGTCGTTACCGCGTAAGATGTTGTACTTAGCTGATCATTGACTGACAAAGCCCGCTGGAGAGCTCGCACCCCATGTCACCGCGCCTGAGCATCGTCGTCCCCGTGTACAACGTTGAGCTCTACCTCGACGAGTGCCTGGACTCCCTGGCCGCCCAGACGTTCCGCGACTTCGAAGTCGTCATGGTCGACGACGGCTCGACCGACTCCAGCGCGGTCATAGCCAAGGCCTTCGCCGCCAAGGACAAGCGGTTCCGCCTGGTCATGCAGGAGAACGCGGGACTCGGTGCCGCGCGCAACGTCGGCGCCCGCCACATCTCCGAGGGCAGCGAGTTCCTCGCCTTCGTCGACAGCGACGACACCATGCCGGACAACGCCTATCAGCTGATGATCGACAGCCTGGACGCGACGGGCTCCGACTTCGTCGCGGGCAACGTGCTCCGCTTCCGCTCGGTCGGCATGAACCAGTCCTGGGGACACAAGGCGCCGTTCGCGAGGACCCGGCTGAAGACCCACATCTCCAAGTTCGCGCCGCTGGTCACCGACCGCACCGCCTGGAACAAGGTCTACCGCCGCACCTTCTGGGACGAGCACGGCTTCCAGTACCCCGAGGGCATCCTCTACGAGGACGCCCCGGTCAGCATCCCCGCCCACTACTTCGCCGAGAACGTCGACATCCTCAGCGACGTCGTCTACCACTGGCGGGTCCGCGAGACCGGCGAGCGCTCCATCACCCAGCGCTCCACCGACCCGGTCTCCCTCACCGACCGCGTGACCTCCGTGCGCCTGGTCCGCGAGTCCCTCCAGGCCAAGGAAGGCCCGGTCTACGCCAAGTACCTGCGCGAGTACGACCACAACGTGCTCGTCGAGGAACTCCCGCTGATCTACAAGTACGTACCCGAGGGCGGCGAGGACTTCCGCGCCGCCTTCGTCAAGGACGTCGGCGGCCTGGTCCGCGAGATCGGCACCCGGCCCTGGGCCGACCTCACCGTCGGCGACCGCCTCAAGGCGTACTTCGCCCGCGAGGGACGCGTCGAGGACTTCATCGCCCTGCTCAAGCACCAGGACGACTTCTCCTGGAGCATCCCGGTCAAGGGCCTCGCCCGCCCGCAGGCCGACTACCCCTTCCTGCAGGGCCGTCCGCCGGTCCCGGCGCCGCTGCTCGCCGTCGGCCGCCCCGAGCGCCGCCTGGTCAGCGGCCTGGAAACGGTCAAGTGGGCCGACGGCAAGCTGCTCCTGCGCGGCTTCGGCTTCCCCGGCCAGCTCGGCGCCGAGAGCCGGCTCCGCTCCCGCAAGAAGCTGGTCTTCCGCGAGAAGGGCCAGCGCCGCAAGGTCGTCGTCGGCGCCCGCACCGTCGCCGACCCGCAGGTCAGCGCCACCCACGCGCACCTCGCCCTGCGCCACGCCGACTGGTCCGGCTTCACCGCCGTCCTCGACCCGACCGCCTTCCAGCAGGGCGGCCGCTGGCAGGACGGCGTCTGGAACGCCTCCATCGTCGTCAAGGACGTGGCCATCCCCTACCAGGCCCGGCTCATGGCCGGTGACCACGACAGCGCCCAGGCCCCGCCGGCCCACTGGGTCGACCAGGACGTCCGCATCGTGGCCTCCACCGCCGGCAGCGCCCTGTCCCTGAAGGTGCAGAACGTCAAGGCCCGGGTCACCGAGGCCCGCACCGCCGGCGCCGAAGCCTTCGAGCTCGGCGGCGAACTCGCCGAACACCCCGGGGACGGCGCCGTGCTGCGCGCCGAGCACCAGCACACCGGCAAGGTCGCCACCTTCCCGCTGCAGCCCGGCTCGCTCGCCGGCAACGGCCGCACCCCCTTCACCGTGCGGGTCCCGCTCGACGGGCTGGCCGCCGTGCCCGACCGCGAGACCGAACCCGGCCACTGGACCCCCGAGCCGTGGTCGGTCTCCGTCGAGAAGGCGGACGGCACCCGCCTGGACCTTGCGCACGACGAGCGCGGCGGATTCCACGGCCTGGTCCTGCCGGTCCCCGGCGACACCACCGGCCGTGCCCTCTACGTCAAGCGCACCGCAGTCGGCCACCTGCAGTTCTGCATGCAGCCCTCGCCCCCGCTGGTCGAGCGCGCGAGCACCGACAACGGCGTGATCACCCTCGGCGGCACCTTCCACAAGCCGTCCGCCCACGCCGACGAGGAGTACGAGCTCGTCCTGCACAACTGGCGCGGCGAGGAGTACGCCTACCCGGTCAGCACCGCCGACGGCCGCTTCGAAGCGGTCTTCACCCCGGTCCTCCCCGAGTCCTACGCCGGCCGCGCCACCCTGCCCGAGGGCCGCTGGTGGCCGACCCTGCGCCCGGTCTCCCAGGCCGGGACCACCGCGGGCCTCCTCGGTGTCGACCGCGGCGCCCCCGTCCAGATGACCGCCCCCGCCCTGGGCGAGAGCCCGGTCACGGCCACCGTCGACGGCCGCCGCATCCACGTCCAGTCCCGCTTCCACGACCGCATGGCCCTGGTCTCCGACCCGCTGCGCAGCCCGCACGACCGGGCCCGCTACCACCAGCGCGTCATGCGCGACGAGACCTACCCGCAGCTGCGCACCGCGCCGCTCCGCGACGTCGTCGTCTACTCCACCTTCCAGGGCAACGGCGTAGGCGACTCCCCGCTGGCCGTCCACCACGAGCTGGTCCGCCGCGGCGAGAAGCTGGAGCACGTCTGGCTGGTCAACGACGGCCGCGCCGAGGTCCCCGCGACCGCCCGCGCCGTGGACCCGCACTCCCAGGAGGCCTGGGAACTCCTGGCCCGCGCCAAGTACTTCGTCACCAACGACAGCGTCCCGCGCTGGTTCGAGCGCCGCGAGGGCCAGACCGTCGTACAGACCTGGCACGGCACGCCGCTCAAGCAGATCGGCCTCGACTACATCCACGACTACTACACCAGCCCCGCGGTCCTGGAAGCCCTGGAGCACGACAGTGCCCAGTGGACCCTGCTGGCCTCGCCGAGCTCCTTCGCCACCCCGGTGCTCACGCGCGCCCTCGGCTTCAAGGGCGAGGTGCTGGAGGTCGGCAGCCCCCGTACGGACGTCCTGGTGAAGCGGGACGAGGAGCGGGCCGCCGAGGTCCGCCGCCGGCTGGGCGTACCCGAGGGCAAGAAGGTCGTCCTGTACGCCCCGACCTGGCGGGAGAACCGCGAGGGCTGGAGCGGCGGCTACAAGCTCGACCTGCGCATCGACCTCGACGCCGCCCGGCGCGAGCTCGGCGAGGACCACGTCCTGCTGGTCCGCGGCCACTACCGGGTCAACGAGCAGGTCCGCGACGCCGTCCGGGACGGCTTCGTCAAGGACGTCTCGCGCTGGCCCGACACCACCGATCTGCTGCTCGTCGCCGACGTACTGATCAGCGACTACTCCTCCGTGATGTGCGACTTCGCGCTCACCGACAAGCCGATCCTGGTGTTCGCCTACGACCTGGAGCACTACCGGGACACGCTGCGCGGCTTCACCTTCGACCTGGAGGAGAAGGCCCCCGGCCCGCTGCTGGCGGACTCGGACAGCCTGATCGCGGCCGTGCGCGACGCCGACGCGCTGGGCGAGGAGTACGCGGAGAAGCGGGCCGCCTTCCGCGCCGGGTTCGCCGACCTCGACCGGGGCGACGCCACCGCCAAGGTCGTCGACCGGATGCTCGGCACGAAGTAGCGGCCGCCGGCCACTGGGCCGGACGAGTGCTTCCCGGGCCGGTCCCGGGCCCCGACCGATGAGTCCGGGGCCCGGGACCGGTCTGTATGGGGGAGTTCCCCCCCCCATACCAGGAGGCAGAAGATGAGCAGCACCGGTTTCACCACGTGCCTGTGGTTCGACGGGCAGGCGGAGGCCGCCGCCGACTACTACCTGTCGGTGTTCAAGGACGGCACCCGCGGCCGGGTCGGCCGCTACACCGACGCGGGACCCGGCGAGCCCGGATCGGTCATGGTCGTGGAGTTCGAGATCAACGGCCAGAAGTTCGTCGCCCTCAACGGCGGTCCCGAGTTCACCTTCAACGAGGCGATCTCCTTCCAGGTCCACTGCGCCGACGAGGAGGAGGCCGACTACTACTGGGACGCCCTCACCTCGGGCGGCGGGCAGGAGGTCGCCTGCGGCTGGGTGAGGGACCGCTTCGGGGTGTCCTGGCAGGTCATCCCGGCCGGGGCGATCGAGCTGATCGCAGACCCGGACCCGGAGCGCGCGGGCCGGGCCACCCGGGCGATGCTGGGGATGAAGAAGCTCGACGTGGCGGCGATGCGGCGGGCCGCCGACGGCGCGGAGTAACCTTCCGCCCCGGTGCGCCGACGGCGGGGAGCAGCCCTCCGCCCCGGTCCGCCGCCGGCGTCCGTCCCTGCGCTACGGCCTCGGCTCCGCGGCGATGCGCCGCAGCAGCGCGGGCAGCGCGGTTCCGATCGGCTCGCGTACGACCTCCTCGGCGAGGGGGTCGTACGGGGTCTCCTCTGCATTGACGATGATCAGCCGCGCGCCGTGCTCCGCCGCCATGCCGGCCAGCGAGGCGGCCGGCTGCACCTGCAGGGTGGTACCGACCGCGATGAAGACCTCGCAGCCCTTGGCCACGGCCATGGCCTGCGCGAGCACCTCGGGGTCGAGCCGTTCGCCGAACATCACGGTGGCCGCCTTCAGGACGCCGCCGCAGGCCGTGCACGCGGGATCGGGTTCGCCCGCGGCCACCCGGGCCAGTGCCTCGTCCATCCCGGACCGGACCTGACAGCGGGTGCAGACCACGGCCCGGGCCGTGCCGTGCAGTTCGAAGACCTTCCGGTCCGGCAGCCCGGCGAGCTGGTGCAGCCCGTCCACGTTCTGCGTGAGCACGCGGACCGGGATGCCCGCGCGTTCCAGTTCGGCCACGGCGAAGTGGGCGGCGTTGGGCTTCGCACCGAGCGCGCCGATCTCGGCGCGCATCAGCCAGGACCGCCGCCGGATCTCCGGATCGGCCATGTAGTGGTCGTACGTGACGAGCTTCTCGGCGTCCGGCTCCCGGCGCCACAGGCCGTTCGGCCCGCGGTAGTCGGGGATTCCCGAGTCGGTGGACATTCCGGCCCCGCTGAGCAGGGCGACGAGCGGCTTTCCCATGCGGGGACTGTACGGATCACCCCGCCGTGGGGGCCACCGGTTTACCCGGGCGCTACCGGGCCCCCCGTGGCGAGCAGCAGGGCCGCGGTCGCCGTCCAGACCGCCGCCACGGAGCCGAGCAGCCCGCGCAGCTCCCGGCCGGCCGTGGCGAACCGCTGGGTCAGGTCCAGGGTTCCGGCGGCGCCGGCCAGCAGTCCGAGCCCGGCGGCGAGCGCGCCGGGCAGCGGGACCAGCAGGGCCGAGGCCGCCGCCGGCCCGGCACCGCCCGCGAGCACCAGTCCGTAGAACACCACCGCCACCTGCCGCGCCGCACGTGTCTCGACGAGCACCGCGTCCCCCTTGCCTTGCTCCGGTTTCCCTGCCCGGTCGGTGCCGCTCGCGCCGCACCGCACCGCATCCGCTGGGAGCATGCCTCACCGCGGCGGACGCCTAACCGGCCCGTGCGCCACGGACGGGTGAACCTCGGCCGTGCGCATCTGAGTAGGGGTACTCAGGCCGGCTGTCGGCGCCTCCGTGCAGAATCGGTTCCGTTCTGTTCCGTTCCCTGCCGTTCCCTGCCCTTCCCTTCCGTCCTTGTCCTCCGATGCACCGGGAGAACCGAGTTGATCCGCCGCCACGTCCACGCTCCCGCCCTGGCCGCTCTGTTGGCGGGCGCGCTCGCCCTCACCGCCTGCGGCACGACCAAGGCCGGAGCCGGTTCCGGCGCATCGGCCTCCGCCACTCCCGACTACGTACGGCAGGCGGCGGCCTCCGCGGCGGCCGGGAAGCAGGAGCACGACCGCACCTTCCCGGACATCGCCGCACGCTGCAGGGACGCCCAGGCGTCCCCGAGTCCGACCGGCACCCCCCGTCCGACGGAACCGCTGGATCCCGAAGCCGCCAAGTACGCCGAGAACCACGCCTTCCGGGCGCAGGCCGAGCTGTCGCCGGAGGCCGAGTGCCGGGGCCGTGCGCACGCCGCGCGGATCGGCAAGGGCCTGTTCGGCACCGGGAAGACGGCCCCCACCACCGAGGACGCCCTGCGCAAGTCCCTGGAAGGGCTGGGCTACCGGACCACCTCGGGCGAGGTGTTCACCTCCGGCGGGGCCCTCGGCTTCGCCTTCTTCGTCCCCGGCGCGGGCCCCTGCGTCACCGGGTTCCTGGGCACTCCGCCGAAGGTGGAGGCGCACGGCGCGTACGTCGAGGGCGGCTGCCTGGAGCCCCGCGGCGGGCACTGACCGCCCGCGGCCGGCTCCCCGGCGGGTTCCGCGAGCGGGCCGGAACCCGCCGGGGAGCCGGGCACGATCTGGTACAACACCCCGCATGAGGGGACTTGACATCACCGGCGCGAGCGCCGCAGACATGGCACTGTTCACCGCGTGGGCCGACGAGGAGGGCTGGAACCCGGGCGCCACCGACCGGTACGCGTTCGCCGTGGCCGATCCGGAGGGCTTCCTGCTGGGGCGGGTCGACGGGAAGCCCGCCGCCTGCATCTCCGCGGTCCGCTACGGCCCCGGCTTCGGCTTCATCGGGTTCTACATCGCCCACCCCGCATTCCGCGGCCAGGGCTACGGCATCCAGGTCTGGCAGGCCGGCATGGCCCGGCTCGACGGCCGCCTGGTCGGTCTCGACGGGGTGGTGGACCAGCAGGAGAACTACCGCAAGTCCGGTTTCCTGCCGGCCTGGAACAACGTCCGGTACGAAGGGGTACCGCAGGGCTCCGCGGGCCCGGCCGACGTCGGCCCGGGCGTCTCGGTCGTCGACGCGGCTACCCTGCCCTTCGCCCTGCTCGCCGCCTATGACCGGCGGTTCTTCCCCGAGGCGCGTGACGCCTTCCTGGCCGCCTGGACCGGGCTGCCGGGCCGCACCGCCCTCGCGGCGGTCCGGGACGGGCGGATCGAGGGCCTCGGCGTGGTCCGCCCGTGCAGCGGCGCATCGCGGATCGGTCCGCTCTACGCCGCGACGCCGGGCATCGCCGCGGCCCTCGTGCACGGCCTGGCGGAGCGGGCCGGCGGGCCGGTGGCCGTGGACGTACCGGACGCGAACCGGGCCGCCACCACCCTCGTGGAACAGCTGGGTCTGGCGCCCACGTTCGAGGCCGCCCGGATGTACACCGGGCCCGCGCCCGAGGTGGAGCGGGCCGGGATCTACGGTGTGACCAGCCTCGAACTGGGCTGACCCGGACCCGGACCCGGACCCGGACCCGGACCCGCACCCGGACCCGGACCGGCGCCCGGACCGGGTCCGGCGCCCTGACCGGGGCAGTGCCCCCGGACATGACGGCGGCCCGTCGCAGGTGCGCGACGGGCCGCCCGATCGGGCTCGGAGCGCGGTGCCGGGATCGCTGTGCCCGGAACGCGGTGCCCGGAACGGAGCGTGACCGGAGAGACGCCCGTCCGGACCCGGCGCCCTCAGAACGAGAACACGGACCCGCCGCTGTTGCGCATGGCGCACCGGTTGGCGAAGGTGTGCTCGTAGCCGATCCGGCGGCCCTCCCAGACCCCCGTCGCGGTCACCGTCACCGGGTCCCACTCCCGGGTGCACGCCAGCTCGCGGCCGGCGTCCGTGATCGCGTCGAACTCGGCCCCGGCGGAGCGTAATTCGGCACAGGCGGCCGACGGGTCCGGGTGCGTCCCCGCCGGGGTCAGCGAACAGGACAGGGTGACCGCCCGCAGGATCGTCCCCCCGTCGGCGTCCTCCCCGGCGGTGATGTCCAGGACCAGCGCGGAGGGCGCGTACAGGCGCTCAGCCCCGGACGGCGCGGCGCCCGCCGGCCCGGACCAGGCCAGTGTGGCGAGCACGGTCATCGCCGTGGCGGTGGCCGCGAGTCCCAGACTGCGCATGATGGATCGCATTGCGAACACTCCTCGGATCTTGACTCCGGATAACGGACAGGAGTCTTGCTCACCTCGGCGCCGGGCGCCGCTCGCCCGTACGATTTCGCGTCACGTGTGGTGACTGCATGTGTGCAGTCCGTGGCCGCGCCGACGCCGCGACCTGCGACGCGGCCGAGCTCGGAATCGTCCGATCCGCACCGGGCCCCACCTGGGGGGCAGGGTCCGGCCCACCCTCCGGGACCCGGTCCGGCGCCGATGTCCCGGAGCCGCCGGTCCGGTGGGGGAGGGGCCCGGGGAAAATGACGCGATCCGACTCCGTGTCGTCACCCGCGGGTCAGCCGAAGCTGCCGGTCCGCGGCAGGTAGAGATCCAGCAGCCGGGTCCTGGTCTGCTGCAGGCGGTAGGCGAGGACGCGCGCCACCCAGTGGCCGACGGCGGATCCGAACGCCGGATCGGCGTCCATCTGCATCCGCACGGTCTCCCCGTCGAACTCGTACGCCCGCACCGGGGTCATCGCCTCGGCGCTGAGCTGCCACACGTACGGCGGGAACAGCCAGGACCAGCCGACCAGCTCGCCGGGGCCGAGGCTCTCGATGACGGCCGGGCGGCGTTCGGGCACCGGCAGCTCCAGCGTGACCGTGCCGGACCGGACGATCCAGAACGAGTCCGCCCGTCGGCCCTCCTCGAAGAGGCGGGCCCCCTCGGGGAAGTTGACCTCTCGGGCGAAGGACATCAGCCGTCCGCGGTGCTCGGTGGACAGGGCGGCGGCGATGCGCGTGGGGGAAGGTGTGCTCACGACGGCCTCCGATCAGGGCCCCCCGTCCCTCCAGTGTCCGCTGCCGGACGGAAGAAACCCTTCCGCGGGGCGTGTGTCCGCCCCGTCAGTCCCCCTCCTGTGCCTCCAGGCAGGCGATCTCCATGGAGTCGAGCACGGCCTCGTGGCTGCGCCGGCTCAGCTCGGCGACGTTCTCGATCTGCGCGGTGGCCCACGAGGACAGGGTCATGACCAGCACCCGCAGTCCGTCCGGGCCGTGCTCGGCCAGGACCGCGTCGGCCAGCACCATCGCGCCTTCCGGGACCCGCTCGGGGGGTTCCAGCCCGACCAGCTGGCGCAGCAGCCCGATGGTCCGCCGCGAGATCTCCGGGGTGATCAGGGCCAGCCGCCGGTCCTCTTCCTCGTCCCACGAGTCCGATAAGTCCGCAGGGTCCGCCGGGTCCGCCGAGTACGACGCGTCCGACGAGTGCGACGAGTCCGCCGAATCGAGTGGGTCCGGCGACTCCACGGAGTCCTTTGGGTCCCTCGCGTCCCTAGCGTCCATCCGCCGTCCCGCCCTCCGTGCCGTGCCGTGCCTGCCCCTCCCCGCACCGTAGAGCGCCCGGCGCCCGCTCCGGGACGCTTTTGCCCGATCCGGTACGGACCCATGGGCACGCCCGGGCCGGGGTCAGCCCTGCTCGGCGACGCCCGCCCGTTTGTACGTCCGCATCAGCAGGGCCGTCTCCGCCTGGGTGACCCCGTCCAGCTGGGCGAACACGCTGGTGGTGAAGGTGTGCAGCGCGCGGGTGTCCCGGTGGCTGGAGTAGCCGAGCAGATTGGTGCTCCCGGTGGTCACCACCAGGTGCCGGACCGCCGGCTCCCGGGCCAGCAGCTGGATCGCCGACCCCAGCCGCCGGTGGTCCACGCCGATCCGGAACCGGGCCTCCACCGGATACCCCAGCACCGCCGGGTCCGCGTGCAGGCGCAGGTGGAGGACGTGCGATCCCATCAGCCGGGCCAGCCGCCGCCGCGCGGTGGTCTCGCCGACCCGCAGCTCGCGCGCCAGCCGGGTGGTGGACATCCGGGCGTCCCGGCTCAGCAGGGCGACCAGGGTCCGGTCCAGTTCGTCCACGGCCGGCGGCTCGGGCAGGAGCCGGCCCTCCATGGCGTGCCGGCGGACGCCGGTCGGCTCGTCGTCGTACGGGGCCCAGTCGCTGGCCGTCAGCAGCAGCCGCAGCACCACCGAGGAGTGGATGTCGACGACCCCCGCCAGCCGGCCGACGGCCGAGTCGATGAGGGTCAGCAGTGCGTCGTGGTCCGGCGCGGTCAGCTCCGCGAAGACGTCGAGGGCGCCGGTGGCGACCTCCACCGACCGCGTCTCCGGCCGCCGGGCCAGGGCCAGCGCGGTCTCGTGCACCCGCCCGGGCGCGCAGCGCACGGCCAGCTCCGCCGTGACGCCTTCGCCGAGGTGCTCGGGGATCAGCGCGGCCGTGAACCCCACCCGGCCGCTCGCCGTCATCCGGTCGAGGCGGCGGGCCACGGTCCGCTCGTGCACCCCGGCCGCCGCGGCCACCTCGGCGAACGCGGCCCGCGGATCCCGGTGCAGGGCGCGCAGCACCTCGTGGTCGACGGCGTCGAGCGGGAGCGGCGTCCCGCCGCGCTGTCCGTTGGTCATGGCGCGCATCCTCTCGCACGCGGAACGGCTGTCCGTGCCGGGCGCAGGGACAGGCCCTGACGCCGGAATCCACCGTGATGGACGGGCTCGATGCCGCGTTCGGCCGACTCTGACGGTCACTCTTGCCCGCGGGTGGTCCCTCTGGCGACATTGTCATGCGGAATCCGCACATCCGCCCCTGGCGAACGCCGGGGCCGAGGCGGTCCGCCCCCTTCCTGCCCGGCCCGCGAGGGCTTCTCCCGAACGAGGTGGTACGTATGACGGACACCGCTGCCCCCACGGACACCGTCAGACGGCGGGGCGTACGGGCGACCCCGGCCGCGGCCGTGATCGCCGCCGTCGCGCTCGTCGAGCTCGTCTCCGGCATCAACCAGGGCTTCCTCTCGCCGCTGCTGCGCGGTCTGACCGACACCCTGGGCGTCACCGCCGCCGACCTCAACTGGATCAGCATCGCGAACCTGCTGGCCAGCGTGGCGTTCACGCCCGTGCTCTCCCGGATGGGCGACCTCTACGGCCACCGCCGCGTACTCCGCTGGAACCTGGCCATCGTGCTCCTCGGCGCGGTCCTGGTGGGCTTCAGCCGCTCCTTCGGCATGCTGCTCGTGGGCCAGATCCTCCAGGGCGCCTTCGCCGGCTTCTTCCCGCTGCTGGTCGGCATCCTCCGCAACCGCGACCGGGGCAGCGCCGAGAGCCGCCGCGGCATCGCCATCATGGTCGCCGCGCTGGTCGGCGGCCTCTCCTTCGGCCTGGTCGCCAGCGGCCTGGTGGCCCGCTCCGTGGACAGCCCCACCGCGGCCCTGTGGGTGCCGGCCGTGGCCACCGGCCTGGCCCTCGCCGTCACCTGGCCGCTGCTCCCCGAGTCCGACCACCGGCCCGGCGGCCGGGTGGACTGGGCCGGAGGCATCCTGCTCTGCCTCGGCCTGGTGGCCGTCATGCTCGGCCTCGGCCTCGGCGGCACCCCCGGCTGGGAGTGGACCTCGGCCAGGACGCTGGGCTCCCTGATCGGCGGCGTGCTGGTCACCGCGCTGTGGGTGGCCGTGGAACTCCGCACCGCCGAGCCGATGATCGACGTACGGATGTTCCGGCACCGCAACGTGGTCGTCGTCTCCCTGGTCACCCTGACCTTCACCTTCTGCATGCTCGGCCTGCAGGTCGCCAACCCGGTGTTCCTGGGCACCAGCCCCGCCGAAACCGGTTACGGGCTCGGCCTGGACCCCTTCGCCATCGCGCTGGCCATGCTGCCCAACCTGCTGGTCCTGGCCCTCGGCGCACTGATCGCCCCGGCCGTCGCCGCCCGGGTCTCCGACCGGCTCACCCTGGTCACCGGTTCGCTGCTGATGGCCTCCGGCTACCTGCTCTCCCTCACCTGCCACTCCGACCGGGTGCTCTTCCTGGCCGGCACCGCCGTGGCGGGCCTCGGCACCGGATTCCTGCAGCACTCCACCCGCACCCTCGCGGTCGAGGCCGTCCCGCAGGACCGGACCTCCGTGGGCTCCGGCATCAACGAACTGCTGATCAACGTCGGCGGATCGGTGGGCGCGGCCGCCGTACTGACCGTCTTCGCCGCCCGCACCCCCGCCGGGCAGGTGCTCCCCGAGCTCGGCGCGTACACCACCTCCTGGACCGTGTGCGCCCTGGTGTCCGTGGCCGGCGCGGGCATCGCCCTGCTCTACCGCGACCAGTCCCGCAAGGAGCGCGCATGACCACGGACGGCCCCGTCGCAGTGACCGGCCCCGACGCGGCGACCGGCACCGACGCGGTGAACGGCACCGAGGTCGTGACCGGCACCGAGGCCGCGCTGCGCGAGCACGCCCGGCAGACCCTCACCCGGCACCAGGACACCGTGCTCGGCCTCAGCCACGCCCTGCACGCCGACCCCGAACTCGCCTACGAGGAGCACCGCGCGGCCCGCCGGATCGCCGATCTCGCCGAGGCCGCCGGCTTCGAGGTGAGCAGGGGCGCGTACGGGCTGCCGACCGCCCTCAGCGCCACCGCCGGCACCGGTGACCTGGTCATCGGCATCTGCGCCGAGTACGACGCCCTGCCCGGCATCGGCCACGCCTGCGGCCACAACGTCAACGGCGCCGCCTCGGTGGCCGCCGCCCTGGCCCTCGCCCCGCTCGCCGACGAACTCGGCATCACCGTCAAGCTGCTCGGCACCCCCGCCGAGGAGTTCGGCGGCGGCAAGATCGACATGATGCGCGAGGGCGCCTTCGACGACGTGGCCGCCGCGATGATGGTGCACGCCGGACCCTCGGACTCGGTCGGCATGAGCTCGCTGGCCATCAGCAGCTGGAAGGTCGGCTACACCGGGCGCGCCGCGCACGCCGCCGCGATGCCCGAGCGCGGCATCAACGCGGCCGACGCCATGATGATCGCCCAGGTGGCCATCGCCGCCTACCGGCAGCAGATGCGCCCCGGCGCGGTGGTCTCCGGGGTGGTCACCTCCGGCGGCGAGGCCGCCAATGTCATCCCCTCCGCCACCGCCGCGGACTACGACTGCCGAGCCGTCACCAGCGAGGAGCTGGCCGAACTCCAGGCCCGGGTGCGGGCCTGCTTCGAGGCCGGGGCGCTGGCCACCGGCGCCGAACTCGCGCTGGAGACCGTCGGCAACGACTACGCCGACCTCCGCCAGGACTTCGACATCGGCCGCCGCTACCTGGCCGCTGCCCGCGACCTCGGCCGCCGGGTGCTGGACGCCGATCCGACCCTGCGCGGCGGCTCCACCGACATGGGCAACGTCTCCCACTTCGTCCCGACCATCCACCCGATGATCGGCTACGACTGCGGCGACACGATCATGCACAACCCGGAGTTCACCCGCTACGGCATCACCGACGCGGCCGACCGGGCCGTGCTGGACGGCGGCCTGGCCATGGCCTGGACCGCCATCGGCCTCGCCACCGACCCGCGGCACCGCGCGGGTCTGCTGGCCCGCCTCGCGGCGCGGCCCCCGATCACCTCCGCAATGGGCAGGTAATCGGCCAAGTCGGGTGCCGGGGACGGCCGGTAGCCCTATTGTGCGCCCGTACGGATGTCGTACGGGCGCACAGTCATGCGTACGCCGATCGCCCAGCAAGAGGGGGGTACATGCGCAGAAGCAGGTGGCTGACAGCCGCCGTCGTCCTGTCCGTGGCGGGTACCGGGGCCGGTCTCGGACTCGGATCCGCACCCGAGGCCGCGGCGATCACACCGCCCGTGGCCTTCACCGCCGACCCGCTGCCCACCTGGCAGCCCAACGGCGTCGTCTGGGCCCTCGCCGAGGCCGACGGCACCGTCTACGCGGGCGGCACCTTTTCCGCCGTCCGGCCGCCCGGCGGATCCGGCGGGGCCGAGCAGCCCGCCGTCAACTTCACCGCCCTGGACGCCGCCACCGGCGCCCCCACCTCCTGCAAGCTCTCCTTCACCGTGGCGAGCGGCACCGCCACCGTCCGCGCACTGGCGCTCTCGCCGGACAAGAAGACCCTGTACGCCGGAGGCTACTTCGGCGCCGTCAACGGCACCCCGGTCAGCAGCCTCGCCGCCATCGACACGGCCACCTGCGCCCCGAAGGCCGCCTTCCGGCCGGCCTTCGCCGCCACCGTCCGGGCCCTGGCCGTCACCGGCGACACCGTCTACGCCGGCGGCGACTTCCTGACCGTCGCCGGGCAGCCCCGGCAGCGGTTCGCCGCCGTCGCCGCGTCCGACGGCGCCCTGCGCCCGTTCACCGCGAACGCCGACGAGCCCGGCCGGGCCGTCGAGGTCACCCCGGACGGGACCAAGGTCCTCCTCGGCGGGGACTTCTTCACCGTCAACGGCACCGCCTCGCACGCGTTGGCCGTGGTCGACGCCGGCAGCGGGGCGGTCACCCGGGCCTACCCGGGGTTCATCGAGACCAACTCGGTCGTCAAGGACATCGCCGCCGACGCCACCGGCTTCTACACCGCCAACGAGGGCACCGGCGGCGGCGTCTTCGACGGCCGGATCGCCCTGGACCTCGCCGGTTTCAACCAGCGCTGGCGCGACACCTGCCTCGGCGCCACCCAGGCGGTCCTGCCGTACAAGGCGGTGCTCTACAGCGCCTCGCACGCACACGACTGCTCCAGCGTCGGCGAGTTCCCCGACGGCCGCCGCAACCACCTGCTGGCCCAGCCCACCACGAGCGTGGGCAAGCTCGGCTGGGCCCCGGACACCAACGACGGCATCGGCGAGGGCATCGGCCCGCGGGTGATGACCGTCGGCTCCAAGGGCTCCGTCCCGTACCTCTGGGTGGGTGGCGAGTTCACCACCGTCAACGGCGCGGCCCAGCAGAGCCTCACCCGCTTCGCCTCCACCGGCGACACGGGCGCGCCCACCACGCCGGCCGCGAGCGCGGTCAGCTTCCGGCCCGGCCAGGTCCAGGTCCGCTGGCGCACCAGCCTCGATCTCGACGACAGCCGGCTGACCTACCGGGTGTACCGGAACGGTGCCGCCGCCCCGATCGCCACGGTCGACGCCGACTCGCTGTTCTTCCGCCGCCCCCAGGCGTCCTGGACCGACACCACGGTCAGCGCCGGCCAGACCTACACCTACCGGGTCACCGCCACCGACGCGGCCGGCAACACCAGCGCCCTGTCCGCCACCGCCACGGTGACCGTCCCCACCGCCCCGGAGGCGTACCCCGACCGGGTGCGCTCGGACGGCGCCCAGCTGTACTGGCGGTGGGACGAGTCCGTCCTGCCCTACGTCGCGGACTCCTCGGACGGCGGCAACACCAGCGGCGTCCACCACAACGCGCCCGCCCTGCGCCAGACCCCAGCGGCCGTCACCGGGCCGAGCACCGCCATCGGCTTCAACGGGTCCGACAACAAGGTCTACAGCGACCGGCGGACCACCGTCGGCAGCAGCTACACCCTGGAGACCTGGGTCAGGACGGGAACCACCCGCGGCGGCAAGCTGTTGGGCTTCGGCAACAACACCGAGCGGGGCAGCAGCCAGTACGACAAGCACCTGTACATGACCGACGACGGCCGGCTCGTCTTCGGCGTGTACACGGGGGCCACCCGGACCATCACCACGGGCGGCACCGACCGCTACAACGACAACGCGTGGCACCACGTGGTCGCGACCCAGGGCCCGTCCGGCATGGTGCTGTACGTCGACGGGGTGCAGAAGGGCACCCTGAACGTCACCACCCACGAGAACTTCGCCGGGTACTGGCGGGCCGGCGGCGACAGCCTCGGCGGCTGGCCGGACCGCCCCACCAGCGAGTTCTTCGCCGGACAGCTGGACGAAACGGCCGTCTACCCGACGGTGCTGACGGCGGCGCAGGTGCAGAACCACCACAACCTGGCCAAGGCGCCGGCGAACACCGTCACCCGGGTCACCGCGGCCGCGGACACGTACGCCAACGCGGGGGCGCCGGGCACCAACTACGGCACCTCCGGCTCGCTGGCCGTGCGCGGCAGCGCCCTCTACGCCTCCTACCTGCGGTTCGACCTGCCGGCCGCGCCGGCCGGGACGGTGCTCAAGTCGGCCACGCTGAGCGTGAAGACCAGCACCATGGCGGGCGCCGGGACCGCCGACACGGTCTCCGTGGTCCCGGTCACCGGGGCGTGGACGGAGGCGGGCACCACGTACGCCGACCGTCCGGCGCTCGGCGCCACCGTGCTCGGCACCTTCCCGGGCATCCCGGACGGCTCGGCCGTGCACACGACCGCCCTGAACACCGCGGCGGTGTCGGCGGCGCTCGGCGGCGGCTACGACCTGGCCCTGACCGCCACCGGCACGGACGCGCTCTGGCTGTGGTCCTCCGAGGCCGCCGCCAACGAGGGCACCCCGCAGCTGACCCTGACGTTCGGGCCGTAGCGGCTCACCGGGACCGGGCGGTGTGGCCCACGTGGGCCAGGACCGCCCGGAGCAGGGCCGTGACGTGGGCGTCGTGCAGTTCGTACGTCACGTTGCGGCCCGACCGGTGCCCGGCCACCAGGCCGAGGTGCCGGAGCAGCCGCAGATGGTTGGAGACGGTGGGCTGCGAGAGTCCGAGGTCGGCGGCCAGGTCGCCGACCGCGGACGGGGAGTCCAGCAGGTGCGCCAGGATGCGGATCCGGGCCGGGGAGGCCAGGCCCTGCAGGACCTCCGCGACGGCCTCGGCGTCCGTCTCCGGGAGCGTGGGTTCCATGGCCGAAGCCTAGGCGGGCAGGGATCATGACGTCCAGACATCCATATATTTGAATCTGCTGATATGTTGATGTCATGACTTCATCGAGTGAGTACGCCGCGCACACCGCGCACCGCACCGCGGACCCCGCCTGCGGCACCTGCACCGCCCTGGCGGACCCGCCGCGCCGGACCCCGCGGGCGCCTGGCCCGCAGGCACCCCGGCCGCCGAACCACGAGCGCACCGAGCTGGTCTTCGCCCTGTCGGCGCTCGCCGCCTACCTCACCGGGCTGGGCCTGGACCTCACCGGCAGCGGCGGGGCCCTCTCCTCCGTGCCGTTCCTGGCCGCCTACGCCTTCGGAGGCTTCTTCGCCCTCCGCGAGGCCCTCGCCGCCGTCCGCCGGGGCACCTTCCAGGTCGACTTCCTGATGCTCGTCGCAGCGGCCGGCGCCGCCGCCATCGGGAAGTGGGAGGAAGGCGCGGTCCTGCTGGTCCTCTTCAGCCTCGGCCACGCCCTGGAGGGCTACGCACTGGGGCGCGCCCGCCGCTCCGTCGAAGCCCTGGGCGAGCTGGCCCCCCGTACGGCGCGGCGGCTCCGCTCCGCCGGCACCGCCGACGCCACCGCTGCCGCTCCGGCCGCGATGCCGGTCGATGCCCTGCCGGACGCCCCGGCCGAAGTGCCCGCCGAAGTGCCCGCCGAAGTGCCCGCCGAGGTGCCCGTGGAGGTGCCCGTCGAGGACCTGGCCGTGGGCGACACCGTGCTCGTCCGGCCGCACACCCGGATCCCCGCCGACGGCCGGGTCACCGCCGGGACGGGCAGCGTCGACCAGTCCGCCGTCACGGGGGAGAGCGTCCCCGCCGACAAGCGCCCGACGGCCGGCCCGGACACCGCGCCCGGCCCCGAGAACCTGGTCCACGCCGGGACGGTCAACGGCTCCGGCACCCTGGAGATCGCCGTCACCCGCCTCGCCGCGGACAATACCCTGGCCCGCGTGGTCCGCCTGGTCCGGGAGGCCGAGGACCGCAAGTCACCCACCCAGCGGTTCACCGACCGCTTTCAGCGGATCTTCGTACCGGCCGTCCTCGTCCTGGTCGCCGTACTGCTCGCGGCCGGCGTGCTGGCCGGCGAACCCTTCACCGACTCCTTCTACCGCGCCATGGCCGTGCTCGTCGCGGCCGGCCCCTGCGCCCTGGCCATCGCCACCCCCGCCGCCGTGCTCAGCGCCGTCGGGCGGGCCGCGCGGAGCGGAGCACTGGTGAAGGGCGGGGCCCCGCTGGAGGAGTTCGGCCGGGTCCGCACCATCGCCTTCGACAAGACCGGCACCCTCACCGAGGGCCGTCCCCGGCTGACGGACGTCGAGCCCGCCCCCGGCACCGGGCGCGCCGAACTGCTGCGCGTCGCCGTCGCCGTACAGCGGCAGAGCGACCACCCGCTCGCCCGGGCGGTCGTCCGCGACGCCCCCGGCACCCCCGCCCGCGCGGTGGACGTACGGGCCGTGGTCGGCCGGGGCGTCACCGGCGAACTCGACGGCCGGCCCGTCCACATCGGCAGCCTCGCCCACGCCGGCACGCTCGACGGCCCGCCCGTACCGCCGCCGCTCCGCGCCCGCACCGAGGAACTCGCCGCGGCCGGCCGCACCACGATGCTCGTCCGGCACGGCGACCGCTGGCTCGGCGTGCTCGGCCTGATGGACGCCCCGCGCGGGGCCGCCGCCGGGACCGTCACCGCACTGCGCCGCCTGGGCGTGACCCGGATGGTCATGCTGTCCGGGGACGACCGGCGGGTGGCCGCGGCCGTGGGCCGGGCCGTGGGCATGGACGAGGTCCGCGGCGGCCTGATGCCCGAGGACAAGGCGGCCGAGGTCGCCCGGCTCCGCCGGGACGGCGGCCGTACCGCGATGATCGGCGACGGGGTCAACGACGCCCCCGCCATGGCCGGCGCCACCGTGGCCGTCGCGATGGGCGCGGCCGGCTCTCCGGTGGCCCTGGAAACCGCCGACATCGCCCTGATGTCCGACGACCTGCGCCGACTGCCCTTCCTCACCGGCCTCAGCCGCCGGGCGAGCCGGATCATCCGGCAGAACCTCTGGCTGAGCCTGGGCATCGTCGCCGTCCTGGTCCCGGCCACCGCCCTGGGCCTGGGCATCGGCCCGGCGGTCCTGGTCCACGAGGGCTCCACGCTGATCGTGGTCGCCAACGCCCTCCGCCTGCTCCGCCACCCGGACTGACCCGGCATCACCGGCGCCGGGACGCCGTCCCCACCATTCCCGCCGCCGGGTCCGCCGGGTCCGCCGGGTCCGCCGGGTCCGCCGGGTCCGCCGGGTCCGCCGGGTCCGCCGGTCGCGGCGGTCCCGGCCGGGCGCCCGCGGGACCCGGCCGGGTACCGCCGACGCCCGTGGCGGCCGCCCGTACCGGCCGTGCCGGTACAGGCCAGGCCCGACCGCGCTGTTCGGCTCCGCTGTTCGGCTCCGCTGTTCGGTCTCGCCGTCAGGTCCCTTCCGGTGCGGGGTTCACGTCGGCCGCGGCGGCTCCACCTCCAGGAAGCGACGGCCGCGGGGGCCGCGGTAGAGGAGGGCCTGCCAGCCGAGTCCCGTCAGGGCCTCCGCGCAGGCCGCCAGGCGATCGGCTTCGTCGGCCGGGGCGCCGCCGCCCGGCGGGCCGGCCCATTCCACCCGCACCCGGCCGGGGGCCTCACCGGGAGTGGCGCGGTAGCCGGTGGCGGTACGGCGGTCCGTCGAGGGATCGACGGCGGAGGGCGCAAGGCCGGCCGCCTCCAGGGCCAGCGGGACCGCCTGCAGGGGGCGTTCCCGTTCCCAGGCGGCCGGTCCCTCGGTCCCGAGGACCGCACGGATCTGCCGGAGCCCCTCGAAGGCGGTGCGCACCTCCGCGGCTCGCCGCGCGGCCGCGCCGGGCGGGAGCGGCGGCCCGTCGCCGGTGGCCGCCTCGAAGGGCCCACCTCCGTTCCCGGGCCCACCTCCGTTCCCGGGCCGGTCCCCGTCTCCGGGCCGGTCCCCGTCTCGGATCCGGTCCCCGTCTCGGATCCGGTCCCCGTCTCGGATCCGGTCCCCGTCTCGGATCCGGTCTCCGTCCTCGGTCCGGTCCCCGTCCCGAGACCCCCTCCCGGCCGTGGTCGCCATGCCCGTACCTCTGCGTCCGTACGCCCGCCCGCCTGCGCGTCTGAGTATGTGGTGCCGAACGGCCTGAGTACGCACTCCGATTCCCGCTGCCGGCCGCGCTGGTCGAATGGAGCCCATGAACCGCATCGCCGACAGGGCCCGCTCCCTGCGCGCCACCCGGCCGCAGCCTTCGCCGCGCGTCCGGCAGGTCACCGTCGCCGGCCGGGCCCTCGCCACCGCACTGGTCCCCCTGGCTCTGGGGGTGCTGCTGGCGAAGGCCGCGGCCGGGGACCCGATGACCCCGGTGAACGCGCTGATCACCAACGGCGCCCAGAACCCGCGGCTGTCACCGGCCGAGTGGCGCCGCTGCGGCCGGGCCGCCCTGGACCGCCGCTCCCGGGGGAGCGACCGCGGACCCGACCGGGAGCGCGTCCGGGACCGCGTCCGGGGTCTGCGGCGCGTCCGCGCCGGCGGCCCGGTGCGCACCCGGGTGCGCGGCGGCGGCCGGTCCGCCGGGACGACCGGCTCCTGCAGCTCCGTCACCCGGTCCGCCGGATCCTCCGAGTAGCACGGCGTCACCGCCCGCGGGTACGCCGAGGGCCGAGTCCCGTCCCGAAGGCCCTGCCCCTGTGACTCCGGGCCCGGGGCGGCCGCGACCCGGGGCCGGACGGTCAGCGGCCGTACTGCCCCAGGCACAGGTCCACCACCGACGGCGGTACGGCCCCCTCCGCGGCCCCGCACAGGTCCTCCGGGCCGTACGGCTGCGCCGCCCCGGTGCCCGGGACCGGCAGGTGCCGGTGCGCTCCCGCCGGGGGACGGGGGTGCGCCTTGCGCGGCGGCGCCGGACGTACCGGTCGACGGGCCCCGGCCCCGGGTACCGTCGGGCGGTTCACGGCGCGCGGCGGGCGCGGGCCCTCCGCGCGGTCCGGCTCCGGCCGCCCGACCTGCCGGTCCGCGTCCGGCAGCCGGCCGAGCGGGGGTGCGGGCGGGGCCGGGGACGCAGCCGGCGCCGCCGCCGCGTCCGGCTCCGGGGTGCCGGCGGGCGGGACCGCGGTCATGGATCCGGCCGGCGGCGTCCCCCGGGGACCGGCGGACACGCACCCGACGCCGGCGAGGAGGACGGCGAGGGACAGGGTCAGGCGGGTGGCCCGGCGCAACTGCATCGCACCACCATGCCGTACCCTCGCCCAACCATGCCGCATTCCGTCACGCCTGTGGGTGATACCGCCGGAATCGGGGCAAGGGAACGACTGTTCGCCGAAACACCGGATCCGCCGCACCGGATCCACCGCACCGGAGATCCGTCCCGACGGATCACGTACCGCAGTGGAGAGTCCGCGCATGACCACATCCGTTCCGCCCACCCCCGCCAGTCCGCTCAGAGCCTGGTCGGCGGTCCTCGCCGCGTCCCTGAGCATCTTCTGTGCCATCACCTCCGAGCTCCTGCCGGTGGGGCTGCTCACGCCCATGGGCGCCGACCTGGAGGTGTCCGACGGAACCGCGGGCCTGATGATGACCGTCCCCGGCCTGGTCGCCGCGGTGTCGGCCCCCCTGGTCACCGTCGCCACCGGGAGGGTGGACCGCCGGCTGACGCTGTGCCTGCTGATCGCGCTGATGGCCGCGGCCAACCTGGCCGTCGCGCTCGCCCCCAACTTTCCCGTGGTGCTGGCCGCCCGGGTGCTGACCGGGGTCAGCGTGGGCGGGTTCTGGGCGATAGTCGGGGGACTGGCCATGCGGCTGGTCCCCGAACACCAGGTCGGCCGTGCCATGGCCGTGATCTTCGGCGGGACGTCCGCCGCCTCCGTGCTCGGCGTGCCCGCCGGCACCCTGATCGGTGACGTCAGCGGCTGGCGGGCCGCCTTCGCCGCCGTCGGCGGGCTGGCCCTGCTGACCCTGCTCGCTCTGGCCCTGCTGCTGCCCGCGCTGCCGCCCCGCCGGGCGGTCACCTTCGCCGAACTGCCCTCCCTGCTGCGCCGTCACGCGGGCGTCCGGGCCGGCGTCATCGTCACCTTCCTGTTGGTCACCGGGCAGTTCACGGCCTACACGTTCGTCCGGCCGGTGCTTCAGGACGTCTCCGGCGTCGCGGTCGGAGTGATCAGTCCGCTGCTGCTGGGCTACGGCCTCGCGGGCCTGGCGGGCAACTTCCTGTCCGGGCCCCGTGAGGCCCGCCGGACCCTGCTGGTGATCAGCCTGGCGCTGACCGCCGTCCTGCCGCTGCTGGCCCTGCTGGCCAACCCGGTGGCCGGGGGAGCGCTGGTGGTGCTGTGGGGCCTGGCCTTCGGCGGCGTCTCGGTCAGCGTGCAGAACTGGATGAACCAGACCGCCCCGGAAGCCGCCGAGGCCGCCTCCTCGCTGATGGTGGCCATGTTCTGCCTGGCCATCGCCGTCGGCGCGGTGATCGGAGGGTTCGCGGTCGACGGGATCGCGGTCGCGGCCGCCCCGGCGTCCGGCGCCGTCCTCACCCTGCTCGCCGCCGTCACCATCCTGGTCACCCGGCGCGCACGGAGCGGAAGGGTGGAGTCCGCCCAGGTCGGCAGGAATCGGGACACCCTCCAGGGTGAGGACCCGGCGCGGGTTTGACCTTGGCCCCGGTGTGCGCAAGAGTGCGGCTCCGTGTCCCAGCAACGTGACGAGACCGGAGCCGTCAAGCCCGACGGCCCTCTCGTGCGCCCGTACGCACCGGCCTCGGTCCGGCCGGAACCGGAAGCGGACCGGCCGCCCGCCGTGGATGCCGTGGGGGAACCGTGGCCGGTGCCCTGGCCCGGTCCGCTCTCCGGCCCGGACCCCTTCCCCGCACCCGCCGTCGTACCGGGGCACGACCCCGCCCACGGCGACGACGCGGACGGCCACGACCACGGCGACCACGCGGACGCCCATGACCACGGCCGCGCGTACGACCGCGATGACTCGTACGCGTACGGGTACGTGGCCGGGGACGGCCCCAGGGCCGCCGCGCCATGGCCGACGGAACCCGCGGCGGCGCCCGAGGACGGCCGGCACACGACCCGGCTCCGGTCCGGCACCGCCGGAACCGGGGGCCGGGCGGAGAGCCGGAAGGCCGCCGTACGGCGCACCCGCCGGACCCGGCTGGTGCTCGTCGGCCTGGCCGGGCTCGCCGGGGTGGCGGGTCTCGCGCTCCTGCTGCGCGCCCCGGAGGCGGAGCCCCGGCGGACGGAGGCCGACGGCTCGCTGCCGGTGAGCCGCCTCCCCGGCCTGCCGGGCGGCCGCGCCGGCGGCTCGTCCCCCGAGGCCGGGCCGTCCGGCGGGCCCACCGCCACACCCACCGCCACCGCAACGCCCACCACCACCCCGCCATCGGCCTCCGCCCCCTCACCCGGGGGCAGCGCCGGCGGCACGGCCTCGCCCCCGGCGAAGCCCAAGGCGTCCCGCCCCGGCCCGCCGGAGGCGTCCGGCACCCTCCGGCTCGGGGCCACCGGGGCGGAGGTGAGCTCCCTCCAGCAGCTGCTGTTCGGCCAGGGGTTCACCTACGTCTCCGCCACCGGCGTCTACGACAAGGACACCCAGCGCGGAGTACGCCAGTTCCAGCGGGACCGCGATCTGCACGACGACCCCTCCGGCGTCTTCGGCCCCGCCACCCGCAAGGCCCTCGGCGGCCCCTGAGCCCTGCGCGCCCCCCGGCGGCGCGGCCCGGCCGGATGTCCGCGCCCTGGCCGCCGTAGGCCGGTTCAGCGGCCTCCGGAGACCCGGAGCACCGTCCCCGTCGTGTACGAGGCGTCCGGGGACAGCAGCCAGGCGACCGCCGCGGCGATCTCCCCGGGCGCGCCGGGCCGCCCCAGCGGGATGGAGGCGGCCGCCCTGGCGGGCCGGTCGGGGTCGCCCATCGCCGCGTGCATGTCCGTCTCGATGATCCCGGGGGCGACCGCGTTGACCCGGATGCCGGACGGGCCGAGTTCCTTGGCCAGCCCCACCGTCAGGGCGTCCGTCGCGGCCTTGGTGGCCGCGTAGTGCACGTAGTCGCCGGGACTGCCCAGGGTGGCCGCCGCCGAGGACAGGTTGACGATCGCACCGCCGCCCGTGGCCGTCATGTCCCGGGCCGCCCGCCGGCAGCACAGCAGGTACCCGAGGAGGTTCACCTCCACCACCCGCCGCAGGTCTTCCGTCCGGGCCCCGGCCAGCGGGCCCAGCGGCCCGGTCACTCCGGCGTTGTTGACCAGCCCGGTCACCGGCCCGACTCCCTCTGCGGCCCGGTCGAAGAGCCGTTCCACGTCCGCCTCCACGGAGGTGTCCGCCCGGACCGTCAGGCACCGCGCGCCGGCCGCCCGTACGGCTTCCGCGGTGGCCTCCGCCGCCGCGCGGTCCCGGACGTACCCGAGGACCAGGTCGTGCCCGTCGGCGGCCAGGCGTACGCAGGTGGCCGCGCCGATGCCGCGGCTGCCGCCGGTGACCAGGGTGACGGGACGTCGCATCGGCTGCTGCTCCTCGGGTGTTGGGGCGGGCTCGGGGACCCACGTACGATTCATAGCAGAGCGGAAAACCCTTCGACCAGCGGAAATCGGCCGGTGAGAGTGGGTGCATGTCGACCCTGAGAGTCACCGCCGAAGTCCTGACCGTCCACGAGCACCCCAATGCCGACGCCCTCGAACTGGCCCAGGTCGGCCTCTACCGCGCCGTCGTCGCCAAGGGCCGCCACCGCACCGGGGACATCGCCCTCTACATCCCCGAACAGGCCGTCCTGCCCGACGGACTGATCGAGGAGCTCGGGCTCACCGGCCGGCTCGCCGGCAGCGCGGCCAACCGGGTCAAGGCGGTCCGGCTGCGCGGCGAACTCTCCCAGGGACTGGTCTGCCTGCCGCGCGTCCTCGACGGCACCGACCTGAAGGCCGCCGCGGAGGACGGCACCGACTTCGCGGACCTGCTCGGCATCACCAAATGGGTGCCCCCGGTCCCCACCACCATGAACGGCGAGGTGGAGTCCGCCCCCGACCTGCTGCCCTGGGTCGACATCGAGAACCTCCAGCGCTACCCGCACGTCTTCGAGCCGGGCGAGCCGGTGAACCTCACCGAGAAGCTCCACGGCACGGCCTGCCTGCTGACCCTCTCCGCCGCGGACGGACGGGTGCAGGTCTCCTCCAAGGGCTTCGGGGCGAAGGGCCTGGCCCTGAAGGAGGACGACCGCAACCTCTACTGGCGGGCGGTCCGCGCGCACGGCGTCCCCGAGGCCGCCGCCCGGCTGGCCGCGCGCCTCGGTGCCACCCGGGTGGGGATCTTCGGAGAGGTGTTCGGAGCGGGCGTCCAGGACCTGGTGTACGGCTCCGACGCCCGCACCACGGGGCCCGGTTACGCCGTCTTCGACGTCTCCGCCGAGATCGGCGGCCGGGTCCGCTGGCTGGACCAGGCCGAGCTCGCCGACCTGCTCGACGGTGAACTGCCGCTGGTGCCCCGGCTGTACGAGGGACCGTACGACCCCGCCGTCGTGCTGGACCTCGCGACCGGACGGGAGACGGTCTCCGGCCGCGGACTGCACCTCCGCGAGGGCGTGGTGGTCCGGTCGGCCACCGAGCGGTACAGCCCGGTGACCGGCGGACGGGCCATCGCGAAGGCGGTCAGCCCGGCCTACCTCACCCGCAAGGGCGGCACCGAGTACGAGTGAGGGGACCTCCGCGCCCTGCGACCCGTCCGCCCGTCCGGTCGCCTACTCGTCGTTGGCGGGCAGGGTGTCCATGAAGGAACTGACCGAGAACACGGCCCGGCCCGCACCGGCCGGGCCGTACCCGGGCGGGGAGCTCAGCCCGAACTCGGCCATCGTCGCCTGGTAGGCCTCCAGCAGCCGGATGTGGTACTCCAGCGGAGCGCCCTCCGGATTGGCCTTGCCCAGCGGGGTGGTGGGCTCCGGGCACCAGGTGGTGAACCGCGGGGTGATCCCGTGCGACATGAAGTAGCGCAGGCCCTCGGTGGTCGATGCGATCGCCTCGTTCACCGACCGGAACCCGTGCGGCTCGGCCATCTCCACGCCCGCCACGAAGTTGGGGATCACGTTGCGCGGGCCGAACACCTCCGCGGACTCCAGGATCCGCCGGTGCCACTCGGCGCGGCCGATGTACTCCTCCTTGCCCGGGCAGTACAGCTCGAACAGCCGCTTGTCCCAGATCTCGAAGTTGGGGTGGTAGATCCGGATGCCGTAGTCGTAGAACCGCTGCACGTCCTCGCGGGGCAGCGCCTGCGCGACCACCTTGCCGGTCCAGCGGCCGGGGAAGCGCTCCTCGATGGCCTTCGCGTACTGGCCGTAGAAGTCCGCCTCGTCCTTGCCGCCGACCTGCGAGGTGATGGCCCCGCCGGTGAGGGTGTAGGCCTTGGATGCCTTCGCGGTGTCGTACTTGTCGATGATCTCCAGGGCTTCGAGGATCTCGTCGAGCTGCTTGACCCCGGTGTAAGGGCGGCCGGCCGCCTTGTGCTGGCGCCAGTTGTGGTTGATGTCGCAGTACTGGCACTCGCTCTTCGCGCCGAAGTACTGGCAGACCCGGAACACCGTCAGGTAGATCAGGTAGCCCCACTGGATGGTGGGCGCCACCTCCATCACGGACTTCCCGTTGCTGAGCTTGTGCCGGTAGTACTCGGGCATCGGGGGCACCCCGACGTCCGCGATCCGGGCGCCGTCCAGCCACAGCCCGAGCACGCCGTCCTCGCCCGCCGCGACCCGGTACGGGGAGGCGGGGTTGACCCGCACCGAGACCACGGTCCGGCGCAGGTCGTACGGGCCGCCGGTGAGCACGATCTCCTCCGGCGGGCGGCGCAGGGCGGCCGCGCCGAGCTCGGGCAGGGTGCGGTGGTCGAAGGAGAAGATGAAGTACGACTTCGGCTTGACCTCGCCCGACTCGTTGTCGCTGAGCGCGGATTCGTCGAAGGCGATGCCGCCGCGCAGCAGGTCCTCCTTGATCACGGCCTCGCGCGGGACCAGCGGGAAGCGCGCCATCAGCGACTCGATCGTGTCGGTACGACGCGGTGCTGCGGGGGTGTGCGGGGTTGCCGCGATGTCTCCGGTCACCCTCCAGGAATATCAGCCCGGGTTTGCCCGGCTTGCGGCGGGTCCGTGAACGGGGTCAGGCGTCCCAGGGCAGCCGTACGGCCTCGATCTCGGGATCCTCGACGAGCGCGGTGACCAGGGCGCGCGGACCGGCGACCTTGGTGCCCCACAGGTCCCAGTCGGTGTAGGTGACCCAGGACCGGTCGGCGGGCCAGAGGTTGGACGGGGTGCCGGCCATGCCGGGGAAGTCGTACAGGGCGTGCGCGTCGCCGAGCCGGCCGGTCACCACCCGGTGCGCCCGGATGTCCTCCCACTGATTGGTCAGGAACGGGCAGAAGTAGGCGAAGCAGCGGGTGCCCGCGCCGTCCGGGCCGTGTGCGACGAGCAGCTCCACCAGGCGGTCCCAGGTGGGCCGGTCCAGCCCGCCCTCGGTGGGCGGCCGGATGCCGGCCGGCCAGCTGCCGTCCTCGAGGGCGGCGTCGGGCGCGCTGCGGTGCGAGGGCGGCATGCCGTCCGCGACCACGGGAGCGCCGGTACGGGCGGCCAGCTCGGACCAGCGCAGCCGCCGCCAGCCGGGCCCGGGCCGCTCGGACCGGCCGAGCCGGGCACCGGTGGCGACGCCGTGCGGGAGCCGGCTGAAGTCCACGCCGCCGACGCCGAGCGGGATCTCGATGTCGCCGGCCGCTATGTCGGCACGCAGCAGCTCGTCGTGGGAGACCACGCCGGGGCCGATCTCGCTCTCGTACATGGCGTGCAGCACCCAGGCGGCGTCGGGGCGGCCGGGTACGGGGAAGCCGGGGATTCCGTCGTCTTCGCCGAGTCCGCCCAGCCAGTCCGCTTCCGCGGAGGCTGCGGGGGACCAGGGCTCACCATGACCGGGCATATGCCCATCCTGCCACCCGCGCCCGGGCGCCCCCGCCGGGCCCGCACCGGTCCGGGGCCGGTGCGACCCCACACGGCGGCCGGCGGCGTACCGCCCGCGCTCAGGACGGCGTGCCGTAGCGCTCGGCGATCGCGGCGGCGCGTCGGTGCAGGGAGTCCCGCAACCACTGCGGGGCCAGGGCCTCCACGTCGGTCCCGAGCTGCCACAGCGCCCATTCCGCGTGCCGCGCGTCCTGGAAGGTGGCCTCCAGCCGCAGCCGGCCCTCCGCGTCCGCTTCCTCGGCGAGCACGGCCAGCGCGGTGCCCGCCAACTCCTCCCGCCGCGCCGGGTCGATCCGTACCAGCACGGTGACCTGTTCGCCGCCGGCCCGGAACCGGGCGCTGCGGTCCTGCCAGGCCCGGTCCAGATCGACGCGGTCCGGCCGCCGGGCCGGTTCGGGCAGTTCCTCGGCGGCCAGGATCCGGGACAGCCGGTAGGTGCGGTCCTCGCCGGACCGCGTGGCCAGCAGATAGCCCTGGTCGCGGACGGTGACCAGGCCGATCGGGTCCACCGTCCGCCACTGCGGGGCCCGGTCCACGGCCGCGTAGTGGATCCGCAGCCGGTGCCCGGCGAACACCGCGCGCCGTACCGCGGCCGCGATCGCGTCGGGCACCTCCTCGGCGGCCCGCCGGCGCGCGAGGAGGTCGGTCTCCGGGTCGATGAGCAGCCGCCGGGCCGCGCCGGCCGCGGTGGCCCGGTAGCTCTCGGGCAGCGCGTCGACCACCTTGCGCATGGCCGAGGCGAGCGCCGGGCCGAGGCCGAACACCTGGGCGCCGCGCCGTGATCCGGCGATCACCAGGGCGAGTGCCTCGTCGTGGTTCAGCCCGGTGAGCTCGGTCCGGAAGCCGGGCAGCAACGAGAAGCCGCCGTGCCGGCCGCGTTCGGCGTAGACCGGCACACCGGCCGCGGACAGGGCCTCGATGTCGCGCAGCACGGTGCGGGTGGACACCTCCAGCTCACGGGCCAGGGCGGCCCCGGACATCCGGCCGTGCTGCCGCAGCAGCAGTACCAGCGAAACCAACCGATCGGCGCGCACCTGCGAACGCTAGCGGAATACACGACACAGGGTGTCGTGATTGGTTGCGAGGCTTCATCACGACGCGAGCGCACCGCAGGGGCGGGCGCCGCGTGGACACGGGCGCATCGCCGGGGCGAGCGCTCCGCACACGAGAGGTGACTCCCATGGCACACGACATCGTCAACCCGGACGGCCTGCACGACCCCGTTCCGTTCGGCTACAGCCACACCGTCGCCGTGCCCGCGGGCACGGACCTGGTGCTGATCGCGGGTCAGTACGGATCGGGCCCGGACGGCGCGGTCGTCTCGGCCGACTTCGGCGAGCAGGTGGAGCAGACGTTCCGCAACATCGGCGTCGCCCTCGCCGCGCACGGGCTCGACCTCGGCCACGTCGTCCGGCTCAGGACGTACGTGGTGGACCACGACATGAGCAAGCTCGGGCCGATCGCCGCGGCCGTACAGGAGGGTTGGGGCGCGAAGCCGCCCGTGCAGACCCTCATCGGTGTGGCGGCCCTGGCCGCGCCCGACGTGCTGTTCGAGGTCGAGGCCGTCGCGGCCCGGCCCTGACGTGCCGCCCGGCGGCCACCCCTACCGCAGCGAGGGGAGGTCGCCGCCGGCGACCCGGCTGACGTCCACACCACGCAGGTCCCCGGACCAGGCCGCGGCGAGGGCGGTGAGGGCGGACTCCGTCGGCGGGGTGCGGCCCAGGCCGATCGCGAAGCGGGAGGAGACCGGCCCGGTCCGGTACGGGCGGGGCCAGGCGTGCGCGTCCGGCACGCCCGCTTCCTCCAGGGCGGTCAGCAGGGCGCGGGTGCGCCCCCGTACCCGGCCCAGCAGTTCGTCGTGCTCGGCCGGGCCGGCCGCCCGTACGGTCACCACGGCCCAGGCGGCGTGCCGGCGGTGGAGCGGCGGCGGCGCCGACAGCTCGCCGGGGCTGCCGTTCTCCAGCGCCTCCCACGCCTGGTAGAGCTCCTGCACCAGCAGGTCCCGGAAGCCGGGTCCGACTTGGGCGGTGCAGCTGCGCACCGGGGGCGTGGGGGTGAGCACCGTCACCGGGGCGTCGGGATACGGCGTCCCGGGTCCGGGAGCTCCGGTTCGCGGCGTGCCGGTGAGGACGACCGGGCGGCGCCAGTCCCAGGCCGCCCAGCGGGCGAAGAACTCCCGCAGCAGGGCCTCGCCCTCGCCGTGTGTGGCCGGATCCGTCTCCAGGACCGTACGGGCCGCCAGGACCGACCAGGCCAGTCCCGGCAGCCCGCCGTGCGGGGCCGAGTCCAGGCCGCGTACCCGAGCCCAGCCCTTGACCCGGCGGGCCAGCCGCTCGAAGGCGGGTGCCCGGCCGGCCACCGCCGCGCGGACGGCGTCCGCGTCGGAGAGCGCGCTGAGCGCGACCGCCGCGGCCTCGCCCAGCCCGGCCCGGTCCGCCAGGGCCCGGGCCGGGTCCACGGCACCGGTGCCGACCAGGACCAGGTCCACGGCCAGCCCGCCCACGGCGAAACGCAGCCCCGGCACCCGGGCGCCGCGTACCTGCCGCAGCCGGTCCGCCTCGGGCAGCGCGGCGGCGATCCGGGCTCCGGCCGAGCCGCTGTCCGCGGCGCCCGGCAGCGCCGCCACGAGGTCCAGGTCCGCGCCGGGCAGCGAGCACCCCATCCGCCTCGACCCGGCCACCTCCACGGCCCCGTCGCCCAGCGCCGCCGCGACCCGTGCCGTGACGGTGTCCACGAGCAGGGCCTCGGCTTCCCCGGGGCCGTCCACCGGGTCCGTGACGTCCCCGATGTGCGCGCCGTCCGTGCCGTCCGTGATGTGCGCGCCGTCCCCGGTGTGTGCCCCGTCCGTGGCATCCACGACTTCCGTGGCGTCCACGTACTCCGCGGCGTCCGTGGCGGCCACGGCGTCCGTGGCCGCCTCCGGTGTCCAGCGGACCTCGCCCGTGCCCAGGGCCACTCTGGCGCGGACGCGCATCGGCTCGGTCCCGCGCCGGGACAGCAGGACCAGTTCGCCGGCCCGGGCCGGCGGCAGCCCGGCGAGCCGTTCCGCGCAGTCGGCGGCGGCCCGCTGCCAGTCCGGCGTACGGCCCAGTGACAGGTGCGGGGTGAAGCCGGGCGCCCGGCCGCGGCAGCGGGGGAAGCGGGCCGCCAGGGCCGCCCGCAGCTCCTGCCAGGGCGCCTCGCCGGCGCCGGTGGGGTCCAGCCAGACCGTGGCGTCCTCGCGGTGACCGAAGGTGTGCACCCCCGCCCATCGCACCGGGAAGCCGTCCGCCGCCGCGGCCACCGCCGAGACCAGCGGCACCGCCCGGTCGAACTCCGATTCCGGTACGAAGCCGAAGAGCAGGCTGACGTGCGGCGGCCAGCGGTCGACCTGGGGGTCGTACGCCCGCCGCAGTTCCTGGACGGCGGGCCACACGCCGGCCGGCGGCAGCCAGGCCAGGGCCGTGCGCGCCGTCCCCGGAACGTCCAGGACCTCCGTGCCTCCCGTCCCCTCCGTTCCGGCGGCCGGCACCGGTCCCGTCGCGTCGAGCGACAGGTCGGCCCGGACCCCGTAGTGGTCCGAGACGAACAGGCCGTCCCGGTCCGGTACGTCGCCCAGCAGCCCGGCGCCCGCCACCCGCGCGGTGCCCCGCAGCAGGATCCGGTCCAGCCGTGCGGCCCGTCCGGTCAGCGAGGACACCGCGGCGAGCGGGTTCACCGCCGGGTCGAAGGTGGGCGTGCGGTCGGCCGGACCGTGCGTCTCCGTCCAGGCGTCCCGCATCCCGAGCCGCCCCGCCGGACCCTCGGGGCCCTCCCGGCCGTCGTTGAAGTCGCCGACGAGGACGAGTTCGGTGCCGACCGCGCCCAGCCCCTCGGCCAGCCGGGCCAGTTCGGCGGCCCGCCGGCCCGCCCCGTCCTCGGAGTGGTCGCTGCTGAGGTGGGCCGCGGCCACCACCACGGGCCCGCCGCCGGTCTCCACCGCGATCGCGGCGACGGCCTTGTGCGGGCCCAGCCGGTGCCCGCCGGCCTCCTTCACCGGGAGCCTGCTGAGCAGCAGCACGCCGCTGTCGGCCACGTCCGCGCCGGCCGGATGGGTGCCGAGGGTGTAGCCGGCCCGGACCCAGTCCGCGGCCAACAGCATGTCCAGCAGGTCCGGTTCCACCTCCTGCAGGGCGATGACGTCGGCGTCGGCGGCCGCCAGGGCGGCCAGCAGCCGGGGCCGGCGCGCGGCGGTGTCGATCCGGTCGGCGTCGTACCGGTCCCACAGGGTGTTCCAGGTCAGCACCCGCAGCGAGCGGGCGCCGGAGGCGGAGGCGGAGGCCGCGGGGGAGGAGGCGCTCGGTGCGGGCGCCGGGGCCCACTGCCCGGCCGCCGGGTCGAAGGCGTACGGGGTCCGCGCGGTGAAGAACGGCGCGGGCAGCCGCAGCGGCTCCCGGACCCGTCCGGCGTCCGACCGGCCCACCACGTCCAGGCCGCTGGCCCGGTCCCACACCAGCTGCCCGTCCGCCTCCACGAACAGCACCCGGTGCCAGGGGATCTCGCCGCCCGGCACGAACGAGGGCAGCGGCACCCGCTTGGGCTCCGCGCCGCGCTGGTGCAGGCCCAGCACGAACCGCGCCGGATCGAAGCGCGGATCCCAGCGCACCTGGTGGTAGATCTCCTCGCTGGTTCGCATCAGTTCCTCACGCCCCGATCGTGCCGTGTGCCGTCCGTCTCCGCCGACCGGGCCGGACCCGGGCCCGCCGGGTCGGCCAGTCCGCCGGCCCGGTCCGCGACCCGGCCGTCCGGGCCGGCGTACCAGGTGCGGTGCGCCCGGCCCGGGTACGGCGGGCTGAACCGGCGCAGCTGCCCCGCCAGCACCTCCGGCGGGACCGGGTGCGGCCGGATGCCGTTGCGCCGCACCAGTTCGTCCTCGTCCACCACCATCACGACCTGGGTGACCAGGGCGTCCCGGCGCCGCGCCACCCCGAGCACCAGGCCGCGCTGGCGTTCGTTGAGCGAGGTGGCGTCCCACACCACCGTGCCCCCGCGGGCCAGGGCGCCGTCCAGCCGGTCCAGGCCGGCCCGCAGCACCTCCGCGTTGGCCCGCTGGTCTGCGCGGTCTCCGCGGGCCGAGCGCAGGTCGTCCAGGGACACGTACGCATCGATGCCCGGCAGGCCGCGCGCCACCGTGCTCTTGCCGCTGCCCGAGGGGCCCACCAGCTGCACCAGCCTGGGGAAGGCCCCGTCCCGCCGGCGCCAGGTGGCCGCGACCGCCTCCCCCGCGGTCCGGATCCCGCCGCGGGCGTACGCCTCCCGGGCCTCGGCCCAGCACCGGTCGGCCGCGTCGGGGTCCCGTTGCGCCAGCTCCGCCAGGGCCTCGCGCAGCCCGGCCCGCAGGGGTTCCAGCGGCGGCCCGTCCAGCAGCCCCTCGTCCTCCGCGTACAGGGCCGACCAGTCGAGCCGCTCCCGCGCGGCGGCCGTCTCCGGGTCACCGTCCGCAGCCGCGGCCAGTACGGCGCCGGACACCGCGTGCAGGACGCCGAGGTCGGCGGCGGCGGACAGCCGGAGCAGCCCGCCCCGGCGCTCCTCGTCGGCGAACGGCCGCTGCAGGAGCGGGTACAGCCCGACCAGGTCGGCCACCCGCCGTGCCAGGGGCAGCCCGAGCGGCCCGGCCAGCGAGGCCGCGAGGGTGCCGCGGGGGCGGTCGTGCAGTACGGCCGCCAGTACGCCGGCCAGCCGGTCGTCCCCGGTCCGCCCCAGCAGATCGAGCCGCCCGGCGGCATCACGTACGACGGCATCCCGTACGACGGCTCCCCGTCCGGCGGCGTCCATGGCCGCGACACCGGGGGAGCCGGCGGCACCCGCGGCACCCACGGCTGCGGCCGCACCGGCGGAGCGGGCGGCACCGGCGGCACCGGAGGAGCAGGCGGTAGCGGCGGTCCCGGCGGAACGGGCCCCCGGTCCCCGCCGCCCCACCGCCGCGAGCAGCGCCTCCGGATCGGGCTCGGCCCCGGACCGTACCGCCCACAGTGCCGCGGCCGGCCCCAGCCCGTTCTCGACCACGGCGGCGTGCATCCAGTGCGTGTCGGTCCGCACGTGCCCGGTCCGCACCCACTTGGCCACCCGCCGCCCGAACTCCGCCTGCCCGAAGCCCTCGACGGTCCGGACGACGTACCCCTCCTGCCGGGCCGTGTCCAACCGGAGCCTGCGCAGGGCCCGTTCGTCGAACACACCGCGCCACAGCACCCGCGGCACCGGCACCCCCAGCGCCCGCAGGAACCGCACGGTGGCGTCCCAGCCGAGGCAGCGGCCGGTGCCGTCCCACACCGAGAACCCGTAGAACCAGCTGTCGAGGTCCTCGTAGGGGAGCGAGTGCCGGGCGTACATGTTCTCCCCGCACACCCGCCAGCCGTCCGGGATGCGGTCGCCGATCCGGCCCTGAAGGCCCTTCACCCAGGCCCGCGACGGATGGTGCCCGGAGTCGAGCGACCGGGCGTGCAGCCCGTCCGCGTAGAGCGTGGTGTTCTCCCCGTCGAGCTTCTCGGTGACCACGACCTCGCGCCCGGCGAACCCGGCCAGGTCCCCGGCCCGCACGTCGTCGGACGTGGCCCCCGGCGACCAGGGCAGGTGCGGCGTGCGGGGATAGTGCGTACGCATGATGACCTGCTGACCTGTCCGTGGAGCGGATCCGCGGGACCGGATCCATGGGGTGAAGACGTGCCCGGTCACTCTAGGTACGGCGGGAAGGCGGATCCACCCAATAAGGGCGTCCCCGCGGCGCCGCCGACTACAGTCCCGTCAGGAACGGACGCCGTGCGGGCCGGAGGGGGAGCCATGGCCAAGGTCAGCATCAGCCTGGACGCCGAGCTGGTGGTGGAGGTGATGGTGCTCGCGGGCGTGGGTTCGCCCCAGGACGCGGTGGAGGCGGTCGTCCGCGACTACATCGAGCGCGCCCACCGCACCGAGGCCCGCATCGACGTGCAGGACGACCGGCGCCGGCACACCGACCCCCCGTCGATGAGCCCCGAGCAGGGCTGACACCGGGTTCATCCGGGCGCCGGGCAGGTGATGCGGCCGCGTGACGGCAGGCATTCGAGCGGATGAAGCTGCTGGGCATCCTCGTCGTGGCGATCGTCGGGGTGGTGACCCAACTGGTCGCCGACAGTTGTTCGGCCCCGGAACCCGTCCGGCCGACGCAGGTCCACTTCACCCGGCTCTTCGCAGAGGACGGAGGGCTGGTCCCGCCGTTCAAGGTCACGGCACGCGTCAGCGGGGCCACCTGTCAGGCCGGGTCCCAGGTGGTCGCCGACGCCTGGGGCGAACTCGACACCTCGCACCCCCTCAATACGGTGGCGCTCACCGCAGCCGGCAGCAGTGAGGTCCGCCAGGCCAAGGTGACGGACGTGTGGCCATGAGGCCGACGGCAGCTCGTGGGGCGTGAGGGGCTCTGGTCCGAGGGGCGCGTGCTTACTCTTGGCGGGTGAAGAAGAGCATCACGGAACTCGCCGACGGTCGTGAGCTGATCTACTACGACGCCGACGGGAGCGGCGCCGTGCGCGACGTGCCCGATCCGCGCCCGCTCACCCCGGTCGAGAGCCGGTCCGAGCTCCGCCGGGACGAGGCGACCGGCGACTGGATCACCATCGCCGCCCACCGGCAGACCCGCACCCACCTCCCGCCCGCCGACGTGTGCCCGCTCTGCCCCGCCCGGGACGGCCACACCGGCGAGATCCCGGCCACCGACTACGAGGTCGCGGTGTTCGAGAACCGCTTCCCCTCCCTCGCGGGCGATACGGGCCGCTGTGAGGTCGTCTGCTTCACGCCCGAGCACGACGCCGGATTCGCCGACCTCACCCCGGCCCGGGCCCGGCTCGTCCTGGACGCCTGGACCGACCGCACCGCCGAACTGTCCGCCCTCCCCGGCGTCGAGCAGGTGTACTGCTTCGAGAACCGCGGCGCCGAGATCGGGGTCACCCTCCCGCACCCGCACGGCCAGATCTACGCCCTCCCCTTCACCACCCCGCGCACCGCCAAGATGACCGCCGCCGCGGCCGCGCACCGCACCGCCACCGGCCGCAACCTCTTCGAGGACCTGCTGGCCCGGGCCCGCGCCGCCGCCGAACGCCTGGTCCTGGCAGGCGAGCACTGGACGGCCTTCGTGCCCCACGCCGCCCGCTGGCCCTACGAGGTGCACCTGTACCCGCACCGCCGGGTGCCCGACCTGACCCGGCTCACCGAGGCCGAACGGGACGAGTTCCCCGCCCTCTACCTCGACCTGCTGGGCCGCTTCGACCGGCTCTTCGGCCTCCCCGAACCCACCCCGTACGTCTCCGCCTGGCACCAGGCGCCGTCCCGCGGCGGCGAGGAACTCGCCCTGCACCTGGAGCTGTTCACGGTGCGGCGGGCCCCCGGCAAGCTCAAGTACCCGGCGGGCACCGAATCCGGCATGGAGGCGTTCATGAACGACGTGGCCCCCGAGGACGCCGCCCGGCGGCTGCGGGAGGTCCGGTGAACAGCCGGACCCACACCGTGGAAGCGGCGTTCCGGCAGCTCTACGGCACGGCACCGGAAGGCGTCTGGTCGGCCCCCGGCCGGGTCAACCTGATCGGCGAACACACCGACTACAACGACGGCTTCTGCCTGCCGATGGCCCTGCCCCGGACCACCCTGGTCGCCGCCCGCCGCCGCACCGACGGCCTGCTGCGGCTGCACAGCGCCCAGGGCGACGGCCGGATCGCCGAGCTCCCCCTCTCCGGCCTCGCCCCCGGCGCCGCCACCGGCTGGACCCGCTACCCGGCCGGGGTGGTCTGGGCGCTGGCCGAGGCCGGTCACGACGTGGGCGGCGGCGCCGACCTGCACATCGACTCCACCGTCCCGAGCGGCGCCGGACTGTCCTCCTCCGCCGCCCTGGAGTGCGCCGTCGCGGTCGCGTACGACGACCTGTACGGGCTGGGCCTGCCCCGCCCCGAACTGGCCCGGACCGCCCAGCGGGCCGAGCACGCCTTCGCCGGGGTGCCGTGCGGGATCATGGACCAGATGGCCTCCCTCTGCAGCGCCGAGGCCACCGCCCTGCACCTGGACTGCCGCACCCTCGAACACCGGCTGGTCCCCTTCGGCCTCGCCGCGGACGGCCTGCGCCTCCTGGTCGTCGACACCAGGGTCAAGCACGACCTCGGCGACGGCGCGTACGCCGCCCTGCGCGCCGGGTGCGAACGCGCGGCCGCCCTCCTCGGCCTGCCCGCCCTCCGCGACCTGGCCGCGGCCGACCTGGACGCGGCACTGGCCGGCCTGCCCGCCGCACTCGTCCCGCTGGTCCGCCACGTGGTCACCGAGAACGAACGCGTCACCCGGACCGTCGCCCACCTGGAGGCGGAGGACACCGAGGGCCTGGGCCCGCTGCTCACCGCCGGCCACGCCTCGCTCCGCGACGACTACCGGATCTCCTGCGCGGAGACCGACCTCGTGGTGGACACCGCGCTGGCCGCCGGGGCACTCGGCGCCCGCATGACCGGCGGCGGCTTCGGCGGCTCCGTGATCGTCCTCGTCCACGACCGCCTGGCCCGCACGGTCACCGACGCCGTCACCACCGCCTTCCACCGGGCAGGCCACCGCACCCCGTCGGTCCTCGAAGCGATCCCCTCCCGGGGAGCGGGTCGGCTGGGCTGACGAAGGGGGAGGGGAGTGCCGGGCCCGGCCGGGTTCACCCGCGGGCGGGCCTGGGCGCGCGCCCCCCGGACCCCCGGTGCATGCTCGGAAGCATGACCGAGGCGAGTGACGCGGCCGCTGCCGACCGCGCTGTGAAGACCAAGCACCGGCAGATGTGGGCCCTGGGCGACTACCCCGCGGTGGCGTCGCGGCTCATCCCCGAACTGGGCGAGGTGCTGACCCGTGCCTGCGGGGTGACCAGCGGCCAGCGGGTGCTCGACGTCGCGGCCGGTTCCGGCAACGCGGCCATCCCCGCGGCGCGGGCCGGAGCCCATGTCGTCGCCTCCGACCTCACCCCCGAACTGCTGGACGTCGGCCGCCAGCTCGCCCGGGAACAGGGCCTGGAGCTGGAGTGGGAGGAGGGCGACGCCGAAGCCCTGCCCTACGCCGACGGCGACTTCGACACGGTTATGTCCTGCGTGGGCGTGATGTTCGCCCCGCACCACCAGGCCACCGCCGACGAACTGGTCCGCGTCTGCCGCACCGGCGGCCGGATCGGCCTGGCCAACTGGACCCCCCAGGGGTTCATCGGCCAGATGTTCGCCGCCCTGAAGCCGTTCGCGCCCCCGCCCCCGCCGGGGTCGCAGCCGCCGCCGCTGTGGGGCGACGAGGCGCACGTACGGGAGCTGTTCGGCGACAGGATCACCGAAGTGGAGGCCCGCACCCGGACCGTCCGGGTCGACCGCTTCGAGCGGCCGCACGAGTTCCGCGAGTTCTTCAAGAACTGCTACGGGCCCACCATCGCCGTGTACCACCACAACGCTGCCGACCCGGCCAAGACCGAGTCCCTCGACCGGGAACTCGACGCGCTCGCGGAGCGCTTCATGAACAACGGCGCCATGGACTGGGAGTACCTGGTCTTCACCGCCCGCGTGATCTAGTCACCGGGTCCCGGGCCCGTTGCCCCGCCCCCGCACCGGGGGAGGGGCAACGGGCCCGGGGCGCGTCGTTACGCCGATACCGACGCCGGCGCAGCCGCCGACGCCGGCGCCGGTGCCGGTGCGGGACGGGCCTCGGCCGCGGCCAGGAACTGGGTCGCGGCCAGCTCCCCGTACAGCGGGTCGCCCGCCACCAGCTCCTCGTGGGTCCCGGTGGCCCGGACCCGCCCGGCCTCCATGACCACGATCCGGTCGGCCAGGGTCACCGTGGACAGCCGGTGCGCCACCACCAGCACGGTGGTGTCCCGGGCCGCCTCCGCCACCACGTCCCGCAGCGCGAGCTCGTTGACGGCGTCGAGCTGCGAGGTGGCCTCGTCGAGCAGCAGCAGCCTGGGCTTGCGCAGCAGCGCGCGGGCGATCGCCACCCGCTGGCGCTCGCCACCCGACAGCGTGGACCCGCGGTGCCCGACCCGGGTGTCCAGCCCGTCCGGCAGGCGGCCGACCAGACCGTCCAGCCGGGACCGCCGCAGCACGTCCGCGATCTCCTCCTCGGTGGCGTGCGGCGCGCCCATCAGCAGGTTCTCCCGCAGCGTGCCGGCCAGCACCGGGGCGTCCTGCTCCACGTAGCCGATGGTGGCCCGCAGTTCGGTCAGCGGCCAGTCGCGGACGTCCCGGCCGTCGACGAGCACCGCCCCGCCGGTGGCCTCGTAGAACCGCTCGATCAGCCCGAAGACGGTGGTCTTGCCCGCGCCGGACGGGCCGACGAAGGCGGTCATGCCCGCTCCGGGCACCTCGAAGCTCACCCCGTGGTGCACCGGCGGCAGGTCCGGCCCGTACCCGAAGCGCACGTCCCGGAAGGACACGCTCGCCGGAACCCGCGGTCCCGCGTCCGGCACCGGCCCTGCCGCGCCGCCGACCGGCTCCGTCTCCAGCTCCTCGGCCTCCGTGATCCGGGCCAGCGCCGCCGATCCCACCTGGTACTGGGAGGCGGCCTCGGCCAGCTTGGAGATCGGCTCGATCAGGTAGAAGAGGAACAGCAGGAAGGCGATCAGCGTGGACACCGAGATCGTCCCCGAGGCGACCCGGGCCCCGCCGATGCCCAGCACCGCCAGGAAGGACACCTGGACCGACAGGCCGATCGAAGGACCGGCGACCGCCTGCCACTTGGCAGAGGTCACGCCGTGCCGCCAGGCGTCCTCGGCCGCCGCCTCCACCCGCTCGGTCTCCCGGGCCTCGGCACCGGACGCCTTGATGGTCCGGAAGGCGCCGAAAGCCCGCTCCAGCACGGTCGAGATCTCACCGACCGCCTCCTGCGCCCGCTCCGAAGCCTTCGCGATCTTCGGGTACACCACGCCGGTGGCCCCGCCGACCAGCACGATCACCCCGAGGGTGACCCCGAGCAGCACCGGGTCCATGGCCGCCATCAGGGCCACCGTCGCCAGGAAGGTGATCCCGCCGGTCGCGGCGGACACCACCGACTTGGTGGTCACGGCACGCAGCAGCGTGGTGTCCGCAGTCACCCGGGACATCAGGTCACCGGGCTGCGAGCGCTCCACCTCCGGCAGCCGCAGTCGCATCAGACGCCCCACCAGGCTCCGCCGCGCCGCCAGGACGACCGACTCGCCGGTCCGCTCCAGCACGTACGCGCCGAGGGCGTCGATGACCGTCGCCAGCACCACCAGAGCCGTCAGCAGCACCAGGAGCCCGGCCACCGAGTCCCCGCGGCCCAGCCGGTCGACCAGGGCCTTCGCGGCGAGGGGCTGCGCCAGCCCGCTCGCCGCACCGATCAGCGAGAACAGCGCGCCCAGCGCCACGGTCCAGCGGTGCGGCCGGAAATGCCGGTACAGCGCCTTCCAGTTCTGCGCCGCGGGCAGTTTCCGCGCGGCTTCCTTCTCCGCCTCTGCATAGTCCATGCGGGCCAGCATGCGAGGAACCCGCCGGGCGGGCGCCCGCCGCGGGCGGGATTTGTCACCTGGCGCACCCCGGACGCCGTCCCCCGGCCGCTTCGCCCCCCCGTTCACCCGGCCGCTTCGTCCGCCGTCCTCCGGCTGCTTCGCCCGACGTTCACCCGGCCGGTTCGTCCCGTATCACCCGTCCGGCGTGTCCGCCGTCACCCGCCCGGCCCAGCGGTCCCCCGTACCGGCCGGCCCGACGGCCCGTGCGCCGTCCCGGCGGTGACACGAACGGACGCGCCCGCACGGGGAGTTCCCGCGCGACACGCCGAAGGGCGGCGCGTAGCGTCGTCCTACGCCACCCGGCGTCCGCGGCCCCGCCCGCCGGACCGCCGCGGGAGGGGGGCTTGGGGGCTGTCTTGCCGTCGGGCAGGGCCCGACCGGCACTCCGTACGAGGAGCCGAGCCGATGCGACACGACCTTCCGGGCACCACCCTGCTGCGGATAGAGCGCGGCCACGCCGAACCCGAGGAACTCGCCGCCATAACCGCCGTGCTGACCGCCTGCGCGGCCGGCCGCCTCGCCCTGGCGCTGCACGCCGAGCAGCAGGCGGGGCAGCACGGCGGGCGCCACGACACGACGCCCGGCCGCCGTTCCGTACGGCGGCCGGGCGTCGCTCACGCTGCCTGCTGGGCCGGGTGCTGGGCCTGCCGCTGACCGCGGCGTGACGCCCGGCGACCCGGCCCGCACACCGCGGCGCGCGTCAGCCGCGCCGCAGCACCCGGTCCAGCACCGAGGACAGTTCGGCCTCCGGGTCGGCGACCGGCCCCTCGGACCGCCACGCCACGTACCCGTCCGGCCGCACCAGCACGGCCCCGTCGGCCCGTACTCCGTGCAGGGCCGCCCAGTCGGCCCCGTCCGGGGTCCGGAGCTCCGCGTCCGGGCCCTCGCCCAGGGTGGGCCCCGCCAGCCGTACGGACATCCGCCCGGCCACCCGCTCGGCGGCGGCCCGCCACGGCGTCCCCGGCGAGCTCAGCAGCGTGAACGAGCGCTCGTAGAGGTCCAGGGAGGACATCCGGCCGTCCGGCCCCTCCAGCCACAGGTGCGGGGCCCGGGTGCCCGGCGATCCGTCGAGCAGCATTCCGGCCGGGATGATCTCCCGCTCCGGGTCGCCGCCGATCAGAGCCCCACGCGGGTAGCAGTACGCCATCGCCGTCGGCAGCATCCGGCTGTCCTTGCCGGCCTTGGCGCTCGGCCCGCCGGGCACGCCGGGCGCGCCGGGCAGCGGCGAGTAGCCGGGGTGGTCGTGCTCCACGGAACGCGCCGAAGCCCGTTCGCTGGTGGCCAGCGCCACCGGGCGCCGCTCCTCCCCGTAGGTGTCCAGCAGGCCCGGCCCGGCCTCGCCCGCCAGCACCGCCGAGAGCTTCCAGGCCAGGTTGTGGGCGTCCTGGATACCGGTGTTGGAGCCGAACGCCCCGGTCGGGGACATCTCGTGCACGGCGTCGCCCACCAGGAACACCCGGCCCGCCGAGTAGCGGTCCGCCACCCGTTCGGCGGCGTGCCACGCCGCCTTCCCGCCGATCTCCACGTCCAGGTCGGGGACCCCGATGGCACGCCGGATGTGGTCGACGCAGCGCTCGTCGGTGAAGTCCTCCATGGTCTCGCCGACCTCGGGGTGCCACGGGGCGTGGAACACCCAGTTCTCGGCGTTGTCCACCGGCAGCAGCGCCCCGTCCGCACCCGGCTTGACCAGGTAGCAGACGATGAACCGCAGGTCGCCGAGGATCTCGGGCAGCCGGCGCGAGCGGAAGGTCACGCTCACGTTGTGGAACAGGTCCCCGTTGCCGGTCTGGGCGATGCCCAGCTGCTCGCGGACGGGGCTGCGCGGCCCGTCGGCGGCGATCAGGTACTGGGCGCGCACCCGGACGTGGGCTCCGGTGTCGCGGTCCTTGACCACGGCGTCGATGCCCTCGGGGTCCTGGTCGAACGAGATCAGCTCGGTGGAGAAGCGCACGTCGGAGCCCGCCGCCCGGCTGAGCTCGGCCAGTACCGGCTCGATGTTGTTCTGGCTGCACAGGCACCACCGGGTGGGGCTGAACCTGGCCAGCGCGCCGCCCGGGTCGGTGTTCTCCACCAGCCACCGGTGGTCGCCACCGGTCAGCGAGGTGGCCTGGATCAGCCCCTTGTTCTCCTCCAGCACCGCTGCCGCCCGGCGGATGTGCGGCTCCGCGCCGGCCACCCGGAACAGCTCCATCGTCCGGGCGTTGATGCCGCGGCCGCGCGGGTGGGGGGACACCCCGGCGTGCTTCTCGACCAGCAGGTGCCTGATCCCGTGCCGGCTCAGGAACAGCGAGGCGGACAGCCCCACCAGGGAGCCGCCCACCACCAGTACCGGTACCTCGACGTCGTATTTCTCTTCCATGGCCTGCTCGGCTCCTTCCGGCGGGGGATGACGCAGCTTTCTATGCCCGCTGACCGGCCCACTCTGGCCGTCATTCACCCGCTTGATCTGCATGTGTCGCGTTCTGTGGAGGCTGCGGCAACGATCTGTCTAGAGGAGGAGCAGTGCCCGTGCCCGGACGACGGGCCGGCCTGCCGCCGGATCCGCGGGCCCGACGCCCGCACCGCTGCCACCGACCCGACAGCGCAAGGACACGAGGCCCGCGCGGAACGCGGCCGTTGTCACCACAAGGGAGCGTGCAAGATGACCATCACCCTGCCCGATCGCGTCTCGCAGTCGGCCTTCGACGGGTCCCGGCTCCGCGTCGTCATGCTGGTCGACCTGCACGACGGCGCCCAGAAGCGGTTCCTGGAGGCCTACGAGCAGATCCGCCACCATGTTGCCGCGACCCCGGGCCACCTCAACGACCAGCTGTGCCAGTCGTTCGAGAATCCCTCCCAATGGCTCATCACCAGCGAGTGGGCGAGCGCCCCGCAGTTCCTCGACTGGGTCAACAGCGAGGCGCACATCGACCAGATCCGCCCGCTGAGCGCCTGCATCCGCACCACCTCCTCGATGCGCTTCAACGTGCTGCGGGAGACCGGCGAGAGGGTGACCGGCGGCGCGGTCCAGCAGGCCCCGCGGCTCGGCGACGACCTGGTGCGGCACGCGCTGACCTTCACCGTGCGCCCGGGCAGCGAGGAGGCGGTCGCCAAGCTGCTCGCCGAGTACGACCCGCCGTCCGCGAAGGTCGACGACACCACCCGGCTGTGCCGCACCACCCTCTTCATGCACGGCAACCGGGTCGTGCGCACGGTCGAGGTCAAGGGCGACCTCACCAAGGCCCTGCGGCACGTGGCCCGGCAGCCCGAGGTCCGGGCCGTGGAGGAGGCCATCAACCCGTACCTGGAGGTCGAACGCGACCTCGACGACCCGGAATCGGCACGGGTGTTCTTCACCCGGGCGGCCATGCCGGCCGTGCACCACGTGGCCGCGCACGGCGACACCGCCCGGTCCCGTCCCGGAGAGGTGACGCGGCACGCCGTGTACTACCGGGCCAGGCCCGGGCGCGGCACGCTCCTCGCCAAGTTCCTCGCCCGCCAGGCCGAGGCCGCGGCCGGCGACACCGCCGGACCGGTGGTCAGCACCACCGTCTTCCAGCGCGACGACATCGTCGTACGCCTGATCGACGTGCGCGGGCCGCTGGGGGAGGACCCCGTCGCCGTCCTCGGGATCCGGGGCCCGCGCAAGGCCGCGGTGCTCGACCGGCTGCTCGACGGCACGGCGTACCGGCCGCCGGCCGGCGCGCGGCAGCCCGCGCAGCTGCTCGAACGCTCGGCCATGCGCCTGGTCACCGACCGGTCCTCCGGCCCGGACGCCTGACCCGCACGCGCCGGCCGCACGCGCCGGCCCGTACGCCGCGCCCGTACGACGCACCTGTACGGGGCGCCCGTACCCGCCGACCCGACCCGACCCCACCCCCGTCCCCTACGCACCGCCCCAGCCCGCCCCCGCCAGGAGGAACGCAGTCATGACCACGCACGCCCCACGCATCGTGGACCTCAGCGAGACTCAGCCCAACCGCAGGCGGGGCGGTGATCTGCGCGCCCTGCTCACCCCGACCTCATGCGGCGCGACCAGTGGCTTCATGGGCCTCGCTCTGATGGAGCCCGGCGAGTGGATCGCCGAGCACTACCACCCGTACTCCGAGGAGTTCGTCTTCCTGGTGGCCGGCCGCGTCGAGGTCGACCTGGACGGCGTCACCCACGAGCTGCTCCCGAACCAGGGCCTGCTCGTCCCGCTCAACGTCCGCCACCGGTTCCGCAACGTCGGATCCGAGGAGGTCCGCATGGTCTTCCACCTCAGCCCGCTGGCCCCCCGGCCCGAGCTCGGCCACGTCGACACCGAGACCAACCCGGCGGGAGTCGGACACGCGGCACCGTCCCACGCACCGGCCCCGGCCCCGTCCGAGGCAGTGTCGTGACCCGGCGGGTGGCCGTCACCGGCATCGGAGTGGTCGCCCCCGGCGGGATCGGCGCCCCGGCCTTCTGGGACCTGCTGTCCCACGGCCGTACGGCGACGCGCGGCATCACCCTGTTCGACCCCGCCGGTTTCCGCTCCCGGATCGCGGCCGAGGTGGACTTCGATCCCGCCGCGCACGGCCTGGACGCCGACACGGTCGCGCGCTGCGACCGGTACATCCAGTTCGCCCTGGTCGCCGCCCGGGAGGCGGTCCGCGACAGCGGGCTGGACCTCGCCGGGTCCGACCCGTGGCGGACCGGTGTCTCCCTGGGCAGCGCGGTCGGCGGAACCACCCGCCTGGAGTCCGACTACACCCTGGTCAGCGGCAAGGGCGCCTGGTGGGACGTGGACCACCACCCCGCCCGCCCCGACCTGCACCGGGCGTTCACCCCGGCCACCCTCGCGGCCACGGTCGCCGAGGACGTCGGCGCCCGCGGCCCGGTGCAGACGGTCTCCACGGGCTGCACCTCCGGCCTGGACGCCATCGGCTACGCCTGCCACTCCATCGAGGAGGGCCTGATGGACGTGTGCGTGGCCGGCGCCTCCGACTCGCCGATCTCACCCATCACCGTGGCCTGCTTCGACGCCATCAAGGCGACCTCGGCGAACAACGACGACCCCGAGCACGCCTCCCGGCCGTTCGACGCCCGCCGCGACGGCTTCGTGCTCGGCGAGGGAAGCGCCGTCCTGGTGCTGGAGGAACTGGAGCACGCCCGGGCGCGCGGCGCCACCGTGCACTGCGTGATCGGCGGCTACGCCACCTTCGGCAACGCCCACCACATGACCGGGCTCACCAAGGAGGGCATCGAGATGGCGCGCGCCATCTCCACCGCCCTCGACCACGCCCGCCTCGCCCCCTCCGAGGTGGACTACGTCAACGCGCACGGCTCCGGCACCAAGCAGAACGACCGGCACGAGACCGCCGCCGTCAAGCGGGTCCTGGGCCCGCACGCCTACCGGACCCCGATGAGCTCCATCAAATCCATGGTCGGCCACTCGCTCGGTGCCATCGGCGCCATCGAACTGGTGGCCTGCGTACTGGCCCTGACCCACCAGGTGGTCCCGCCGACCGCCAACTACGAGCACCCCGACGAGGAGTGCGACCTCGACTACGTCCCGGTCACCGCCCGCGAGCGGAAGCTGAACACCGTCCTGTCGGTGGGCAGCGGCTTCGGCGGGTTCCAATCCGCGGTCGTCATGTCGAAGCCCCCCGAAACCCGGACGAAGGTGAGGACGGCATGAGCCCGGAAACGGCGCCCCCCGTCACGGGGACCACCCCCGGCCGCACCGCGGTCATCACCGGCATCGGTGTCGTCGCCCCCAACGGCGTGGGCGAGAGCGCCTTCTGGAAGGCCACCCAGGCCGGTACCTGCGTACTCGACCGGATCACCCGCAAGGGCTGCGAACACCTGCCCCTGCGGGTGGCCGGAGAGGTCAGGGACTTCGACCCGCACGGCCTGGTCGAAGAGCGCTACCTGGTGCAGACCGACCGCTTCACCCACTTCTCGCTGGCCGCCGCCGACATGGCGCTGGAACAGGCCCTGCTCGGCCGCGCCGACTACGAGGACGACTCCTTCTCCATCGGCGTGATCACCGCCGCCGGCTCCGGCGGCGGCGAGTTCGGCCAGCGCGAACTCCAGCAGCTGTGGGGGCAGGGACCCAAGTACGTCGGCCCCTACCAGTCCATCGCCTGGTTCTACGCCGCCACCAGCGGCCAGATCTCCATCCGGGGCGGCTTCCGCGGCCCCTGCCAGGTGGTGGCCAGCGACGAGCCCGGCGGACTCGACGCCTTCTCCCAGGCCGCCCGCATCATCCGGCGCGGCACCTCCGCCGTGCTGGTCGGCTCCGCGGAGGCCCCGCTCGCCCCGTACTCGATGGTCTGCCAGCTGGGCTACCCCGAGCTGAGCACCCACCCGGACCCGGAGCGCGCCTACCGCCCCTTCACCGAGGCCGCCTGCGGCTTCGCCCCCGCCGAGGGCGGCGCCGTCATCATCGTGGAGGACCTGGAACGGGCGGCCGCCCGGGGCGCCCCGGTCCGCGCCGAAGTCGCGGGTCACGCCGCCACCTTCACCGGCGCCGGACAGTGGGAACGGTCCCGGGAGGGACTGGCCCGGGCCATCACCGGAGCGCTCCGCCAGGCCGGCTGCGCCCCGGAGGAGATCGACGTGGTCTTCGCGGATGCCCTCGGCGTCCCCGAGGCGGACCGTGCCGAGGCCCTCGCCATCGCCGACGCCCTCGGCACCGCCCACGGCCGCACCGTGCCGGTGACCGCCCCCAAGACCGGTACCGGCCGCGCCTACTGCGGCAGCGCCGCGCTCGACGTGGCCGCCGCCGCACTGGCCCTGGAACACGGCCTGGTACCGCCCACACCGAACGTCTTCGACGTGTGCCACGACCTCAACCTGGTCACCGGCGCCGCGCTGGCCTCCCGGCCCCGGACCGCCCTGGTCCTCAGCCGCGGCCTGATGGGGTCCAACTCGGCCCTCGTCCTGCGCACCCCCGTCAGCCCCTCACGCTAGAAGGAGAAACCACCATGTCCGACCGACTCACCGTCGAGGAACTCAGCGCGCTGATGAAGCGCAGCGCCGGCGTCAGCGTCGAGCCCGCCGTCCTGGCGGACCGCCCCGACGCCGAGTTCGCCGACTACGGCCTCGACTCGCTCGGCCTGCTCGGCATCGTCGCCGAGCTGGAGAAGCGCCACGGCCACCCGCTCCCCATCGAGGTGGAGCACTGCAAGACCCCCCGGGCCTTCCTGGACCTGGTCAACGACTGCCTCGTGACGGGAGCCTGAACATGCCCGGCCGCACCGACAACGAGATCAAGATCGCCGCACCCCTGGACCTGGTCTGGGACGTCACCAACGACCTGCCCGGCTGGCCCGAGCTGTTCAGCGAGTACGCGTCCATCGAGATCCTCGCCGAAGAGGGCGACACCACGCGCTTCCGCCTGGCCATGCACCCCGACGAGAACGGCGTGGTGTGGAGCTGGGTCTCCGAGCGCACCGTCTCCCGCGACGAACTCCAGGTCAAGGCCCGCCGGGTGGAGACCGGACCGTTCGAGTTCATGAACATCCACTGGGAGTACACCCCGGTGCCCGGCGGCACCAAGATGCGCTGGCGGCAGGAGTTCGCCATGAAGCCCGGCGCCCCCCTCGACGACGCGGGGATGACCCACCGCATCAACCACAACTCGAAGATCCAGATGGAACTCATCCGGGACAAGATCGAAGCGCGAGTCTGAGGAGGCCGCCCGATGCACCAAGCCCTGATCGTCGCCCGGATGCAGCCGGAATCGGCGGACGACATCGCCCGGGTGTTCGCCGAGTCCGACGCCGGGGAACTCCCGCACATCGTCGGGGTCACCCGCCGCAGCCTCTTCCAGTTCGGCGACGTCTACCTGCACCTGTTCGAGACCCCGCACCCGCCGGGCCCCGAGGTCGCCAAGGCGGCCAGGCACCCGCTGTTCCAGGACATCAGCGAACAGCTCTCCGCCTTCGTCCGGCCCTACGACCCGCAGACCTGGCGGAGCCCGAAGGACGCGATGGCCCGCCAGTTCTACACCTGGCACTCAGGACGCTGACCGCAGCGCCTCCGCCGCCTCCGCGATCACCGCCCCGGCGACCGCGGACAGCGCGGGGGAGTCCAGCTTCCACTGCTGCCAGTAGAGGGCGACGTCCAGCGGACGGTCCGGCGCCAGCTCCACCAGCGCGCCGGACCCGAGCAGGGGCAGCGCCTGCGGCTCGGGGACCAGTCCCCAGCCGAGCCCGGCGGCCACCGCGTCCCGGTACCCCTCCGAGGCCGGCACGTGGTGGCGTACCGGCCCGGCGCCCGTGCGCCCGTGCGTCAGCGTGCGGGTGAACGCGTCCTGCAGGTCGTCGCTCCGGTCGAAGACGATCACCGGCGCCCCCGGCAGGTCCCGTTCCAGCGGCCCGCCCAGGTACCGCTCCGCGAAGGCGGGCGAGGCCACCGGCAGGTAGCGGGCCAGGCCGAGCCGCCGTACCGAACAGCCCGCGACCGGGTCCGGGGAGGAGGTGACCGCGGCCATCACCTGCCCCTCCCGCAGCAGCATCGTGGTGCGGCTCTCGTCCTCCCGGTGCAGCTCGACGCAGACCGGGGGGTCCTGCGGCACCCGCGTCAGGGCCGGCAGGAACCAGGTCGCCAGCGAATCCGCGTTCACCGCGATCGGCAGCCGCGCCGGTCCCTGCCCGTCACCGATGCCCAGCTCGGCCCGGGCGTCCCGCTCCAGCCGCGCCAGCTGACGCGCGAACCGCACCACCACCTGCCCCGACCCGGTGGGCCGCACCGGCTTGGTGCGCATCAGCAGCACCCGCCCGGTGCGCTGCTCCAGGGCCTTCACGCGCTGGCTGACCGCCGAGGGCGTCACGTGCAGCACCGCCGCGGCCGCGTCGAAGGTGCCCTCGTCCACCACCGCGAGGAGGGTCCGTACGTGTTCCAGGGGCAGCTCGTCCATCATGCGTACGAGACTAGCCAAAGTTCCGCTAATGATGCGTAAGAATCTTTAGCTGTACGCATGATCGCCCGATCCGTACGGTCGGAGCCATGAGCAGCGCAACCCTCACAGCGGCCCTCGCCGGATTCGGCACCGGACTCTCCCTCATCGTCGCCATCGGCGCACAGAACGCCTTCGTCCTGCGCCAGGGCGTACGGCGGCACGCCGTGCTCGCCGTCGTCGCCATCTGCGCGCTCTCCGACGCCCTGCTCATCGCCCTCGGCGTGGCCGGCGTGGGAGCCGTGGTCACCGCCTGGCCGGCCGCGATCACCGCCGTCGGCATCGCCGGCGGCCTCTTCCTCGTCGGCTACGGCATCCTGGCCGCCCGCCGGGTGCTGCGCCCCGACCCCGGCGCCGCCCTCTCCGCGGACGGCCGCACCGCCGGCTCCGCCCGCGCCGCGGTCCTCACCTGCCTGGCGATGACCTGGCTCAACCCGCACGTCTACCTCGACACCGTGCTCCTCGTCGGCTCCCTGGCCACCGACCGGGGCGACCTGCGCTGGGCCTTCGGCGCCGGCGCCGCCCTGGCCAGCCTCACCTGGTTCACCGGCCTCGGCTACGGCGCCCGGCTGCTGCGCGGCCTGCTCTCCACCCCCCGGGCCTGGCGGGCCCTGGACGGCCTGGTGGCCGCCACGATGCTCACCATGGGAGGTCTCCTGCTCGCCGGCAGCTGATCCCTTCGCCGATCCCTTCGCCGATTCCTCGCGGATTCCCCTCGCCCGAACGCCCCGTACGTGGTGCCATTGAGGACTGTGGGGCGGGCCGCACGCGCGAAGGGCCGGCACATGTCCGAGAACACCAGAATGCGGGCCATGGTGTACGAGACCTACGGCGGGCCGGAGGTGCTCGCCGAGACGGTGCTGCCGTGCCCCAAGTACGGACCGGGCGAGCTCCTGGTCCGGGTGCGCCGGGCCGCCGTCAATCCGGTCGACTGGAAGATCATGGCCGGTGCGCTCGAAGGGTTGATGGAGGTCATGTTCCCGGTCGTCCCCGGCTGGGACGTGGCGGGCGTGGTCGAGGCCGTCGGCATCGACACCCCCGAGTTCTCCGTCGGCGACGAGGTCATCGCGTACGCCCGCAAGGACTGGGTGCACGGCGGCACCTTCGCCGAGTACGTCACCGTGCCGGTGCGGGCGCTCGCCCTGCGCCCCGCCGCGCTGGACTGGGACCAGGCGGCGGGCCTGCCGCTGGCCGGCCTGACCGCGTACCAGCTGCTGACCCGGCTGGGCACCTCCGGCGACGACGTGGTGCTGGTGCACGGCGCGGCCGGCGGCGTGGGCTCGATGGGCGTCCAGATCGCCCGGTCGCTCGGCGCGCGGGTCATCGGCACCGCCTCCGCCCGCAACCACGACCGGGTCCGGGCGCTGGGCGCCGAGCCGGTCGAGTACGGCGACGGCCTCGCCGACCGGGTCCGGGACCTGGTCCCCGAAGGGGTCACGGTGGTCGCGGACTTCGTCGGCGGCACCCTGGAGGCCACCCGGGCCGTGCTCCGCAAGGGCGGCCGGCACGCGTCCATCGCCGACCCGGCGGTACTCGGGGCGGGCGGCCAGTGGATGTGGGTCCGCCCCAGCGGCGGCGACCTCGCCGAACTGGGCCGCCTGGCCGACGAGGGCCGCCTGACCGTCCAGGTCGCGGCCACGTTCCCCCTGCGGGAACTCCCGGCCGCCTTCGCCCTCAGCGCGACCGGCCACACCGCAGGCAAGATCACGATCTCCTTCGACTGACCCCTGCCGGGGACCCGCACGGAGCGGCGTGGCGTCGTCAAGCCCCGCACCGCCGGTCACCAGGCGAGGTCCTCCAGGTCGTCCAGGCTCAGGCCGGCCAGGCCCGGGACCACCGGGGCGGCCGCGGCCGCGCCGGTGAGGGCGAGCTCCGCCCAGATGACCTTGCCCCGCCCCGTGTAGCGGGTGCCCCACCGCTCGGCCATCTGCGCCACCAGGAACAGCCCGCGCCCGCCCTCGTCGGTGCTCGCCGCGTACCGCAGGTGCGGCGCCGTGCTGCTGCTGTCCCAGACCTCGCAGGTCAGCACCCGGTCCCGGAGCAGCCGGACCCTGATCGGCTCCGCCCCGTACCGGATCGCGTTCGTGATCAGCTCGCTGAGGATCAGCTCCGAGGTGAACGCCACCTCGTCCAGCCCCCACTGGGTCAGCTGCGCCGAGGCCGCGTTCCGCACCCGGGACACCTCCGCCGGATCCGCCCGCACCTCCCATTCCGCGACCTGGTCCGACGCCAGCAGCCGCGTCCCGGCCACCAGCAGTGCGATGTCGTCGCTCGGCGCCGGGAACAGCAGTGCGTCCAGCACGTCCACGCAGGTCTCCTCGGGGCTGCGGCCGGCCCGGGACAGGGCCCCGTGCAGCAGTCCCAGCCCGCTCTCCAGATCGCGGTCCCGGTCCTCCAGCAGCCCGTCGGTGAACAGCACCAGCCGGCTCGCCTCCGCCAGCTCCAGCACCGCCGACTCGTACGGCATCCCGCCCAGCCCCAGCGGCAGCCCGGCCGGCACCTCCGGGAACTCCACCCGTCCGTCCGGGTGCACCAGCGCCGGCCCGGGGTGCCCGGCCCGGGCGACCGAGCACTGCCCGGACGCCGGGTCGTAGACGGCGTACAGGCAGGTGGCTCCGGTGATGCCGGGCCCCTCCCGGGCCTCCGCCTGGTCCATGTCGATCCGCCCGACCAGCTCGTCGAGGTGTCCCAGCAGCTCCTCGGGCGGCAGGTCCAGGGTGGAGAAGTTGTGCACCGCCGTCCGCAGCCGGCCCATCGTGGCCGCCGCGTGCAGCCCGTGCCCGACCACGTCGCCGACCACCAGCGCCACCCGCGCCCCCGGCAGCGGGATCACGTCGAACCAGTCGCCGCCGACCCCCGCCTTCGCCGGCAGGTACCGGTACGCCACCTCCACCGCGTTCTGCTCCGGCAGCACCCGCGGCAGCAGGCTGCGCTGCAGCGTGACCGCCATGGTGTGTTCCCGGGTGAACCGGCGTGCGTTGTCGATGGACACCCCGGCCCGCGCCGCGAGCTCCTCGGCGAAGGACAGGTCCTCCTCCCCGTACGCGTCCGGGGTGTCGGCCCGCCAGAAGTTCGCCATCCCCAGCACCACGCCCCGCGCCTGCAGCGGCACCGCGATCAGCGAATGGATCCCGTACGCCAGGGCCTCCGCGGCACCCTCCGGGTCCTGCGCCATCCAGCCCGGCGCGGTCGTCAGGTCGGCCTCGTGCACCGCGCGGCCCAGCTCCAGGGCCGCCGCCATGGGGGTGCTCGGCACCACGAACCGGATCAGGTCGCCCACCGGCTGCAGCGGGGGATCGGGGCGCACTCCGCACAGCGCGGTGCGCCGCATCTCCGTGTGCGACCCCGAGGGCTCCTCGCCGCGCAGCACCGGGTCCAGCAGCTCCACCGTGACGAAGTCGGCGAACCTGGGGACCGCCACCTCCGACAGCTCCTCCGCGGTCCGTACGACGTCCAGGGTGGTGCCGATCCGGACCCCGGCGTCGTACAGCAGCTGCAGCCGGCTGCGCGCCACCTCGGACCGGCCCGCGAGCGCGGCCAGCTCGGTGGAGTCGCGCAGGGTGGCCACCGTGCCGGTGTGCTCGCCCCGGTACTGGGTGGCCCGCACGTTCACGGCCAGCAGCCGGTCGCCGGCCAGGTGCACCTCGTCCGTCGCCGTCCGTCCGGACGCCAGCAGCCCGCCGATCGCCGGCGGCAGGCCGAGCCGGCCGACCGGCTGCTGCTCGGCCTCCGGCGGCAGGTCCAGCAGCCGCCGCGCCTCGTCGTTGGCCAGCTGCAGCCGGCCGTCCGCGCCGATGATCAGCACGCCTTCGCGGACCGCGTGCAGCACCGCCTCGTGGTGCTCGTTCATCCGGCTCAGTTCGACGGGTCCCAGGCCCCGGGTCTGCCGCCGCAGCCGCTTGGTGACCAGCGCGGTGCCGGCCGTGCCGACGATCAGGGCGCCCGCGGCCGCGCCGAGCAGCAGCGGCAGCTGGTCCTGGACCGCGTTGCCGACGTTCTGGATCTCTATCCCGGTGCCGACCAGGCCGATGACGGTGCCGTCCGCGGCGCGCACCGGGACCACGGCGCGGACCGCGTCACTGGGCTCGCCGTGGAACACCTCGGTGAAGGACTCGCCGGCCGCCGCCCGGGCGATGTTCCCCGAGGCGCGTTTGCCGATCAGGCTGGGCAGCGGGTCGGTGTACCGGATGCCCTGCACGTTCATCACGGCGACGAAGTCCAGCCCGGAGGCGCGCCGCGCGGCCTCGGCCCGGGGCTGGAGCAGCGCGGTGGGATCGGGCGAGCGCAGCGCCTGCTCCAGCCCCGGCGCCTGCGCGAACGCCTCCGCCGCGGCCAGCGACCGGTTGCGGGCGTCGCGCTGGCTGTCGTTCTGGGCCTGCAGGACCAGTGCCGTGGCGGCCACCGCGACCAGCAGCACCACGATCACCGCCATCAGGGCGAAGACCTGCCCGGACACGGTGCGCGCCCACGCGCGGGGACTCACGGCAGGCTCCGGGCGATCAGCAGGGCGACGTCATCGGTCTCCTCGGGGCGCCGCAGCCGGTCGAGCAGCACGTCGCAGGTCTCCTCCAGCGGTCTGGCCGGGTCGTCCAGCAGGGCGACCAGCGCCGCCAGCCGCTCGTCGATCGGGTCGTGCCGGGTCTCCACCAGTCCGTCGGTGTACAGCACCAGCTGGTCCCCGCGGCCGAAGGGCACGGCGGTGGTCTCGAAGGGGACCCCGCCGACCCCCAGCGGGGCTCCGGTGGGCAGTTCCACCAGCCCGACCCGGCCGCCGGCGCGCAGCACCGCGGGCGGCAGGTGCCCCGCGTTGGCGAAGCGGAGCTGTGCGCGCCCCGGGTCGTAGACGGCGTACAGGCAGGTCGCGATGTAGTGCTCCAGCCCTCCGGTGATCCGGTCCAGGTGCCGGAGGACCTCCGCCGGATCGAGGTCGAGGTCCGCGAAGGCGTTGGTGGCCGTCCGCAGCCGTCCCATCGTCGCGGCGGCGTCGATGCCGCTGCCCATCACGTCCCCGACCACCAGGGCGGTCTTGTCCCCGGCCAGCGGGATCACGTCGTACCAGTCGCCGCCGACCTCGCTGGAGCCGTGCGCGGGATGGTAGCGGGAGGCGATCTCCAGGCCGGGCGGGTGCGGGGGGAGGCCCGGCAGCAGGCTCCGCTGCAGGGTGACGGCGGAGTTGCGGACGCTCTGGTACCAGCGGGCGTTGTCGATGCTGACGGCGGCGCGCGCGGCGAGTTCGGTGGCGGTCAGGACGTCGTCCTCGTCGAACGGCAGCGGGTTGCGGGCCCGCTTGAGGTCCAGCGCGCCCAGCACCTCGCCCCGTGCGATCAGCGGGACCGCCAGGTACGAGTGCACCCCCGCCCGCTTCAGCTGCTCCGCGGCCTTGGCGCTGCGGGCGATGCGTCTCAGGTCCTCGGCGCCGACGCGGGGGACGATCACCGGCTGGGCGGTGTGCACGCAGCGGGTGACGAGGCGGTCCTCGCCGTACATGGTGAGCTCGCCGGCCGGGTCGGCGGCGTCCAGCGCCTCGGTCGGGTACGCCGCTTCGACGGCCAGGGCCCGGAACAGCTCCGGACCGGTCTCCGGGGCCCCGGGGCGGCGGCAGGACAGCGCCGAGTCGAGCACGTCGACCGCGGCGATGTCGGCGAGGTCGGGCACCACGACCTCGGCCAGCTCGTGTGCCGTCCGGTCCACCTCCAGGGTGGTGCCGACCCGGGCCGAGGCGTCGGCGATGACCGCCAGGCGCCGCCGGGCGCGGTCCGCCGCCTGGGCGGACCGGTGCCGCTCGGTGACGTCGATGACCGAGATGCCGACGCCGAGCACCCGTCCGTGCGGGCTCTCCAGCCGGTAGTAGGAGACCGACCAGGCGTGGTCCTCGTCCGGGTCGGCGGGGGTGCGGCCGACGGTGAACTGGTCCAGCAGCGGCACCCCGGTGGTCAGCACCCGCTGCACCGTCCCCTCCAGCATCTCCACGTCGAGGAAGGGCAGCATGTCCCGGATCCGGTTGCCGATGTGCTGCTCGGCCGGGATCCCGTTGATCCGCTCCAGGGCCGGGTTGACCAGCACGTACCGCAGTTCGGTGTCGAGCAGGGCCAGCCCGATGGGCGACTGCGAGACCAGCCGCTCGGACAGTGCCAGATCGGTCTCCACCTGCTGGACGGTGGCGTGGTCGGCGGCGATGCCCAGGGCGTAGAGGTCGCCGAAGGTGTCCGTCAGCCGCATGTTGCGGAATTCGACCATCCGGGTGGAACCGTCCTTGTGCCGCACGGGGAAGGCCCCCGCCCAGCTCTCGCCGGTCACCAGGACGTCGGCGAAGAGCCTGATGACCAGGTCCCGGTGTTCCTCGCGGACCAGCAGCCGGGCGGCGAACTTGCCCAGCGCCTCGGCCGAGCTCCAGCCGAACAGGCGCTCGGCGTCGGGACTCCAGAACCGGATCCGCCCCTCCGAGTCCAGTACGACGGCAGCCACGCCGAGGACGTCGAGCAGGCCCCTCGGCTCCGGCGATTCGGTCACCCCTCCATGCTGCCTCGTGGGGGGCGTCCAGGCCCTGTGGGAGCCACCCGCACGGGTCTCCGATAGGGTGTTTTGAGCGAAATGTACCCCCCGGGGTGAGGTCGTTGCCTTGGACACACATCAGTGGGCGAGCGAGGCGCCGGAGCAACCCCAGCGAAGCGTGGGGTACGCGGGCGTGCTCGAAGACCTGCTCCCGATCGCCCTCTGGCGGGAGGACGCAGAGGGCCGGGTCGTGGAGTGGTCGCTCGCCGCGCAGGAGCTGCTCGGCCACACCCCGGACGAGGTCCTGGGCCGTCCCGCCGCCGGCGTGCTGGTCCCCGACGGGAACCGGGAGCTCGCCGAGGAACTGACCCGCCGGGTCCAGTCCGGCGAGACCGTCGGCGGCACGCTCTCGGTACGCCACCGGGACGGCCACCCGGTGACCATGGAGATGTGGATCCTGCCGGCCGCCGACGCGGCGGGCCGCTCCGGCGCGCTGCTGATCGCCGTGGAGACCTCCGAGGTCCTGCGCATGCGGGACTCCCTCGCCGCACTGGAGTCCCTCTTCACCCAGTCGCCGATCGGCCTGGCCACCCTCGGCACCGACCTGCGCTTCCTCCGCGTCAACGAGGCCCTGGCCCGGATGAACGGCGTCTCCGCCCGCAACCACCTGGGCCGCCGCCTGAGCGAAGTGGTGCCCGGGGTCAACGCCACCGCCCTGGAGGCGATGATGCAGCGCGCCCTCGACCAGGGTGCGCCCGTCATCGACACCCGCCGCACCGGCCGCACCCCCGCCGACCCCGGCCGGGACCACACCTGGTCCTGCTCCTACGCGCCGCTGCGGGACAGCGCCGGCCGCACCCTCGGCCTGATCGCCTCCCTCATCGACATCACCGAGGGCCAGCAGGCCCTGGTCGAGGCCGACCGGGCGCGCCACCGGCTGGCCCTGCTCGCCGAGGCCGGCACCCGCATCGGCACCACCCTGGACCTGCAGCAGACCGCCCGGGAGATCGTCCAGGTCCTGGTGCCCGGTCTCGCCGACTCCGCCGACGTGCAGATCCTGGAGGAGGTCATCGCCCCCGACGAGGCGGGCGCCGGCCGGCCCGGGCTGATCCGCCGGCTCGCCGCGGCCTTCCCCGACTCCGACGCGCCCACCGCGAAGCTGCTCCCGGGGATGACCTTCCAGATCCCGCGCGGCTCGGTCTACGAGCGGGGCATCGCCGAGGGCCGCCCGATGACCCTGACCCACGCCGACATCCCCGCCCTGATCACCGAACCACGCGCCGAGGCCCTGCGCGGCTACCTCGGCACCCGGATCGGGTCCGCCCGGCTGATCCCGCTGGTCGCCCGCGGCCGGGCGATCGGCGCGGTCGCGGTCATGCGGCTGACCAGCCGTGAGCCCTTCGACGAACAGGACTGCCTGCTCATCGACGAACTCGTCGCCCGCGCCGCCCTCAACATCGACAACGCCCGCATGTTCACCGGGCAGCGCGAGGCGGCCCTCACCCTCCAGCGCAGCCTCACCAACAACACCCTGCCGGACGTCCCCGGCCTCGCCCTGACCGGCCGCTACCTCCCGGCCAGCGTCCACGACGTCGGCGGCGACTGGTACGACGCGATCAGCCTGCCCGGCGGCCGGACCGGCCTGGTCATCGGCGACGTCATGGGCCACGGCATCCACGCCGCCGCCGTGATGGGCCAGCTGCGCACCGCCGTCCGGACCCTGGCCCGGTACGACGTCCCGCCGGACCGGATGCTCCGGTCGCTCGACGACACCGTCGCCGAGCTGGGCGAGGACGAGATGGCCACCTGCGTGTACGCGGTCCACGACCCGGCGACCGGGGGCATCGAGATCGCCCGGGCCGGGCACCCCCCGCCGGCCGTGGTCACCCCGGACGGCCGGGTGGCCTTCCTGGACGGCCACCCGCCCGGTCCGCCGCTGGGCGCGGGCGGCGGCCGCTTCCGGTCCGAGCACGTCCCGCTGCCGCCGGGCAGCATGCTCGCCCTCTACACGGACGGGCTGATCGAGTCCCGGCAGCGCGACCTCGACGAGGGCCTGCGCCTGCTCGCCGACGCCCTCGGCCGGCCCGGCCTCCCGCTGGAGGCCGTCTGCGACGCGGTCCTGGACCGCCTTCCGGTCGCCCCGGTCCAGGACGACGTGGCCCTCCTCCTTGCCCGCCCGCTGGCCTGAGGGCCGTGCGGGCGATCAGGCCGGCGGGGGTGATCAGGCCCGTGCGGGCGGTCAGGCTCATGCGGGCGGTCAGGCTCGTGCGGGCGGTCAGGTCCATGCGGGTGGTCGGGGCCGCTCGCCCGGCATGGAACCCGTGACGATAAGTCACATCATGCTGTAGTACGCCCGGAGGGTCCGTACGGCCCCCAGCGCACAGCACGAAAGGCAAGGCACCCCGTGTTCAGATCGGTGTTCATCGGTGGCGCGGCCACCGCCCTCGTCGCAGCAGCCGCCCTCGCCCCCGCGACGGCCGTGCCCCGGCCCGCCGACGACCCCGCCGGCCGGGTCACCATCGACCTCGCCACCGTCAACGGCTCCGGCTGCCGCCCCGGCAGTGCGACCGTGGACGTATCACCGGACAACTCCGCCTTCACCGTCACCTACAGCGAGTACCTCGCCCAGGCCGGGTTCGGCGCCCAGCCCACCGAGTTCCGCAAGAACTGCCAGCTGGGCCTCCGGGTGAACGTCCCCCAGGGCTACACCTACGCCATCGCCAAGGTCGACTACCGCGGCTTCGCCAGCCTCCAGGACCGGGCGAACGGCGTCCAGCAGGCCGGCTACTACTTCCAGGGAATGTCGGGCACCTCGCGGCGCAGCCACACCTTCCACGGCCCCTTCCAGGGCAACTGGCAGGTCACCGACGCCACTCCGGTGGAGTCCCTGGCGTTCGCCCCGTGCGGCGAGAAGCGAAACTTCAACATCAACACCGAACTCCGGGTGGACACGGGCACCTCCGACACCACCAGCACCACCAGCTTCATGGCGATGGACTCCACCGACGGCACCTTCAGCACCGTCTACCACTTCGCCTGGAAGGAATGCCCCCCGGTACCCCTCCACAAGTAGGCGCGCCCGCCGCGGGGGCGGGGGTCCACGGCTTCCGCCCCCCCCGACCGGCCGGCCCCGGGTGGAGGGGCGGGTCGTGCTCAGTGGGCGGTCCAGCCCCCGTCCACCGGCAGGACGGCGCCCGTGAGGTACGAGGCCTGGGGCGAGGCCGGCAGCAGCGCCGCGCCGACGAGTTCGCCGGGCTCGGCCCAGCGTCCCATCGGCACCCGGTGGTCGAGGAACTCCCGCACGCGCGGATCGTCCTGGGCGCCTTCGTTCATCGGCGTCAGGAACGGCCCGGGAGCCAGCGCGTTCACGCAGATGCCCGTGCCCGCGAGTTCGGCCCCGAGGCTGCGGGTGAGCTGGACCACCGCACCCTTGCTCGCCGCGTAGCCGGCCCGGCCCGCGGCCCCGACGAGCCCGAGTGCGCTGGCGAGGGTGACGATGCGGCCGTACCCGGCGTCCCGCATGGCCGGTACGACGGCCTGGCAGGCCAGGAACGTACCGACCACGTTCACGTCCAGACAGTGCCGCAAGGTGTCCGCATCGAGGGCCTCCAGCTCTCCGCGGGCCTGGATCCCGGCGCTGGTCACGAGCACGTCCAGGCGTCCGTACCCGGCCAGGACGGTGTCCACCAGGCGGCGCGTCCCGGCCTCGTCGGTGACGTCGCAGGCCAGCCCCAGGGCGGAGCCGCCCGTCCGGGCGGCGATCCGGGCCGCGGCGGCCCGGCACGCCGGGGCCCGCCGCCCGGTCACCACCACCGTGCAGCCGACGGCCGCGAGGCCCTCGGCGATGGCCTGCCCCAGTCCGGCCGAGCCGCCCGTGACCACCGCCACCTGCCCGGTCAGGTCCGTCCCCGGGCCCGCGGACCGGCTCGTCACGGGCCGACGGGCAGCAGGCGGCCGCCGGTGAGGCGGAGCAGCTCGGCCGCGGTGGTCGGGAACACCGTGTGCGGGGTGCCGGCCGCGGCCCAGATCCGGTCGTGGCCGGTGAGCGCCTCGTCGACCACGGTGGGCAGTCGCCGGGGGTGGCCCACGGGGGCCACGCCCCCGATCGCCTGCCCGGTGGCCCGGCGCACCTCTTCGGGCGTGGCCCGGCGGAGCCCGGCTCGGCCCCACCGCGCGGCGAGCGCGGCCGTGTCGACCCGGTGCCCGCCGCTCGTCAGCACGAGCACGGGCTCTCCGCCCGAGAGGAACACCAGGCTGTTGGCGATGGCGCCCACCTCGCACCCGAGGGCCGCCGCAGCCTCGGCGGCCGTACGGGCGGACTCGTCGAGCACGCGCACCCGGTCCGGCAGGCCGGCCGCGGCGAGGGCCTCGGCCACCGGCACGCACCGGTCGGGCAGGGGTGAGCTGTTCCGGGACTCCATCTGTCTCCTCCGTGCCGGGCCGCACCAACGGGCCGCACCAACGGGCCGCACCAACGGGCCGTTCCGTATACAGAACGTTCTGTATGTGGAACGATAGGCCGCGGGGGGCGGCGGATCAACCGGATACCGGGGAACGGGCGGAGGGGCGGACATCATGGACGGGGACCTGGCCGCCCGAGTCGGATCACGGCTGCGGGCTCAGCGGGAAGCGCGCCGGATCTCGCTGTCCGAGCTGGCCCGCCGCTCCGGGGTCGGCAAGGGAACCCTGTCCGAGCTGGAGAGCGGGCGCCGCAACCCGACCCTCGAAACCCTCTACGCACTCACGACCGCGCTCGGCGTGCCGCTGAGCGGCGTGCTGCACGCCGCCTCCCCGGGGCACCCGGACGGATCTTCCGCGGAGGTCTCCGGCCGGGCCGTGGACGCCGTCCTCACCGAGCGGTTCGAGGACGCCGCCGCGGTCACCGAGACCTACCGGATGCGGATCCGCGGCGGCTCCACCCAGGAGTCCGCCGCGCACACCCCCGGGACCACCGAGCACATCATCGTCCTCACCGGCCGGGCCCGCGTCGGTCCGGCGCACGCCCCCGCCCTGACCGTGGGCCCGGGCGCGCACGCGAGCTGGCCGGCCGACGTCCCGCACGTGTACGGGGCGCCGGAGGGTGACGTGGAAGCCCTCCTGGTGGTCCGCCACCCGCACTAGGGCCTGTCGGTGCGCACGCGCGCGGCCGGTCCCGGCCGGCCCGGTCAGGGCCGGCGCAGGGCCGTGGCCAGCTGGGACCGCGAACGCACGTCCAGCTTCTGGTAGATGCGGGTCAGCCGCGCCTCCACCGTCTTCACGCTCAGGAACAGCTTCGCCGCGGCCTCCTGGTTGCTCGCCCCCTGCCCCACCAGGACCGCCAGCCGCATCTCGGCCTCGGTGAGATCCCCGTGGCCGGCCGCCGGACCCGGCCCGGCCCCGCCCCGACCGGCCGTGCCCCGCCCGGAGCCGCCGACCGCGGACTCCCGCGCCAGTGCGGCCCACGGCAGCGCCCCGGCCGCCTCGAACACCTCGGCCGCGGCCTCCAGCGCCGCCCGGGCCGGGGCCCGGCGGCGGCGCCGCCGTTCCACCCGCCCCAGCGCCAGCAGCGTCCGCCCCCGCTCCCACGGCAGCCCGAGCGACTCGAAGACCTCCGCCGTCGACTCCAGCAGTGCCACCGCCGCTCCGGGCTCACCGCCCGCCGACAGCAGCAGCCCGCGCGCCCGGTCCAGCGAGGCCACCACCCCCGCCCGCCCGAGCTCCACGGCCGCCGGCCGCACCCCGGCCAGCAGCTCCTCCGCCTCGCCCGGCGCGTCCACCGCGACCAGCGCCTCCGCCAGCTCCCCGTGCCACCGCAGCACCGACGGGTCCACCACCTGCTGCGCGGCCTCCAGCTCCGCCACCCGGCGCAGCGTCGCCACCGCCCGTACGGTCTCCCCGGTCGCCAGCTCCACCAGCCCCAGCGCGTGCAGGCTCCGCGACAGGAACACCTGGTCGCGCTCCTCCTCCGAGGCCCGTACCCCCCGGCGGGCGTAGCCGGCGGCCCGGGTGAAGCTGCCGCCGGTGTACTCCGCCATCGCCGCCACGTACCAGGCCGGACCCGGCGACAGCCCCGCCTCGATGGTCAGCCGCAACGCCCGCCGCGCACACGCCGCCCCGGCCGCGCACCGGCCGCCCCGCAGCTCCACCTCGGTGAGGCTGCGCAGCACCTCGAACACGTCCTCCGCGGAGCCGGTGCGCTCCACCGCGGGCAGCAGCACCATCAGCTGCTCCCGTGCGTCCGCCAGCCGGTCGTCGAACAGCGCGTGCCGCACCGCCAGGTACTGCGGGGCGTTCCGCATCCCCAGCGGAACCTCCGGCGCCGGCAGCGCCAGCGCTTCCGCGAGCACGTCCTCGGCCCCCGGATCGCCCAGGATCCGGCCCATCCGGGCGCGTACGGTCAGGGCCATCGCCTCCGCCACCCGGTCCCCGCCGGCCGCCGCCAGCTCCCCGGCCTCCGCCGCGGCCGCCATCGACCGCACCGGGTCCCCGTCGCTCAGGTTGTGCTTCCACGCCACCCGCAGCCGTACGGCGGCCAGCAGTGCGGGGTCGCCGGCCGCGTCGGCCGCGGCGTGGGCGAAGGTCTCGTCGAGGTCGGCCAGCGCCTGCCCGGCCGCGTCGATCACGGCAAGCCGGGCCCGCACCCGGTCGGCGGGCGTCGCATCCCGTTCCAGCACCGCCTCCGCGGCACGCCGGGCCAGGTCGGCGCGCCCCGACCAGCCCGCGTCCTCCGCGGCCGCGACCAGCCGGGCCAGTTCGTCCCGCGGCCGGTCCACCGGGGTGCGTTCGGCGGCGAGCAGGCCCAGTTCGGCGGCCAGCGCCCGGTTCCCGCGCCGCCGGCAGGCCGCCGCCGCCCCGGTGATCTCGGCCGCCAGTGTCTCGTCGGGCCGGTCCACCGCCAGGGCCCGGTGCCGTACCGCCTGCACCGGATCGTCCACCGCCTCGGCCAGCGCCGCGTGCCCGGCTGCCCGTTCCGGCCAGCCGGCGTCCGCCGCCAGCGCGGCCGGCAGCGCCCCGGCGGTGAACTCCACGGTGCCGTCCTGCGCCACCGTGACCAGCGCGGCCCGCTCCGCCGCGGCGAGCTCGGCCTCCGCGTCCGGCCGCCCGGCCCGCCGCAGCAGGGCCGTGGTGGGCCGGGCCGCCAGCGCGGCCAGCAGCAGGGTGCCGCGGACCCGGGCCGGCGCCTCCGCGAGCAGCCGCCCGGTCACCGCCCGGGCCGGGCCGGCCACCGGCAGCGTGTCGGCGTGGTGGGCGCAGCCGTCCCCGGCCTCGGCCAGCGAGTGGCCCAGGGCCAGGGCCAGCCGCGGATTGCCGCCGCTGGCCTGGTGGATCCGGCCGGCCAGCCGGGCCGGCAGGCCGCGCCGGGAGAGGAGTTCGGCCACCTCGTCGGCGCCCAGCGGCGGCACCCGCAGCACGGGCGTGTCCGGGCCGCACAGGGATTCCGCCACCGGGGCCCCGCCCGGCGCGCACTCCGCGGCGAGCAGCCGGACCTCCGGCGGGGTCAGCCGCAGCGCGAACCGCAGCAGCGCGGCGCTCTCCTCGTCCAGCCACTGCGCGTTGTCGACGACCAGCAGCACCGGCTCGGCGGCGGCCAGGGCCCGCAGCACCTCCACCACCGCCAGGCGCAGCGCGACGTGGTCTCGGCCGGCCCGCGGCGCGTCGGTCTCGCGGCGCAGCAGGGCGATCGCCGCCCGCTGCGGTCCGGCCAGCCCGTCCAGGACGCTGCCGGGAACACCGGCCAGCAGTGCCGCCGCACAGCCCTCGGGTATGCACCGGTCGGCGGCCTCGGGGGCCAGCCGGAGCACGGTCTGGCCGCGGTGTCCGGCGGCGTCCGCCACCACCCCGGCCAGGGTGCTCTTGCCCGATCCGGTGGGACCGGTGAGGATCGCCCGGCCGCGCGTGGTCAGCGCGCGGTCCACCGCCTCGATCAGTTCGCCGTGTCCGACGGTCGCCTCAGCGCTCCCCGTCGCCGCCACGCACAGCCACCACCCTCTCGCTCCCCGGAATCCTGTGCCTCACCTGTGAACCTGTGAGCGCGAGAATACGAGGTGACGGCCGAAGCGGAACCCGAGTGTGACGCAGAAATCAGCGGGGGGCCGGCGGTCGGGGGGCCGGAGCCGGAAAAGACCCGCGGACCTGCCGTCACATGACGCTCCGGCAGGCCCGCGGGGGTGTTGGTCCGGACCATTGGTCAGGTGGTCCGGACCTGTGGGGGGTGGCGGTCCGGGGTGGGGCCCGAATCGCCCTGGGGGTGAATCAGGGGTGGGGGGTGGGGATGGGGCCGGGGATCAGAAGCCCAGGCTCCAGGAGTCGATGTAGCCGGTGTCGGCGGCGGCGACGTCCTGGACCCGCAGCTGCCAGGTCCCGTTGGCCGGCCAGGCGGAGGCGTCGACCGTGTAGGTGGTGATCACGTTGTCGGCGCTGTCGCTCGAGGAGCTCTTCAGTCGCTTGACGGCGCCGCCGGGGCCGACCAGGTCGATGACCAGGTCACCGCGGTAGGAGTGCTTGACGTCCACGTTCACCTTCAGCGCGGCCGGGGCGTTGCCGGTGCGGCCGGAGACGGTGATCGAGGAGGTCACGGCCCCGCCGTTGTCCGGGATCGCCACGTCGGTGGTGTTCTCGTACGCCGGGGTGACCGGGCCGGTGACCGCCGCGACGGTCTTGGCCGCGTCGGCCAGGCCGGCGCCGCAGCCGCCGGTGCAGGTGCCGGCCAGCGGACGGGCGTTGCTCTTGATGGCCGACTCGATCTGGGCCGGGGTCAGCCCGGAGTTGGCCGACTTCATCAGCGCGGCGAGACCCGCGATGTGCGGGGCGGCCATGCTGGTGCCCTGGTACGGCTTGTAGATCTCCGAGCCCGGGGTGCTGGTGCCGGAGTTCAGCGTGGAGAGGATGCCGTTCTCGGGGGTGGTGACGGTGCCGGGCGTGTCGGTGGCGCGGCGGGTCTCACCGCCCGGGGCGGCGATGTCCACGGAGGCGCCGTAGTTGGAGTAGAAGGAGCGGTCGCCGGTGCGGTTGCTCGCCGCGACGCTGATGACGTTGCCGCAGCTGGCGGGGGTGAATCCGGCGGCGTCCGCGTTGCTGTTGCCGGCGGCCACGACGACGGTGGTGCCGCGGGTCACGGCCGCGTTGATGGCGTTCTGGTAGCTGGTGCCGCAGGTGCCCGACCCGCCCAGGCTCATGTTGATGACCTTGGCCGGGGTGGCGTTGGCCGGGACGCCGGGCACCGAACCGCCGGACGCCCAGGTGATGGCGTCGACGATGTCGGAGGTGGCGCCGCCGCACTTGCCGAGCACGCGCACCGGCTGGATCTTCGCGCCGTAGGAGATGCCGGCGACGCCCTTGCCGTTGCCGGTGGCGGCGCCGATGGTGCCGGCCACGTGCGTGCCGTGCCACGAGGAGGTGCTCGCCGTGGATCCGGTGCCGCACTCGCCGGCCGCGGACCAGTCGCCCTCGTCCGCCGGGTTGCTGTCGCGGCCGTTGCCGTCGCGGGCGGCGCTGGAGCTGGTGATGAAGTCGTAGCCGGGCACGATGTTCGCGGCGACGTCCGAGTGGGCGACGTAGCCGGTGTCGATGACGGCGACGGTGACGCCGGTGCCGGTGGTGGTGTCCCAGGCCGCCGGGACGTTCATGCCGGCGGTGGGCTCGAAGAGGTCCCACTGCTTGGCGTACTCGGTGTCGTTGGGCGTGGCCATCGCGTACGCACGGGTGTCCGGCTCGACGTAGGCGACGTCCGGGTCGGCACGGAACTGGGCCATCACGTCGGCCGCTTCGGCGGGCGCCAGCGTGCCGCCGAGGTCCACGAGCGCGGCCCCGGTGCCCAGGCGGCGCTCGAAGGCCACGGTCTCGCCGGCCTTCTTGCCCTTCGCCTTGGCGTCCGCGTCGGCGGCCGAGTTGGAACTCGCCTCGGTCGTACCGGACTTGTAGCCGACGATCAGGTTCTCGACCGGGGCGGCGGGCTGCGGGACCGCGGTGGCGCCGGCCGGTGCGGTGGCGGGACGGGACAGCGCCATCGAGGTGGTGACGGTACCGCCGAGCAGGGTGGCGGACATCGCCACGACGGATATGAGCCGTCTGGGTGCGTGCACGGTCTTCCCTTCGCGGTCGTTTCCGGACGGGCCGGAGCGACCGGTTGGTGCGGTGTGGGAGGTGTACCGGCGCGGTGTCGCGGCCTGAAGTGATCGCCGGTGGGCAGACAGTAGGCAAACCGGGGATGAACCCGATACGGGGAAAACCCTTGCCGGTCCCCTCCCGCCCCCCGCACCCCCGGGGGCGCCCCACCCTCCCCGTTCCTCAACTCACGCCGTGCAAAGGTGAGTTGGTGATCCCGTGGAGAGCCCCTGCGCCCTCACCCCGGAGAAGAGTTCACACGCCGGACATACGTGTCCGAATAGCGGACGCGTATGTCCGATGTGTTTCCGACACCGCGCGACGCCGCAGCCCTGCTGCGGGGCGGAGTCGGAGCAGTGCTTTCAGGCCGTGGCGGCCGGCGGGTCGTACGGATCCACGTCCACGGTCGTCGCGACGGTGAACAGCGCCCCGTCGGGGTCCCGCAGGGTCGCGTGCGTGGCGTCCTCGCCGGGCGCCCGGCTGACCAGGGTGCCGCCCAGCGACACCGCAGTCTCCACGGTCTTGTCGAGCCCGGCCACCCGGAAGTTGACGTGCCAGCGCGGCCGGATCGCGGGGTCCGGCGCGGACTCCAGGGCGCCGCCGCGGATGCGGGCCACCGGGTGCCCGCTGTGCCGGAGCACCACGTGGTCGTCCTCGAAGGAGGTCTCGCAGCAGCCGTCCCGGCCGCACCCCCAGTCGAGGACCTCCCCGTAGAAGATCGCCGAGTCCAGCGCCTGCCGCGTCCGCAGCTCCAGCCAGGCCGGGGCGTTCACCCGGCCCACGTGCCAGTCGGGGATGGCCGCGCCCTCCCAGATGCCGAACACCGCCCCCTCGCGGTCCGCGGCCAGTGCCGCCCGGCCCGTCCCGAAGGTCAGGGGCCCGACCGCCACGGTGCCGCTGCGCTCCCGGATCCGCGCGGTGGTCTCGTCGGCGTCGTCCACGGCGAAGTACGGCGTCCAGACCACGGGTGCGGAGAGCTTCTCGGCGATGCCCCCGATCCCGCCCACCGGTGTGCCCTCCAGCAGGGCGACACGGAAGGACTCGCCGAGCCTGGTCGGACGGAACTCCCATCCGAGCACCTCGCCGTAGAACTTCTCCGATGCGGCCAGATCGCGGGTCATCAGGCTGACCCAGCACGGCGCACCGAACACCTCATGGGTAGACGTCGACATGGCTGTCAACCCCATCCGCCTCGGCTGTCTCAAGAATTCTCTCACCCCGGGAGGGCCCGGAACCCCCCGGAGACATCGGGGACGACGGTACGCGCCTTTGCCGTCACGGAGCGTCCCGACGCGCGGGCGGCCGGGCTACCAGCCGAACCGCCGGTCGACGACCGCGGCGAACTCCTCGAACGTGAGCACCGCGTCCCCGTTCCCGTCGGCGGCGTCGAACAGTGCGGAGGACGCATCGGCGTCCCCCAGCGCCCAGAAGGGCAGGTCACCGTGGGCCGCGAGGGTCGGACCGAACTTCCGCAGGGCCGTGATCACCTCGATCCGGGTCAGCTTCCCGTCGTGGTCGAGGTCGAGCGCCTCGAACAGCTTCCTGGCCTTTTCGCTCATCGTTCCGCCCTGCCCGTTCGTGTTCCGGCTGCCCCCAGCATGCCCCGCCCGGGCCCGCGGGCCGCCGCCGGGGTGCCGGACGGACCTCATCGGGTGCGCGATAGTGCGAGGAATCGCCCTCTTTCGCGCATCTCCCTTCATCCGAGCGTGCAGGCACGCTATGTTGCCGAGCGCATGACAAGTCCGGGACCGCACCGAGGAGCCGCCCCATGACACGTCGTCGACGCCGACCCGCGCCGGGCCACCACCCCCGCCGGATCCACCTCGCGCACCGCGCCCCCTACCGGCGCGGCACCCGCTCCCCACGCCCCCCGCGGCGGATCCGACGGCGGGTCCCGGGGGCACTGCTCGCCCTCGCCGGCCTGCTCGCCCTCGCCCTCGCCGCCACCCCCCTGGCGCCCGCGCCGGCCGCCTCGGCCGCCGCCACCGCGACCGCCGGCAACGCCACCGGGATCAGCCGTGCCGGGAACACCTTCACGCTCACCACCAGCACCAAGGCCAGGGTCCGCGTCGCCCTCGCCCGGGCCGACGTCTTCCGGATCCGGATCTCGCCCGACGGCACCTTCGCCGACGACCCGGCCGGCTCCGACCTCGCCGTCACCACCGACTTCGGCCCGGTCACCGCCACGCTCACCGACGCCGGCACGCACTACCGGATCGCCACCGCCGCCGTGTCGATCCGCGTCGACAAGTCCCCCCTGCGGTTCTCCGTGTACCGGGCGGACGACACCACCCCGGTCTGGCAGGAGACCCGGCCCACCAGCTGGACCGGCAACCGGACCACCCAGTACCTGGCCCGCGGCGCCGACGAGCAGTTCTACGGAACCGGTCTGCGCCTGGGGGAGTGGGCGCTGCGCGGGAAGACCGTGCCCGTCGCCGTCGACAACCGGTGGCGCGAGAACGACAACGCCAGCCCGGCCCCCTTCTACATGTCCACCAACGGATACGGCGTCATGCGCAACACCTGGGCCCCCGGCTCCTACGCGTTCGACGCTCCCACGGCCCTCACCCACGACGAATCCCGCTTCGACGCCTGGTACTTCACCGCGGGCTCGCTCAAGGGCGTGCTCGACGGGTACACCGACGTCACCGGCAAACCCTTCCTCGCCCCGCTCTGGGGCTTCGAACTCGGCAACGCGGACTGCTGGAACGCTTCCAGTCCCGACTACCAGGGCGACCACGGCCGGCTCCGCCACCAGACCACCCCCGACGTCGTCTCCTACGCCGCCGACGCCCGCGCCGCGGACATGCCCTCGGGCTGGTTCCTCCCCAACGACGGCTACGGCTGTGGCTACACCGCCCCGCTGAAGTCCACGGTGGACGCCCTCGCGGCCAAGGGCTTCCGGACCGGCCTGTGGACCTCCACCGGCCTGGCGGACATCGCCGACGAGGTCGGCACCGCCGGCACCCGCGGCGTGAAGACCGACGTGGCCTGGATCGGCGGCGGCTACCGGGGTGCGTTCAAAGGGGTGGAGGCGGCGGTGGACGGCATCGAGAGGAACTCCGACGCCCGCCGCTACGTCTGGACGGTCGACGGCTGGGCCGGCACCCAGCGCAACGCCGTCGTCTGGACCGGCGACACCCACGGCACCTGGGACGACATGCGCTGGCACGTCCCGGCCATCACCGGGGCGGGCCTGTCCGGCCTCAACTACGCCTCCGGGGACGTCGACGGGATCTTCGGCGGCAGCCCGCGGACGTACGTACGGGACCTGCAGTGGAAGGCCTTCACCCCGGCCTTCATGACCATGTCCGGCTGGGGCGCCGCCAACCCGGCGCCCGGCTACCAGGACAAGCAGCCCTGGCGGTTCGCCGAGCCGTACCTCTCCATCAACCGCACGTACCTCCGGCTCAAGATGCGGCTGATGCCCTACCTCTACACGATGAGCCGCACCGCCCACGACACCGGAGTGCCCTCCACCCGCGCCCTGGTCCTGGAGTACCCCGACGACCCGGTCGCCCGCGGCAACCTCACCAGCGGCCAGTTCATGGCCGGCGACTCCTTCCTGGTCGCCCCCGTGGTCTCCGACACCACCGTCCGCGACGGCATCTACCTGCCCGCCGGCACCTGGACCGACTACTGGACCGGCCGCACCTACACCGGCCCCGGCTGGCTCAACGGCTACCAGGCGGAGCTCGACACCCTGCCCCTCTTCGTCAAGGGCGGCGCCATCGTGCCGATGTGGCCGCAGATGAACCACACCGGGGAGAAGCCCGTCTCCACCCTCACCTACGACGTCCACCCGCGCGGCAGCTCCTCCTTCACCCTCTACGAGGACGACGGCATCACCCGCGCCCACCTGTCCGGCGCCTTCTCCCGGCAGCGGGTGGACGTCACCGCCCCGGCCTCCGGCAGCGGCACCGTGACCGTCGCCGTCGGCGCCGCGGAGGGCGACTACACCGGCAAACCCGCCTCCCGGGCCTACGAGTTCAGCCTGCACGTGGCCGCCGCCCCCACCTCGGTGACCACCGGCGGAGCGGCCCTGCCCGCACTGGACTCCAAGTCCGCCTACGACGCCGCGCGGACCGGCTGGTACTTCGACCCGGCCGACCGCTCCGGAATCCTGTGGATCAAGGCCGGCGACCGCTCCGGCCCCTTCACCGTCACCGCCACCGGCACCGCCGTCCCGGAGGCCGGACCCGTACCCGGCTCGCCCGCCCTCCCGCAGTCCGGGTGGAGCCTCGTACACGCCGACAGCGAGGAGACCGCCGCCGAGAACGGGGCCGCGGCCAACGCCTTCGACGGGAACCCGGCCACCCTCTGGCACACCGCCTGGTCCGCGAACCCGGCCGCCCCGCTCCCGCACGAGCTCCGGATCGACCTCGGCGCCCGCCACTCCGTCGACGGGATCGGCTACACGCCCCGGCAGGACGGCGGGGTCAACGGCCGCGCCGGCGCCTACGAGGTGTACGTCTCCGACAGCACCACCGATTGGGGCAGCCCGGTCGCGACCGGAACCTTCGCCGACACCGCCGCCGTCAAGAACGTCTCCTTCGCCGCAACCCCCGGCCGCTACCTGCGGATCAGGGCCCTCACCGAGGCGGGCTCACGCGGCCCCTGGACCAGCGCGGCCGAGATCACCGCCACCGGCCGCCCGATGCCCCCGCCCACCGACGCGACCCTGGTCAACGCCGCGTCCGGCAGCTGCGCCGACCTCCCGCACAGCGCCACCACCCCCGGCACCGAACCCACCCTCTACACCTGCCACGGAGGCCCCAACCAGCGCTGGACCCTGCACCCCGACGGCCGCCTCACCGGCCTGTCCGGCGTCTGCCTCGACGGCTCCGCCGCCCGCATCGCCGTGCGGCCCTGCGACGGCAGCGCGCCCCAGACCTGGCAGCAGGGCCCCCAGGGCTCGCTGCGCTCCGGCGGCCGCTGCCTGGCCCCGGCCGGCCCGGGAACCGGCAACGGCACCCCGCTGACCCTGACCACCTGCAACGGTGCCGCCGACCGGCGCTGGACGTTCACGCCCTGACCGGTCCTGCACCCCTCGACCGGTCCCGCACCCGCTGACCGTCCGCACGCCCGGCCGCCGCGCACACGGTCCGCCTCCGGGGTCCCCGCCAGGGCCCCGGAGGCGTGGTTGACGCGCGAGGAGGCAGCGGCCACCGTGACCCGCATGGGGATGGACGGGAAGACCCGCAAGGAACGGCGGCTGCTGCTCACGCTGTTCGTCTGCCTGGTGCTGGGCGGGGTGCTCACCGCCGCCGCACTCGGCGCCTCCCGGGACACCGGCCCGCACCACGCGGCCGCCGGAGCCCCGCCCGCCGCCGGCGACTTCGTCGACATCACCGACGTACCGCCCGGAGAGCACCGGGAACCGCCGGCCGGACCCGACGCCTCCACCGGCACCGTCACCGTCGACTGCGGCCGCAACGAGGAAGCCCACTACAACCAGGACAACCTGGTGGTCTCGCCCGGCCTCGTCGGCGGCGCCCACCACACCCACGCCTACGTCGGCAACCTCGCCACCCGCGCCGACTCCACCGACCCCCAACTCGCCGCCGCCCCCACCACCTGCAGGGACGGAGACCGCTCCACCTACTACTGGCCGGTGCTCCGCCGCACCGACCGCCCCGCCACCCGGCCCCACGAGAAGGCCGCCGGACACGGCAACACCGGCGAGATCCTGCTGCCCGCCGAGGTCCGCCTGGAATTCCGCGGCAACCCGGCCGGCAAGGTCGTCCCGATGCCCCGCTTCCTGCGCGCCATGACCGGGGACGCCGTGGCGTTCACCGCCGGCCGCGCCGCCGACGTACGCGCCCGCTGGGGCTGCACCGGCTCACCGGACCGCTCCACCACCAGGTACCCCGTCTGCCCGGAGGGCGACCTGCTCACCCGCACCCTGGTCTTCCCCGGCTGCTGGAACGGCCTGGACACCGCCACCGAGACCCGCACCCACCTGCTCTTCGCCGCCCCCGACGGGATGTGCCCGCAGGGCACCTTCGCCGTCCCCGAGCTGCGGATCTCCCTCGCCTACGACGTGCCGCCCGGCACCCCGATCGCCCTCGACTCCTTCGCCGAGCAGCGCCACAGCCCGCTCACCGATCACGCCATGTTCGTCAACGTGATGACGGACGAACGGATGGCCGCCGTGACCGCCTGCATCAACGAGGGCCGCCGCTGCTGAACCATCCCCTCCGCACGACCGGCCACTGTGACGCGGACCACATGAACCGTCCGGGGGTCCCGGCGCGTGTTGGTCACGACGCGGGCGGCGCACACGGCAAGGACGCGCCGCGCGCCGGGCGTACGGAGAGGGTGAGAATGGCCGGACCACTGTGGCCCCGGAACAGGCGGGGCTCGACCGACGAGGCACTGATCAGGTCGGTGTACGAGGAGCACGGCAACGCCCTGCTCGCCTACGCGACCCGGCTCACCGGCGACCGGGCCGCCGCCGAGGACATCGTCCAGGAGACCCTCATCCGGGCCTGGCGGCACTCGGATGCGCTGGTCAACGGCAAGGGATCGGTGCGCGGCTGGCTGCTGACGGTGGCCCGCAACATCATCACCGACCGCTACCGCGCCAAGGCGGCCCGGCCCGCCGAGGTCGCGGAAACCGGCGCCACGCCCCCGGTGGAGGCGGACCACTCGGACGCCGTCGTGGACGCCATGACCGTCCTGGGCGCCCTCGACGCGCTCTCGCCCGAGCACCGGGACGTCCTCACCGAGCTGTACTACCGGGAGCACAGCGTCGCCGAGGCCGCCGACCGCCTCGGCATCCCGGCGGGTACGGTCAAATCGCGCTCGCACTACGCGCTCAAGGCGCTCCGCGAGACGTTCAGGGAAGGCAGCGGACGACCGGGCAGCCCCGCACGCCCCGCCGGACTCAGGGAGGTGGTCGCATGAACCGGCAGCAGCACGAAGGACACCAGGAGAACGAACAGCTCGGCCCGTACGTCCTCGGAGTGCTCGACGAGGACGAGGCCCGGCGCGTCGAGGAACACGTGAAGGGCTGCGAGGAGTGCCGGCGGGAGGTGGCCACCTTGAGGGAGATGGAGGCGGCGCTCGGCGAAGTCCCGCCGGAGGCGTTCCTGGACGGGCCGCCGCAGGGCGGCGACCTGATGCTCCAGCGGACCCTGCGCCAGGTCCGCGGCGAACGGGCGCGGGACGGCCGGCGCCGTGCGGCCCTCGTCGGCCTCGCGGCCGCGGCCGCGCTGGCCGCGGTGTTCTGGGCGGGAACGGCCACCGGCGGATCGGACGCGCCCGTCGCCCTGCCCCCGCCGCCGTCGACGGCACCGCCCACGGCGCCCACCGGACCGGCCACGCCCCCGGCCGGCACCCGGGTGGGCTCCGCCACCGACACCGCCACCGGAGCCCGGATGACGGTACGGATGACCCCTGCCACACGGTGGGTCAGGGTCAACGCCGCCGTCACCGGAGTACCGCCGGGCGAGCGCTGCCGGCTGGTGGTGGTCGCCAAGGACGGCAGCCGTACCACCGCGGGCGGCTGGGTCGTCGGCAGCCACACCAACGGCGAGTCCAAGGGCGCCTCGCTGGACGGCTCCGCCGCCGTCGACCCGGCGGCGGTCCGGGCGATCGCCGTCGAGAACGAGGCCGGGAAGACCTTCGTCACCGTCCCCCTGTAGGCGGCGGCAGGATTCGGTGGCCCGCCGCCTTCCGGAGCCCCTTCCCCGGCACGACGGCGCGTGCCGGGGAAGGCGCCGGAGCCCGGGTGGCCGTCCCCTCCCGGGCTCCGGTACGCACTCTTGTGCGGGCTGCGCCGCCGCGGGACTCTGGCGCGGCCCGCACCCGGCCGAGGGAAGGTCCCCGCATGAGAGCGTTCCGCCGCCGTCTCCCCGCGTTATCCCTGCTGACCGCCGCGCTGTTGGCCGGCGCACTGCCGCAGGCAGCGGCCCGCCCGGCGGTCGAGGCGGGCCCCGCTCCGGTCCCCGCGGCGGACGCGGCCGCCGCCGTACCCGGCTCCGGGATCGTCGTACCCGACTCCTGGATCGTCGTGCTCAAGCCCGCCGCCCTGGGGTCCGCCCCGGTGGCGGGCGGAGCCGTGGCGGCCACCACGTCCACGGCGCGCGACCTGCTCGCCCGCGCCGACGGCGCCCGCCTCGGACACGTCTACACCGCCGCCCTGCACGGCTTTTCCGCCCGGATGACCCGCGCCCAGGCCGCCCGGCTGGCCGGCGACCCCCGGGTGGCCCGCGTCCACCGGGACACCCGCGTCACCGTGGACGGCGCCGTGCGCACCGCCGCGGACGCGGCCGGTTCCGGCACCCAGCCCCACGCGCCGTGGGGGCTCGACCGGATCGACCAGCGCCTGCTCCCGCTCTCCACCACGTACGCGTACCGCACCACCGCTCCCGGCGTCCGCGTGTACGTCATCGACACCGGACTGCGCACCACGCACACGGAGTTCGGCGGCCGGGCCTCGGTCGGCACCGACACGGTCGGCGACGGGCGCGCCGGGCAGGACTGCAACGGCCACGGCACCCACATGGCAGGTGTGGTCGGCGGAGCCACCCACGGGGTCGCCAAGGAGGCCCGGCTGGTGGCCGTACGCGTCCTCGACTGCCAGGGCTCCGGCACCACCGCCGGAGTGATCGCCGGGATCGACTGGGTCACCCGGAACGCCGTGCGGCCGGCGGTGGCCAACATGAGCCTGGGGGGCGCCGCCAGTGCCGCACTCGACGCCGCCGTCCGCACCTCGATCGCGTCCGGCATCACCTACACCGTCGCCGCCGGCGGCTCCGCCCGCCCCGACGGGGCCTGTGCCACCTCGCCGGCCCGGGTGCCCGAGGCCGTCGTCGCCGCGGCCTCCGACCGCAGCGACCGCCGTGCCTCCTCCTCCAATTACGGCCAGTGCGTGTCCCTGTTCGCGCCCGGGGTGGGCATCACCAGTGCCTGGGCGGCGAACGACACCGCCACCGCCACGCTCAGCGGCACCTCCACCGCTGCCGCACACACCGCCGGCGCCGCCGCCCTGCACCTGGCGTTCCGGCCCGCCGACACGCCGGACCGGGTGAAACAGGGGCTGGTCGGCAACGCCACGGCCGGAGTCCTGCAGGGCAGCCCGCCACCGGTGCCCAACCGCCTCCTCCACACCCTGTACCTGCCGTAGGGCGCACCCGCTACCTGCCGTAGGGGGAACGGACCCCGGCCTGCGGGCCCAGGGCGGCGATCGCGGCCACCACCCGGTCCCAGAACAGGTCCTGACGCAGTTCCAGCGCCACCTTCGCGTTGACCGGCCGGCCCGTTCGCCGGTGCAGGTCCACCACCGTCATGCCCCGGGTGAGTTCCCCGTGCAGTTCCACCGCCACGTTCGTCTCCACGCACCGTACGACCCCCGGGTCGATCACCCGGGCCACCGCCACCGGATCGTGCACGGGCGCGGCCGGGAACCCGTACAGCGTGCGGTAGGTGGAGGCGAAGAAGCGGATCAGCTCGGCGCAGACCCGCCCGAGGTCCGTCCCCAGCCCGTCCAGGCGGGCCAGGACCTCGGGCGTGGCGAGCGCCTGGTGGGTGACGTCCAGCCCGCACATGGTCAGCGGCACGCCGCTGCGGAAGACGATGTCGGCGGCCTCCGGATCCGTGTGGATGTTGAACTCGGCGGCCGGGGTGCGGTTCCCGCGCCCGGTGGAGCCGCCCATCAGCACGATCTCCCGGATGCGGGACGCGCTGTCCGGGTACCGGGTCAGCAGCAGGGCGATGTTCGTCAGCGGGGCGGTGGGGACCAGCGTCACCGGCTCGGGGTGCTCGGTCAGGATCCGGTACAGCAGTTCCACCGCGTGCTCCGGCTCCGCCTCCACGGTGGGTTCCGGGAACCACGGGCCGTCCAGGCCCGATTCGCCGTGCACGTCGGCGGCGACCGCGAGCGGCTGCGCGAGGGGCTTCGGGCAGCCCGCCGCGATCGGGACCCCGGTGATGCCGGCGACCGTGCACACCCGGCGCGCGTTCCACGTGGTCTTCTCCACGGTCTGGTTGCCCGCGACCGTGGTGATCGCCAGCAGGTCGACGGCGGGATCACCGGCCGCCAGCAGGATCGCGAGCGCGTCGTCGTGCCCGGGATCGCAGTCGATGATGATCGGAACGGCCACGGTGTCTCTCCTCGGCTCTTCACGTGCTCCCGGTGTGTGCCTCCACCATGCACCCTGCACGGACTGTGGTGCCCGCACACATGGATGGCCCGCCCGCGCGGCCCTACCGTTTCCGGCCATGACCATCGAACGCGGCGACAGCGCCGGGGCGAACACGCTCATGGGCACCGACCTCACGGGTGCCGACCTCACCGGCCGGACCGCCCTGGTGACCGGCGGCGGCAGCGGCATCGGACGGGCCTGCGCGGTGGCGCTGGCCCGGGCCGGGGCCCTGGTCCACGTGGTGGACCGGGACGGGGCCGCGGCCCGGGAGACCGCCCTCGCCACCGGGGGCCGCGCGCACACCGCGGACCTCGCCGATCCGGACGCACCGGGGCGCCTGCCCTCCGCCGTCGACATCCTGGTCAACAACGCCGGGCTGCAGCACGTCGCGCCCCTCCAGGACTTCCCGCCCGACCGGTTCGAACTCATCCAGAAGGTGATGGTCACCGCGCCGTTCCTGCTGATCCGGCACTGCCTGCCGCACATGTACGCCGGCGGCTGGGGCCGGGTGGTCAACGTCTCCAGCGTGCACGGCCTGCGCGCCAGCGCCTACAAGTCGGCGTACGTGGCCGCCAAGCACGCACTGGAGGGGCTGAGCAAGGTGGCCGCGATCGAGGGCGCCGAACACGGTGTGACCAGCAACTGCATCAGCCCCGGTTACGTACGCACCCCACTGGTCGAACGGCAGATCGGCGCACAGGCCACGGCCCACGGCATCGCCCCCGAGGACGTCCTGACGGACGTGATGCTCACCCGCCCGGCCATCAAGCGGCTGATCGAGCCGGAGGAGGTCGCCGCGCTCGCCGTCTGGCTCTGCGGGCCCCACACCGGCTACCTCACCGGTGCCTCCATCCCGCTGGACGGCGGCTGGGGAGCGCACTGACCGGGTGGTCCGGCGTTACAGGACGACCACCGCGCCGATGGCGAGGAGCAGGCTCATGGGCAGGATCAGACGGCACAGGTTCACCGCGATCGCGCACGACCTGGTCAGCCACTTCATGTCCCGACCGGACAGAAGCGGTGCCGCGCGGGCGACGGCACGCCTGGTGAAATGCCCGAGCACCAGCGCGTACGCTGCCGCGGTGAACGCCACCAGAGCCTCCGTGACCACGAGGTTGAGGTTGGGCGAGGTCTGGTTCACCGCCTCCTGAAACGCCTTTCCTTCCCCCGTGACCGCCTGGATGTCCGACAGGGCGATGTTGGCGTTGGAGAGGCTGATCACCAGCAGCACCGTCGAGACGACCGCGGCCAGCACCGTGCACACGGAAAGGATGACCGCCCGCTTCCGCAGCTCGGAGGCATCGGACGGGGCCGCGGCACCGGTCCCGCGGGCGTACGAGGGCTGCCTGGGCGGTTCCTGACGGGGGCGGCCCCCTTGCTTCGGGGTCTCCTTCGGCGGTGTTTCCGGCTGCGCCTTCGGGGGCGGTTCCGAGGTCTGCTTGGGCGGTGTTTCCGGGGGCGTCTCCGAAGGTGCCTCCCGGGGGACTTTCGGGGGCGCCTCGGGGGCAGGCTTCGGGGCGATGTCCGCGCGCACCTCCACCGTGGCCTCGCCGGTCGGCCCCTTCAGGGCCACGCTGCCCTTCAGCGAGCCCGCCCGCCCCGTGTCGACCCACACGTCCAGCCCGGCCGCCGACCGCTCCACCACGATCCGGTCGTCCTCCGCACGTGCCTCGCACTGCCGTGCCAGCGGCGGGCCGGACAGCAGCACCTCCCGATGCGGCCGTTCCGCCCCTTGCACCAGCATGCCGAACTCCAGCCGGGCAGGTTCGGGGCGCAGCGCCACCCCGCGCAGGGCGGCGTTCGCCTCCTCGGCGACCCACTGGATCTCCCGCTGTGACATCTCGGTCAGTGCCTCGTGCGCGCCCGCCGCGATCTCCAGGTGGCCGCTGGTCATGCGGGTGCGGAGCTCCGCGATGGCGCCCCGCCGGCTGAACACGTTCGGGCTCGCGATGGCCTCCCTCAGGTCGTCCGGCAGGGGTGCGGGCTTGATCCGCTTCCGGCCGCTCTGGGCGAGGTACAGATCGCCCTGGAGGTTGACCGTTCTGCTGGGCGTCTGGCGCGGGTTCTCCTGGCGTACGCGGTCGTACACGTACTCGTAGAGCTCGTCGAGCGACACCAGGCCGTCCTCGTCGCGGTCGGCCTCTCCGGTGGTGAGGCCGCGTACCAGCGCACTGGTGAAGACGGACGGCTTTGGAGTGCCGAACTCCCCGCTGAGTTCGGTCCCTTCGAAGGCGTACTCCATGGCACTGGACGCGGTGATCACCGCCCAGCCGCGGCCGCCGCCGAGGTGTGGCCCCGCGAAGGCCTCCAGGACGTGTACGTCCTCGCCGGACCGCATGGTCATGCTGTGCGAGAACGCGCCGCCGTAGCAGCAGTCGAGGAAGAGCACTTTGCTCCCCGCCCGGCTGCCCGTCATACAGCGGCGGACGAACTCGGCTGCCACCGCGGTCGACTTGAGCCGTGCGTGCAGGGTGTCCGCGGCGGCGAAGAAGAGCTCGCCGGACTCGCTCTTCAGCCCGTGGCAGGAGAAGTGCAGGATGAGTGCGTCGTCGTGCTTGCGCTCCTCGAAGAAGTCCTCGATCTTCCGTTCCGTTGCGTGCCGGGGCTCGTTCCGGGACACCTGGACGTCGAAGTTGCCCACCTTGGGATCCGCCAGGACGGCCGCCAGGGCGATCGCGTCCTCGGCGGGGGAGACCAACTGCCGGAGCCCCGGGTCCTCGTAGGCGTCGTTGGCGATGATCAGGGCGTGGCGCGCGTGGGAATCGTTCATCAGGCGGCCTCACGCGGGGCATGCCGGCTGACGAACAAGTCGAACGAACGCTCCAGCTGGGTGGTCGAGGCCTCGGAGATCTCCAGTACGTCGCCGTCCAGCTCCAGCCGGATCGTCGGGTGGCTGCGGCTGCGCCGCCACCAGTCCACGACGGCGGAGAGCACGTCCTTCAGGGCCGTCACCGACGTGCCCAGGCTGACGAGGAGCGTTCCCGCCTCGGACACCACACCACGGGCGCCCGGGGGAGGGACACCGCCCCGGAGGGTCGTTACGTCGTCAACTTCCAGTTGGAGCAGATCCTGTCGCAGAACGCCCGCCAGCCCCTCCAGGCGTTCGGCTTCCGCCCCCTCTTCGGCGATGGATATCTGCAGGGAGCTCACCGGCTCACCCCTCTCGGGGAAGGGGAACGGCGCTGACGTCTCCAGTGTGGTCCCGTGCGGCGGGCCACGGCAACCGAAGCCCCACGGCGACCGAAGCGCCACGGCGACCGAAGCGCCACGGCGACCGAAGCGCCGGGGGCGGCCGGGAGCCGGGTGGCCGCAGGGGCCGGTCAGTCCACCGGCCAGGTGTGGGCCGGGGCGTTGAGGTGCATGTAGTCGATGTACTGCCGGGTCATCCGCCGCAGTGCCTGGTGCCGGTCCGCGTGGGCGATGTCGTGGATGTGGTGGAACACCTCCGACTGCCACACCGCGCCGTTGCGGCCGCTGACGCACCGCTGCTCGATGATCCCCAGCAGCGGCTCCCGCCAGGACGCGTCCATGCCGGACCGCTCCAGCCCCAGGTGCGCCATCGGCAGCAGCCGCCGCAGCACCAGCTCGGTCACCGGGATCTGGCCCATTCCCGGCCAGTACAGCTGCGCGTCGATCCCGTGGCGGGCCGCGGTGTGTAGGTTGTCCTCCGCGGCCGAGAAGGACATCCGCGACCACACCGGCCGGTCCTCGTCGACCAGGGCGCGGGTCAGCCCGTAGTAGAAGGCGCCGTTGGACAGTACGTCGGCCACCGTGGGGCCGGCGGGCAGGACCCGGTTCTCCACCCGCAGGTGCGGGACGCCGTCGACAACGGCGTAGACCGGGCGGTTCCAGCGGTAGACCGTGCCGTTGTGGAGGGTGAGCTCCGCGAGGGACGGGGTCCCGCCCCGGTCCAGCGTCTGCTGCGGGTCCTCCTCGTCACAGAGCGGCAGCAGGGCCGGGAAGTACCGTACGTTCTCCTCGAAGAGGTCGAAGACGCTGTTGATCCACCGTTCGCCGAACCACACCCGGGGCCGTACTCCCTGCACCTTGATCTCGTCCGGACGGGTGTCGGTGGCCTGCTCGAACAGCGGGATGCGGGTCTCGCGCCACAGCTCCTTGCCGAACAGGAACGGGGAGTTCGCCGCCAGGGCCACCTGCACCCCCGCCACCGCCTGGGCGGCGTTCCAGTAGTCCGCGAACTCGTCGGGCGAGACCTGGAGGTGGAACTGGGTGCTGGTGCACGCCGCCTCCGGCGTGATGGTCTCGGCGTACGTCCGCAGCCGCTCGACCCCGTCCACCGAGATCAGCAGGTCCTCGCCGCGCGCGGCGAAGATCTGCTCGTTCAGCAGGTGGTAGCGGGGGTTCTCGGACAGCGCGTGCGGCCCCACGTCCTTCAGGTCCAGCGTCGGCAGGATCCCGATCATGACCAGGTGCGCACCGATCGCGGCGGCCCGCTCCTCGGCGTGGTTGAGCGCGTCCCGGATCTCCTGCTCCCAGGAGTCGGGACCGCCCGCGGTGAGCCGCCGCGGCGCGACGTTGATCTCCAGGTTGAACCGGCCCAGCTCGCTCGACCAGGAGGGGTCCGCGATCGCCTCCAGGACGTCGGTGCTGCGCATGGCGGGCTCGCCCGCGGCGTCGACCAGGTTCAGTTCGATCTCCAGGCCCACCTGCGGCCGCTCGAACTCGAACCGGGACTCCCGCAGCATCCGCGTGAACACGTCCAGGCAGGCGTGCATCTTGTCCCGGAATCGGCGCCGGTCGTCACGGGTGAACACCTGTGCGGGGACGTCGCGACCCATGTCGGCCCTCCCGAGGCTGCCGGTTCGGCCCCCGCCTTCAGCGTCCCACTCCCGCCCCGTCCCGGCCATCGAAGCGCCCCGCGGGCCCGCGGGGCGCTTCGACCGGACGTTCCCCCCGTCAGCCGATCAGGTGCCGACCGCCGCCAGGCTGATCTGGTCGTTGAAGACCACCCACTTCTGCCCCCTGGCCGCGGTGTCGCACGGCTGCGTGCCGACGTTCGGGGTGTTCCACTCGTTGGCGAGACAGTAGGCCGGGGCGAAGTTCAGGGCGATCTGCTGGCCCGAGACGTTCCAGTACTGCCCCTGGTCGCCGGGGTTGCAGGGCTTGGTGGAGACGCTCTGGGTGCCCCAGGCGTTGGCCAGGCAGTAGTTGCGGTCGTTGGTGAGGGCGATCTGGTGGCCCGAGACGGTCCAGTGCTGGCCCCGGTCCGCGGGGTCGCAGGGCTTCGTGGAGACCGTTGCGGTCCCCCAGGTGTTGGCCAGGCAGTACCGGCCGGGCACGGCGGCCCGGGCGGCGTCGGCCGCACCCGCCTCACCGGCCGGCAGGAGCGAGGTGGTCAGGGCCAGCGCGGCGAGGGCGAAGGTCTTGCGGAAGGCGATTCGCATGGTGCGGATTCCGTTCTCGGTGAAGGTCGGGGCACTGCGTGCACGACCGAAATGAGAGGGGTTATTCGGCGCGGATCCGGGCGCAGGGAAATTGATATCAGCGATCACGGGTCAACCGAAATCGTCGCCGTTCCCTTCACTCGAAGCGCGCAGTACCCTGATCGTCGGATGATGCACGGATGCTGCTCCCACCTGGCCTTCGACTCAAATGGAGCCCCTTCGTGCCGGCCCGCGGACACGACCTCGTTGACGCCCCGCAATGCGTCGTGTTCCTCCTGAGGAAACGTTCCTAATCTTCGGTTCTCCGCATTTCTGTGCGGGTGAATGAGTGATATCGAGCCGTTTATCAAGGGAATGAACGGTTCGCCGATCCAGGGCGTGGCCGAAAATCCCCACCCCGTGGTGGCCGGTGGGCCGGGGCGGGACGGACGGCGGGGCCTCCCCCCGGGGGAGAAGTTGAGGAATGTTCACTTTCCATTGACAGCGGGGGCCCCGGGACCCGAAAGTTCCATGAGCCGCAGGCCGGGGAGCGCCTCCCGCACCCGCGCCGGGCATCACCGCTCCCCGACCGAAGCGAGTCCTCATGACAGCGCCCGTACCCCGCTTCCCGGCCGGCTTCCTCTGGGGAGTCTCCGCCTCCGCCTTCCAGATCGAGGGCTCGCCCACGGCCGACGGCCGTGGCCCGTCCTCCTGGGACGCCTTCACCGGGGAGCACGGACGCGTCAAGGACGGCTCGCACGCGGAAGTGGCGACCGACCACTACCGCCGCTACCGGGAGGACGTGGCGCTGATGGCCGAACTCGGCGTGGACGCCTACCGGTTCTCGGTCTCCTGGTCCCGCGTCCTGCCCGACGGGCGGGGTCCGGTCAACCGCCCCGGGCTGGACTTCTACGACCGGCTCGTCGACGAGCTGTGCGCCGCCGGGATCGCCCCGGTGCCCACCCTCTTCCACTGGGACACCCCGCTCGCCCTGGAGGAGCGGGGCGGCTGGCTGGAGCGCGACACCGCCGAGCGGTTCGCCGCGTACGCCGCGGTGGTCGCGGAGCGCCTCGCCGACCGCGTGCCCATGTGGATCACCATCAACGAGCCCGCCGAGGTCACCCTCCTCGGATACGGTCTGGGCGAGCACGCCCCCGGCCGGCAGCTCGTCTTCGACGCCCTGCCCGCCGCCCACCACCAGCTCCTGGGGCACGGGTTGGGCGTACAGGCCCTGCGCGCGGCCGGTGCGCGCCGGATCGGCATAGCCGCCTCGCACAGCCCCGTCTGGACGGCCGGCGAGAGTGACGAAGACCGGGCCGCCGCCGAGTTGTACGACACGCTCACCAACCGCCTCTTCGCAGACCCGATCCTGACCGGCGCCTACCCGGACGGCCTGGACTCCCTCCTGCCCGGCCCCGTGGCCGAGGACCTCAGGACGATCTCGGCCCCACTGGACTGGTACGGGGTCAACTACTACAACCCGATGCTCGTCGGCGCGCCGACCCCGGCCGGCACCTCCGCCTTCGGCGGCATCGAGATCCCCTCCGGACTCCCCTTCGCCCTCCGGGAGATCGAGGGGTACGCACGCACCGACTTCGACTGGCCGGTGGTTCCGGACGGGCTGCGCGAGCTGCTCGCCACCCTGCGCGAACGCTACGGCGACCGGCTGCCGCCGCTGTACATCACGGAGAACGGCTGCTCGTACGGCGACGGGCCGGACCCGGGCACCGGCAAGGTCCAGGACGCGCGCCGGATCGCCTACCACGACGGCCACCTGCGCGCCCTGCACCGGGCGATGGCCGAAGGGGCCGACGTACGCGGCTACTTCATCTGGTCGATCCTCGACAACTTCGAATGGGCGGAGGGCTACCGACAGCGGTTCGGGCTCGTGCACGTCGACTACGAGACACTGGCGCGGACGCCCAAGGAGTCGTACGCCTGGTACCGCGACCTGATCAAGAGCGGCAGATGACCGCGGGGCCGGAGGCCGCGGAACCTGCGGGCCCCGACGAACCCGCCGCGCCTGCCGAACCCGCGGAGACGGGCACTGCGCCCGGCGGCCGCTGGGTGAGCGCGCTGTCCCTCGCCAACATCGGCGTGTGGGTCGGCTGGTTCGGCCCGCTGCAACTGCTCCTGGCGCGCCAGGCCGAGCAACTCGCCCCCGGACACAAGGCATCCACCCTCGCCCTGGTGACGGGACTGGGAGCAGCCGTCTCGATGGTCGCCAACCCCGTCTGCGGGGCGCTGTCCGACCGTACGACGGCGCGCGCGGGCCGGCGGATCCCCTGGGTGGTCGCCGGGGTGGCGGGCGGGGCCGCCGGCCTGCTGCTCCTCTCCCGGGCGGCGAGCGTCACCGCCGTGATCGCGGGCTGGTGCCTGGTCCAGCTCGGTCTCAACGCGGCCTACGCCGCACTCACCGCCGCCGTCCCCGACCAGGTCCCGCCCCGGCAGCGCGGCCTGGTCGGCGGCTGGCTCGGCGTCTCCCAGGTCGTCGGCATCCTGGCCGGCACGGCGCTGGCCACGGTCGCGGGCGGGATCACCGCCGGCTACCTGGCCTGCGCGGGATTCACGGTGCTCGCGGCCGTGCCCTACGTATGGATGCGGCGCGACTCGGCGCTCGCCCCCGCCGACCGGCCGGCCTTCCGGTGGCGGACCTTCCTCACCGGCTTCCGGATCGACCCCCGCCGCCACCCGGACTTCGGCTGGGCCTGGCTCACCCGCTTCCTGATGAACCTGTCGTACTCCATCAGCACGATGTACCTGCTCTACTACCTGACCGACGCGGTGGGCTACGGCGGCGACCCGGACACCGGCGTACTGGTCCTCACGGCGCTCAACGCGCTCACCCTGCTCTCCACGGTGGTGATCAGCGGCATCCGCTCGGACCGCAGCGGCCGCCGCAAGTCCTACGTCATCCGGTCGGGGCTGGTCATCGCCGCGGCCACCCTGCTGCTCGCCGTCCGGCAGACCTGGACCGGCGCGGTCGTCGCCTCGCTCGTGCTCGGCCTCGGCTTCGGCGTCTACACGGCGGTCGACTTCGCCCTGCTCACGGACGTGCTGCCGAGTGCGGAGGACCGGGGCAGGGACCTGGGCGTGATCAACATCGCCAGTGCGCTGCCCCAGGTCCTGGCCCCGGTGGTCGCGGCCCCGGTCGTCACCCACCTCGGCGGATACACCGCCCTCTACGCCCTCGCGGCCGGCCTGGCCCTCGCGGGCTCGATCCTGGTGCGCCGCATCCGCTCGGTGCCCTGACCGGCCCCCTTGCAGCACGTCGCCCATCCCGCGTCGGTGATACCTCCCCGAAACCCTCCGATCCGTAGCGTCCGGTCAAGAGTCCCGGCTCCGTCCCCGCACGGTCGCGGACGGAGCCGCCGGGAACACCTCGACGAGAGACGGAGATTGACATGCAAGGTGCCTCTGGCCGCGGTCGCCCGAACAGCACGAGCACCGGTCGGTCGCGGCGGGCCCGGAAGCTGATGGCCTCCATGGCCGGGGTGACGGCCGTCATGCTGTTCGCGGTCGCGTGCGAAGGATCCGGCGGCGATGGTGACGCGGCCGCTCCGGGCGCCTCGAAGGGGGCGGCTTCGGGCGACAGGAAGAGCACGCTCGCGTACGCCAAGTGCATGCGCGAGAACGGAGTTGCCAACTTCCCCGATCCCAACGCCCAGGGCCTGCTCGACATCGACGCCTCCGTCGACATGAAGTCCTCACAGGCCGAGGCCGCGGACAAGAAGTGCAGGGAACTGCTGCCCGCGGTCAACGCCACCCCGCCCGCCGGGGTGCAGGAGGCCTCCCTGGCGTACTCCAAGTGCATGCGGGAGAACGGGGTCCCGAAGTTCCCCGACCCCAATGCCGAGGGCGGGCTCGACATCAACGGCGAAACGCTGGGCGTCGACCCTCAGGGCCCGGCCTTCAAGGCGGCCGACAAGACGTGCCAGCCGATCCTGGAGAAGATCGCCGGCGGCCCCAAGCAGTTCCAGTCCGGGGGACCCGGGCCGGCGCCGCAGTAGACGGCCCGCCCCGGCGACGGCCCGCCCGGCATGACGCCACGCCGTCAGTGCACCGACAGGGGCGGCCGACGCCGGGCGGCCGGTGCGGAGTCGCTCGTGGTGGGGAAGGTGACGGTGACGCTCAGGCCGCCCCCGGGCCTCGTGGAGGTGGTGAGGCCGGCATCGTGGGCGTCGGCGATGGCCTGCACGATGGACAGGCCGAGCCCGAGGCCTTCGGTCCGTGCGACCCGGGTGGCGCCGAGCCGCTGGAACGGCTGGAAGAGCCGGCCGACGGCCTCCGGAGGCACCGGGGGACCGGTGTTGGTGACGGTGAGGACGGCGTGACCGTCCACGGTCCCGGTGGTGACCCGTACCTCGCCGTGCGGGGAGTTGTGCCGCAGCGCGTTGTCCACGAGGTTGACGACGAGGCGTTCGGCGAGCGGCCGGTGCCCCGGCGCCACGGCCGTCGCGTACGACGTGTGGACCGTCACGGTCCGCAGGTCAGCCTCGTCGGCCCGCGCCTCGACGACCTCCCGGACGATCCCCGTCAGGTCGAAGGGCCGGCGGACCTCGATGCCCGCGTGGCCGCGGGCCAGCATGAGGAGCGCCTCGATCAGCCGCTCCTGCCGGGCGCCCGCGGCGAGGATGCGCTCGTGGGCCTGCCGCAGGGACTCGACGGTCGCCCCCGGGTCGGACAGCGCGACCTGGCCGAGGGCCCGCTGCCTGGCCAGCGGCGTACGCAGTTCATGGGAGGCGTTGGCGACGAACTGGCGGTGGGCCTCGAAGGAGGTCTCCAGCCGGCTCAACAGGCCGTCGAAGGTGTCGCCGAGTTCCTTGAGTTCGTCCGAGGGCCCGTCGAGGGCCAGTCGCTGGTGCAGGCTGGTCGCCGAGATCTCCTGCACCGTGGTGGTGATCGTCCGCAGCGGACGCAGCATGCGTCCGGCGACCATCCAGCCCAGCACGATGGAGACCGCCAGCATGAGGGCCAGCGCGATCCCGGACTGGACGAGCAGCTGGTGCATGACGTCGGCGATCTGACCGGCCATGGCGTCCTGGGCCTGGTCCGAGAGCGTCTTCAGGTCGTCCTGTCTGCTCCGGGGCGGCTGCGCGGGGATGACGCCGGGCTCCCTGCCCGGTCCGCTGACCGACAGCTCGAGCGGCTGCCCGGCGATGGCCCGGTGCACCAGGACGTAGGTGACGCCCAGCAGGGCGGCTCCGGACAGGACGAAGAGCCCCCCGTACAGCAGGGTCATCCGCAGGCGCACGGTGCGGCGGGGGAGGCGCCGGCGGGCCCCGTGCCCCGCGAGACGGGCGATGGCAGGCATGGGCTCCTCAGATCCGGTAGCCGCGCTTGGCGACGGTCTCGATGACCGGGGGGTTCCCGAGCTTGGCCCGCAACCGGCTGACCGTGATCTTCACGGCGCTGGTGAAGGGGTCCGCGGCATCGTCCCAGACCCGTTCCAGGAGTTCCTCGGCCGCAACGGCGCGGCCCCCGGAGGCCAGCAGCACCTCCAGGACACCGAACTCCTTGGGCGCGAGCTCCAGTGGCCGTCCTCCCCGGCGGGCGCGGCGACGGGCGGTGTCCACGACGAGGTCCCCGTGCCGGAGGACGGGCGGCACGGCGGGATGCGCCCGGCGTGCCAGAGCGCCGATCCGGGCGATCAGCACCGGGAAGTCGAACGGCTTGGGGAGGTAGTCGTCGGCGCCCAGACCGAGTCCGTCGACGAGGTCCTCCGCGGTCGCCGCGGCGGTCAGCATCAGGACCCGGCTCCGGTTGCCGGCCGCGATCAGCTCCGCGCACACGGCGTCACCGTGCATGCCGGGCAGGTCCCGGTCGAGCACGATCACGTCGTAGTCGTTGCACAGCGCGCGTTCGAGACCACCGGGCCCGTCCAGCGCCACGTCGACGGCCATCTGCGCGCGGCGCAGACCGACGGCCACCGTTTGGGCCATTTCCTCGTCGTCCTCCACCACGAGCACCCGCACCTGTCGCCCTCTCTCCGCCGGCACATCGGACACGCCCATCCAGGAGCGAGCTTCCAGGATGTTCTACCAGCGGTTTCCGCACGGTTTCGCCCGGAAGCCTGCCTTCCGGGTCGGTCGGAGGTGCGAAACGCTGCCGAAACCGCCGCCGCCGTAGGAAGGAGCCTGCCGGGAATCCAGCGAGCAATGGAGAGTCGAATGGCTGTCATCGCCAACAGCGCGGCCGATCGGAACGAGGCCGGGAAACGGCCGATGCGCCGGTGCGGCGCCAGGGGCGCCCTGCCGGCGGACATCGGCCCCGGGCCGTCGGAATGCGGACGCGACGGTCTTGTCGAGCGCCCCGGGAGCGGTTCGTGACTGCCCCACAGGTCCCTTCGGTGCATGCGGACGCCCTGGGCCCGCCGAGTGACCGGGAGGCGCGCCCCCGCCGGCCGCGCCGCCGCGTCAGGGCGGCCGCGGTCGTGGTGGCCCTGGTCGCCGCGGGCGGAGCGGCGGGGATCGCCGCCGCCGATCCGTTCGACGCCGGGACGAAGGACGACGCCGCCACCGCGAGTGCCGCTTCCGCGACCTCCCTCGCGAAGGTGACCCGGGGCACGGTCTCCGCGCGGACCCGGCAGAACGGGACACTGGGGTACGCGGGCGACCATCCGGTGATCAACAACGCCCACGGTACGGTGACGAGGCTGCCCGCCACCGGCGAGGCGATCGGTCAGGGCAAGGCCCTGTACTGGGTGAACGGCAAGCCGGTGATCCTGCTGAACGGATCCGTTCCGCTGTACCGGGATCTGTCCCGCGGTATGGAGGGCGCGGACGTCCGGCAGCTGAACGCCGCCCTCGTCGCCCTCGGTCACGCCACCGAGGACGAACTCGATCCGACGTCGGACTACTTCAGCCGGGCGACCCGCCGGGCGCTCATGGAACTCCAGGACGACGTCGGCCTCAAGGAGACCGGCCGGCTGACGACCGCGGAAGCGGTGTTCCTGCCGGTGGACGCGCTCAGGGTCACCAAGGTCGAAGGGATGGTCGGCGGCGCCGCGGGAAGCGGCGGGGTGCTGCTGAGGGGCTCCTCGACCAAGCGCCGGGTCACCGTCGCGCTCAACGCGGGCCGGCAGGCTTCCGTGAAGGCCGGCGACAAGGTGCTGATCACCCTGCCCAACGGCAAGAGCACCGAAGGGGTGGTCTCGTCCGTCGGCAAGGTGGCGACCAGGACGGACCAGAGCATGACCGTCGAAGTCCTGATCGAACCGCTGGACGCGAAGGCGACCGGCGAACTCGACCAGGCGCCGGTACAGGTCGCGATCGTGTCCGAGACCGTGAACGACGTGCTGTCGGTGCCGGTGGACTCGCTGCTGGCACGCCCGGGCGGCGGGTACGCGGTCGAGGTCGTCGACGAGGACGGCAAGCACACCCTCGTCCCGGTGACCACGGGACTCTTCGACGACAGTGCCGGCACCGTGCAGGTCACCGGCGAGGCTCTGCGCGCCGGTCAGAACGTGGTGGTGCCGGGCTCATGAACAGAGTGGAGACGGAAGCGCGCGTGGGCGGAACAAGAGAGGCCGGTGAGCCGGTCCTCCAGTTGCACGAGGTGTCCAAGGTGTATCCCGGCGCGTCGCCGGTGGTGGCGCTGGACAGGGCAGGCTTCACCATCCACCGCGGCGAACTGGTCGCCATCGTAGGCCCGTCGGGTTCGGGGAAGTCGACCCTGCTGCAGGTCATGGGCAGCCTCGACCGCCCCACTTCGGGAACGGTCCGGATCGTCGGTGACGACGTCGCCGCAATGTCGGACCGCGACCTGGCGGGACTGCGGGCGACCCGGATCGGGTTCGTGTTCCAGCAGTTCTTCCTGGCCCGGCACGCCACCGCCCTGGAGAACGTCGCCGACGGAATGCTGTACTCGGGCGCCAGGCACGGCGAGCGGCTGGAGGCGGCGGCCGCGGCGCTGCGCCGGGTCGGGCTCGCCCACCGGGCCGATCACCGCCCGCCGGAACTGTCCGGAGGCGAACGCCAGCGGGTCGCGATCGCCCGGGCGCTGGCCGGCAACCCGGCGATCGTGCTGGCCGACGAGCCGACCGGAAACCTGGACAGCGTCAACGGGGCCGCCATCTTCAAGCTGTTGAAAGAGCTCAACGCCGAAGGCACCACCATCGTGGTGATCACCCACGACCGGGAGCTGGCCGCGCAGATGCCTCGCCGCATCGAGGTCCTCGACGGTCACATCGTCGCCGACCTCAGTTCGGACGGCCGGCCCACGACCACGGAAAGGCACCTGCCATGACCACCACGACGGCTACCCCTCCCGGCCGGCTGCGTCCGGGCGACCTGGCCCGAACTGCCGGTGTCGGGCTGCGGACGAGGCGGATGCGGGCAGCCCTGTCGGCCCTGGGCATCGCCATCGGAGTCGCCGCCATGGTGGCCGTGATGGGGCTCTCGGCCTCCTCGCAGGCCGGACTGCTGGCCGAGATCGACAAGCTGGGCACCAACCTGCTCACCGTCACCCCGGGCCGCGTCCTCGGTGGCGGGACCGCGAAACTGCCCGTCGACGCACCGGCGATGATAGGCCGGGTCACACACGTGGAATCCGTCCAGAGCACCGGCAAGACCGATGCCAACGCGTTCCGCAACCCGCACATCCCCGGCATCAACACCAACGGCATCTCCGTGAACGCCACCAGCCTGGACCTGCCCGATGCGGTGCGCACGTCGGTCGCCGAGGGCACGTACCTCAACGCGGCCACGGCCGAGCAGCCGGTCGCCGTACTCGGTTCGGCGGCCGCCGGCCGCCTCGGCATAGACCGCATCCACCCGGGCACGCGGATTTGGGTCGGCGGGCAGTGGTTCCACGTCACGGGGATCCTCAACCCCGCGACCCTGGCACCCGAGATCAACTCCTCGGTGCTGGTCGGCTTCCCGGCCGCGCAGAAGTACCTGGACTTCGACGGCCACCCGTCCATGGTCTACGTACGGGCCGACACCGACCACGTCGCCGAGGTCCGGGCCCTGCTGGCCGCGACGGCCAACCCGGCGAGCGCCGATGAGGTCGCCGTCAGCCGGCCCTCGGCCGCTCTGGAGGCCAGGGCCGCGACGCAGTCCGCGCTGGGCGGCCTCTTCCTGGGCCTCGGGGCGGTGGCCCTGCTCGTGGGCGGCATCGGCGTGGCCAACACCATGGTCATCTCCGTCCTCGAACGCCGTTCCGAGATCGGTCTGCGACGGGCCCTCGGGGCGACCAAGGGGAACATCCGTCTGCAGTTCCTGTGCGAGGCGATCCTGCTCGCCGCACTCGGTGGCGTGGCCGGAGTGGCGCTGGGCACCGTCGCCACCGCCGTCTACGCCCATGTCAAGGGCTGGGCGACCGTCGTTCCGGCACTCGCCTGGGGAGGCGGACTCGGTGCGGCCGTCGCGATCGGCGCGGTCGCCGGACTGCTCCCCGCATTGCGCGCGGCCCGGATGCAGCCCACCGAAGCGCTGCGCACCGCATAGGGAACCCGCCGGGAGCCGCCGATCAGCTGGAGGGACGCGGCGTCCCGGCGGAGGCATCGACATCATGACCGGCGCGGACACCCTGCGGGCGTTCAAGCGCGACGGCCGCATTGCCGTCGTCGGGGCGTCACCGGGGGGCTGCGGGCCGCGGAGGCGCTGCGCGACGAGGACACCACACTGCCGCGACGTCGTGAGGTCGATGCGGAGTGGCTGCTGGGCGTGCCCGCCAGTGGGCTGGACCTGGCGGCCAGCCACGTGCGTCTGGCCGACGGGCGCGAGGTTCCCTTCGACCGGGTGCTGATCTGCACCGGAGTACGGGCCCGGCCCTGGTTCCCCGTCTTCACGAGTACGCCGCTGATTGCATGGCGCCGGGGCGGCTCGGGGCCACGGGGGGCCGGAAGCGGCAAGTCAGGTGCAAGTGCCCTGCAACCGGCCTCCGAAGACTGGGACACATGACCACGAACAAAGTTCCAGACTCCCCTGTCCACGCTTACACCCGCGAGATGGCGATGATCCACCAGGTGTTCCGCCGCGAGTCGCGGCTGCTGGCCGAACTCGTCCAGGAGGTCCGGCCCGCCGACACGGAACGCGCCCGGATACTCGCCGAGCACTGGCGGCTCTACACCATCGGGCTGCACGCCCACCACACCGGTGAGGACGAGATGCTCTGGCCCGCGGTCCTGCCCCACCTGGATCTCGATGCCGAGCACGTGCTGGCGATGGAGGCGCAGCATCGCGAGCTCACCGACGGGATGGGTGAGGTCCGGGTGCTGATGGACCGGTGGCAGGCACGGGCTCTGGCCGAGGACCGGGACGAGCTGGCCGAGGCTCTGCGCAGGCACCACCGGCAGCTGTGCGCCCATCTCGACGAGGAGGAGCGGGAGGTCATGCCGCTGGTCTCGCTCCACGTGACCGAGGAGCAGTGGCGCGCGGTCGGGGAGCGGGGGCTCGCCGAAACGCCCCGCGACCGGCTGATGATCGCCCTGGGCGCCATCCTGGAGGACAGTTCGCCCGAGGAGCGCCGGGAGTTCCTCACCCGGCTGCCGGTACCGGCGCGGGTGCTGTGGAAACTGCTCGGGCAGCGCCAGTACCGCCGTGAGACCCGGCGGATCCGTGGCCGGCGCGCCGGCGCATGAGGTGCGGCCCGTCCGCCCAGGCGGGCGCCCCCATCGCCTCGCCCCTCCCGTACCGATCGAGGAGTCCTCACCGATGCGCATCGGATTCTCCGTCCCTCAGTTCGGCCCGTTCGCCGACCCTCATCGCTCGGCCGGGATGTGTACGGCCTTGGAAGCGCTCGGCTGCGACAGCCTCTGGGTGGCCGACCGGCTCTTGGCCCCGGTCGTCCCGCCCGACGGGTACGCGGGCGGGAAGCCGATGCCCGTGCGGTACGGCACCCGTCTCGACCCGCTGCTCGCGCTGGGCGTGGCGGCAGCGGCGACCGGGCGGGTACGCCTGGGCAGCAACACGCTCAATGCCCTGTGGCAGCCTCCCCTCGTGCTCGCCCGGGCCCTGACGACCCTTGATCTGATCAGCCGTGGCCGTCTGGACGTGGGTCTCGGCCTGGGCTGGATGCAGGAGGAGTACGAGGCCGCCGGCGTACCGTGGCGGGGGCGCGGCGCCCGGCTGGAGGAGACCCTCGACGTCCTGGAGGCCGTGTGGAGGCCCGGGACGGTCGTGCACACCGGCGCCCTGTGGAGGATCGCCGAATCGACCGTACTGCCCAAACCTGTTCAGAGGCCGAGGCCGCCCATCCTGCTGGGCGGCTTCACCGCGGCTGCTCTCGAGCGGGTCGGCCGGCGCGCGGACGGATGGCTCGGGGCGGCCATGCCGCTGCCCTTCTTCCACGGTCTGTGGGCGGTGGCCGTCGAGGCCGCCGAGCGGGCGGGACGTGACCCGGCGGCACTGCGCCGGGTGTTCCGCGTGAACCCCGAGGTCACCGCGACGGAGGCCGCACCCGGGGAGGCCCATCAGCGCGGGACGGTGCGCCAGATCTGCGACCACCTCAGGGTGATGTGCGGGGCGGAGACCGACGAGGTGCTCGTGGACCTCCAGCTGACGACCGACTCGCCCGAGCACGTCCTCGACCTCGCCGCGCAGTTCCTCGCCGAGCTGGGCGAGCCCGCTCCGTGACGGCCTTCCGGCCCGCCCCGGCCCCGAGGCCTGTCGTCAAACTCCCGTCTGCCCCGCGGGGCCGCCACCCCCGGGCTACGACGGGGGTTTGACGACAGGCCCCAACCCGTCGAGGGCGCTGCGGGCGGCCTCCGCCCAGAGGGGGGACTCCCAGGCGGCTGCCACCTCCGCGGCTTCGAGGTAGTGGCGCCGGGCGTCTTCGGGGCGCCCGAGGAACCGGGCGAGGTCTCCCAGGGTCTGCGCGACGGGGCGGAAGACGAGGCTGAGGCTGCTCGCGCCGCCCGCCAGCGCGTGCAGCGGCAGCAGGTCCCGGTAGACCTCGTCGGCCGCCGTCCGGTCGCCGAAGGCGATGGCGGCGGCGCCGCGCAGCCCGGCCAGGATGGAGTAGGCGAAGTCGCGCCGGAGCGGCACGCGCAGGCCGAAGACCTCCCGGGCCTCCTCGGGGCGTCCCGCGGCCTGCAGGGCGAGTGCGGCGAGGGCTTCGTTGTGGGGCTTGTACTGCTCCCACACCGCGAGGAGCACGGGCAGCATCTCGGCGAGCCGGCCCTGCTGCACCCGCATGCACCCGATGCTCAGGGCGGCGAGCCCGCTGAGGTCCACCGCTCCGCGGGCCCGCAGCTCCGCGACCGCCGTCCCCATGGCGTGCTCCGCCTCCTCGAAGCGGCCCTGGGCCATGGCGAGCATGGGACGGCGCAACCGGGCCACGGCGAACGCGCCCTGGAGCCCGTACGTGCGGGCGATCTCGTCCGATCGTGCGAGACACCGCTCCATTTCCACCGGGTCGTTGCGGGCGGCGGCGATCCGGGCGGCGACATAGGCGCTCATCCACGCGTACTCGGGGCCGTCCTGGGCCCCGGCCACCTCGGTGAGCTCGCGGTGGAGCTCCCCGTAGGCGGCCGGTTCGAGTTCGCCGTCGACCTTGCGCAGCAGGGAGGTGAGGGTCAGTCCGCGCAGCCGGGGCTCGCCGGCGGCCCGGGCGAGCTCCACGGCACGGCGCGCCTCGGCCACGGCACGCGGATCGGTGTCGTCGAGCGCGTCCGCCAGCTGATCGAGGAGCAGGCACCGCTGCCGGTCGGTCAGTCCCGGGTCCTCCAGCAGGACCTCGAGTTCGGCGACGGCCTCCGGATCGGACGCCGCGTAGGGGCGCACGCGCCAGGGCGTCGGTTCGGTCCAGGTCGTGTAGGCGGCGGTCAGCAGGTCGGCCCGGCCCTCCTCGCGGGCCACTGCCACGGCCTGCTCCTGTGCCTCGCGGGCCGGTACCACGGCGCCCATCCGGATCCGGCAGTCCACCAGCCGGCCCAGCAGCGTCACGCGCAGCAGAGCGGCGTCCTGGTCCGCGAAGGCCGCCGGATGGTCGGCGAGGAGTCCGAGGGCCGCGTTCAGGAGGTCCTCGGCGTTCTGCGGCGCGTAGCGGCGTACGGCCTGTTCGCACGCGAGCCGGGCGTGGTGGACGGCGGGCGCCGCGTCGGCGGTCACGACCGTGGCCGCCCGCAGCAGGTGGTGGGCGGTGGCGGCGACGTCGTCGGAGCCGAGGGCGATCAGGCTCCTGCCGAGCCGGGAATGGATCCGGGCCAGCCGCAGCCGCGTGAGGTCGGCTTCCAGGGCGTCCCGTACGAGGGCGTGGCTGAAGCGGACCGTGCCGGGACGCGGCTCGGTGAGGAGTCCGGCGGTGACACCGGCCTCCAGGGCGTCGAGGAGCTGATCGGCATCGCTGTCCGCGGCATGGACCAGGAGCGCGACCGGTGCCTCGCGGCCCGCCACGGCGGCCAGGCGCAATCCGGCCGTCACGGTCGGCGCGAGCAGGGCCAGCCGTCGCCGCAGGACGTCCTGGACCCCCTGCGGGATGCGGGCCAGCGCCTGTTGTTCGCCCTCACCGGCCAGGAGCAGGGAACTCTCCCGCAGGTAGAAGGGGTTGCCCCCGGCCCGTTCGGCCAGAGCCGTCGCCGCCCGATCGGTCATGCCGGTCGCGACACGGCGCAGCAGTGCCTTCGCCTGGGCGTCCGAGAGGCCGCCGAGGGCCAGTCGCACGGGAGAGCAGGAGGCCAGGCGTGCCAGTGCCTCGGTCAGGTCCCCCTCGCCGGTGCGGTACGAGCCGACCAGCAGCAGCGGTACGTCGCGCAGCTGTTCGGCGCAGAGCAGGAACAGCTCGATGCTTTCCCGGTCGCCCCGGTGCAGGTCGTCGAGGACGATCGCCAGCGGCTGCCGCAGGGCGGTGTCCCGGAGCCATCCGAGCAGGGCCCTGTGCAGGCGGAAGCGCTGTGCCGGGCTGCCGTCCGTCCGTCCCGGGGCACCCGTCGTGCCGGGGGCCAGGAGCGGAGCGAGCTCGTCGGTGTACGTTCCCGGTGGGGCGGTGCGTGCGAGATCCGGGAGCATGTCGAACCAGGCCCGGCCGGGCGGGGCGCCCTCGGTCTCCGGGCACTGTCCGGAGCCGACCAGCCAGCCCTGTCCGGGCAGTTGGCGCAGGGCGGCGTCCAGGAGGCTGGACTTGCCGATACCGGCCTCACCGGAGATCAGGACCACCTGGGCCCGGCCGGTGTGCGCCCGGTCCGCCGCGGTGGCGAGCAGGGCCAGTTCTCCGTCGCGGCCCAGGAGCCGGTCGTCGGCGAGCACCGTGGGCGCGGCCGGCGTCCTGAGCCGGGGGCTCGCGGCCGGACGCGTCACCGGCTGCGGGGCGGGGGGCGTCTCGGTGCGTGCGGGGGCCGCGGCCGGTGCCGGGGTCGCCCGGTGGAGCAGGTCGAGACGCTGGTGCAGGAGGGCCTGTTCGAGTTCCAGCAGAGCCGGTCCGGGCTCGACGCCGAGTTCCTCTCCGAGGACGTGCCGGGCCTGCCGCAGCGCGGCCAGGGCGTCCCCCTGGCGGTCACGGGCCCACAGCGCCAGGGCCAGCAGCCGCCAGCCCTCCTCGTGCAGGGGCTGCTCCGTGGTCAGGGCTCCTGCATCGGCGACTGCTTGCGCGGCCTTTCCGCAGGCGAGCCGTGCGGCGGCCAGGCGTTCGCGGGCACTTCGGCGCAGTTCCTCCAGGCGGGTGCGTTCGCTCGCGGTCCACGGCTCGTCCGCGAATTCCGCGTACGGCTGCCCGCCCCACAGGCCGAGGGCCCGCGTCAGCTGCTCCTCGGCAAGGTGCGGCGCCGTCCCCGCCGTCGAGCAGGCTGCCACCCGGTCCTCGAACACCCATGCGTCCACGGCTGCCGGGTCCAGGGCCAGGGCGTAGCCGTAGGGGGCGCTGACCAGGATCCGTGCGGGGGTCCGCGGTGCGCGTTCCGGTTCGAGGGAGCGGCGTAGGCGTGCGACGTAGGCGTGGAGCGATGCCTGCGCGCTCGGTGGGACGCTCGTCGGCCAGAGCCTCTCGATGATCCGTTCCGTGGGCACGACAGCGCCGCGGGCGAGCAGGAGCTGGACCAGAACCATCCGTGCGAGCCGGCCACGCGCTTCGGCCGGACGGCCGTCGACCTCGGCCCGGAACGAGCCGAGCACCTTCAATGTGATCATGACAAGAACATCGTAATCGGCCCGCAGCGCACCCACCGAGGCCGGGCGGAAGGGCACCGCCGCATGCGACGGACGGATACGGCCCACCTGGTCCGGCCCGGATCGACTCCTCGGCGCTCAGTGGTGCGGCGACCCCGTCACCGTCGGATGCCATCCAGGCCCCGCCCCCGGCGCCGGGTCCGCAAGGGCGCGGAACCGGTCCCACTGCACCTTCGGGCGGCGCAGGCCGCGCCGTTCGAGGTACCGGTCGGTGGACCGCTTCGTCTGGCGCAGGACGCGCAGGGCGTCGGCGGCCCGGCCGGAGCCCATGGGTTCGATCACGGTGGACGGCACCATCAGCCAGCCGGCGGCAGTGCGGCGCAGGTCTCCTCGTACGAGCGCGTTGTACATGTGGTCGAGCCGTTCGTCGTGCCGGTGCACCAGGAGGCCGGCCGGGCCCCGCTCCACGGGGCAGTCCACCGGTACCTCGACCAGGTAGCCCGCCGGTGTCGGCCGCGGCCGGGTGCGGGCGAGTACCGGTGCGCCCGAGGCGTCGCGCGCCGCCAGCACGGCAGTGGGCAGGCTCGCCAGCTGCGCTGCTCCGGGCAGGGCCACGGTTCCGGTCGCAGGTGCCGGCACCCGATGGGGCGGCAGTTCCGCGAGGGGCGGCCGCACCAGCACCAGTTCGGGCTCGACGGTGATGAGCAGGCGCAGGTAGTACCAGGACATCACCGGCCTCATGGGCCGCAGCAAGTAGGCACGGCTGTGCGGCTGCCGCTCGAAGAGCCTGCGCCAGTACTCCTCGGCTCCCCGCGGACCGGCCATGACCCGGTCGGGGCACCGGGCGCGGCCGCCGACGAAGATCTGTGGGGCGTGGTCGAGCCCGCTTCCGGTCGGGTCCGAGAAGAGCAGCCCGACCCGTCCGTCACGGCGGATGTTCAACGCCTTCTGCGCGAACGCGAGTGAGGTGGTCAGCAGGAGGGTCCCGTCGTCGCGGCGGGCGACGGCCGTCGGCCAGGCCAGCGGGCTCCCGTCCTTGCCCAAGGTGACGAACTCGCAGGTCCGGTAGGCGTCCAGGACCTCGTGCGGAGCGGAGTCGATGACGGTCATCGGGCCGCTCCGGCGTCGAGCCGGGCGCGCATGGTGCGGGCACCGGTACGGACCTTCCGAAGGACGCCGTGGGCCGCGTCCGTCCCATGGGTGTGGAGGCGTTCGGAGGCACTGCTGGGGGACATGCTCGGGTACTCCTGGATCGCTTGCGGGCAACGGATACAGAACGGTGCCCGCAGCCCCTTGGCGCCGACTTGGCATCGACTTGCCACCGCACCCGTGGCCGTCACCTGCCCACCGTCCCGAAGCCGTCCCGTCGTCCGGCGCCCCCGTTCGGCGACCCGAGACCGTCACCGTCAGAGGGTGAGGAAGACAGTGGCGAGTACCGCGGTGTACCCGTACTCGAACAAGCGGTAGGCGCGGTGGTCGTAGGCGCGGCCGCGGCTGCGCAGGACGCGCCCCTCGTCACCGGCGGGGCCACCGGCATTGGCGCCGAGATCGGACGCGCGCTCGCCGCCTTCGAGCGCGACGGCGGTCCCGGCGTCGCGGCGAACGCCGACCTCACCGACCCCGGCGCCGGCGCCGTCCAGACCATGGTCGACCTCGTCCGCGCCGAGATCGGCCCCATCGACATCCCGGTCGACAACGCCGGCTCCTACACCCGAGTCGCCTGGCAGGAAACCGACGAGGCCGCCTGGAACTACTCTCTCGATGTGAACCTCACAGCGCACTACCGCACCTGCCACGCGGTGACGCCGGCATGATCGAACGCCGCTGGGGACGGATCGTGAACATCGGCAGCGTCAACGCCCGCGCCGGCCGCGCGAACTTCGTGGCGTACAGCACCGCGAAGGCCGGGCGGCTGGGCCTGACCCGCTCCCTCGCCCGCGAACCGGGGCGCTACGGATCCTGCGTCAGCACGGTCATGCCCGGCGCCATCCAGGTCGAGGCCGAGAACACCATCCCCACCCAGCACCGTACCCGCCCGGAAGACCGGATCAAGCGCCAGTGTGTCCCTCGCCGTGGACGGCCCGAAGACGTCGCGGCCCTGGTGGCGTTCCTCGTGGGCCCCTCCGCCCCGTTCATCACTGGGCAATCCGTCCACGTCGACGGCGGCCGGCTGCTGCACTGAGACCGCCAACAAGCAAGGAGACAGACCGAAATGAAGGAACGAGTCCGCGCCGTCCTCGTCACCACTGACGACACGATGCTGGTCATCCGCCGTACCAAGCCCGACATCCCCGAGTACTGGGTACTCCCCGGCGGTGGTGTCGAACCCAGTGACGAGTCCCGGGAGGCCGCCCTCCACCGTGAGATCCACGAGGAGATCGCCGGGAAGGCCGACATCGTGCGCCTCCTCCACACCATGGAGTCCGCTGACGAGCGCCAGCTCTTCTACCTCGCCCGCATCGCGACCTGGTCCTTCGAGGATCGCACCGGACCCGAGTTCAGCGCAGAGGGCCGCGGCGAATACGCGCTGGAAGAGATCCCGCTGACTGCGGAGGGGCTCGACCGCATCGACCTCAAGCCCGAGGAAATCGCCCACGTCCTCCGAGGCGCCATCACGGCCGGCACCCTCGTCGGCGAAGCCGCGGTGTAGCCCTACGGCCGAAGGGTGTTGCAGAAGGTCAGGCGTCGGGATGGCGCCTGACCTTCCGCTGTACCCAGTGAGGGCGAAGACTGCGCCGAGGACGATGGCATCCCGGCGCCGCACGGGGTGAGTGAACAGCACCCTTGGCCTGGCCCTCGAGGCGCTCTTGCGGACCGGTCCTACGCTGGAGGCATGGCCGGCGATCCCTTGCTGAGACAAGGCCCCGACTCGACGGATCTGGTCCTGCGCGTCGGCCCGGCCGGGCCGGCGTGGAACGTGCTGACCTCGGCGGGGCAGGCGCTGTTCACTCCGCTCGCTCTGGGCGTGCCGACCCTGCTCGTCGCCTTCGCGATGACGCTGGCCGGGGCGCGGGCGTCGACCGTGTTCGTGGTGGTGGGGGTGATCGTCGGGCTGGAGTACCTGATCGGCTGGCTGGCGCTGGCCTCTGCCCGAGCCCGGGACATCCTGCGGGTGGAGTTCGCGCCGGCCGGGGTGCCCGTGTCTCTGCGGTTGGTCCGGGCAGCCGGGCCGGACGACTGGCTGCCCGTCAAGACCCTGCGCGAGGTGCGGCTGACGCACAAGGTGGTGGAGCCGTACCAGGGGGACTACAAGCCGGCCGTCTCCACGCTCGCGCTGGAACTCGTCCTGCGGGGCGTCCGGGAGCGGCTCGAGCTCCCGTTCGGCGGCGACCCGCGGCGGCTCGCCGACGCGCTGAAGGCCCTGCTCGGCCCGGCTGGGGTCGTGGTGTCGCTGCGCACCGAGCGCAGCACGCGCGATCGGCCGCAGCCCAACTCCCGCTGGACCTCCGGAGGTTCGGCCTCGGCCGGCTCGGGTGGCGGCTGACCCCGGGCTGCCCGTGGCGCTCCCCGGTTGGGCAGGGGGGACCAATATCCTGATGCACGCATCACCCACGAGACGTACGCGCATGTGATGCCGGACGCGCCGGGGAGGCTGAGGGCTCTGATGGATTCGGTCTTCACGCGTGAGACCGAACTGAGCCTTCCGCTCGAGTTCGAGGCCGTGGTCCAAGCGGCTTGACGCTCGGCGATGCGGCCTTGATGCGGTCGGCCCTGTCCGGGCCGGTCGCATCGCCGCGGGGGAGGTGCCGGGGTCCGATCCGGCCGGGAATGGCCGAGTTCAACGCTGCGTAGTCAGCGCCAAACCGGCACGGGAGTCGGCACCGCAGCGTCAAAATGCATCAAAGTCTGCATTCCGGGGGGCACCTGATTCGGGGCCGGTTGGGCCCCGGCAGGGCCGGCCGGGACGGTGGCATGGGTGCGGTCCACATCCTCGGGGCGGGAAGTGTGGCGACCGGCACCATGTGCCGTTGACCTGGGCGTTCCTATGGTGTGGCGACACGGAATCGTCCCCGCCCCCAGTCCGGAAGTGGTACTCATGGCCGCCTCTGCCACACCGTCAGCGAGCCCCGGCAACATCAGGAGAGTCGTCGCCGCCAGCCTCGTTGGGACCACCGTCGAGTGGTACGACTTCTTCCTCTACGGGTCCGCCGCCGCCCTGGTGTTCAACACGCTGTTCTTCCCCACCGGCGACCCCCTGGTCGGAACCCTGCTCGCGTTCCTCACGTACGCGGTCGGCTTCGCCGCCCGACCCCTCGGAGGCATCGTCTTCGGGCACTTCGGCGACCGCGTCGGCCGCAAGAAGCTGCTCGTGCTCAGCCTGCTGATGATGGGCGGCGCCACCTTCGCGATGGGCCTGCTGCCCACCCACTCCGCCGTCGGCGCCCTCGCCCCGGTCCTGCTGACGCTGCTCCGGCTGGTCCAGGGCTTCGCCCTCGGCGGCGAATGGGGCGGAGCCGTCCTGCTGGTCTCCGAGCACGGCGGCGACGCCCGCCGAGGCTTCTGGGCCTCCTGGCCCCAGGCCGGCGCGCCCGGCGGGAACCTGCTGGCCACCGGGGTGCTCGCGCTGCTCGCCGCCGTCCAGTCCGACGAGGCGTTCCTCGCCTGGGGCTGGCGGATCCCCTTCCTGCTCTCCGGGGTGCTGGTGATGATCGGGCTGTGGATCCGCATCTCCGTCACCGAGTCCCCGGTCTTCCTGGAGGCCAGGCGCCGCGCGGAGGAGGCGGAGGCCGCCGGAGCCCCGGAGAAGCCGCCGGTCGTCGAGGTGTTCCGGACCGGATGGCGCCAGGTCCTGACCGCGATCGGCACCCGGCTCGGCGAGAACGTCTCCTACTACGTCCTCACCGCCTTCCTCCTCGTCTACGTCACCGCCCACCTCGGCCTCCCCAAGAGCGACGCGCTGAACGCCGTCCTGATCGGCTCGGCCGTCCACTTCGTGACCATCCCCGCCTGGGGCGCGCTCTCCGACCGGATCGGCCGCCGCCCCGTCACCCTCATCGGCGCCACCGGCATGGCGGGCTGGGCGTTCGCCTTCTTCGCCCTGCTCGACACCCGTTCCTTCCCGCTGATCGCGCTCGCCGTCACGGTCGGCCTGCTGCTCCACGGCGCGATGTACGGGCCGCAGGCGGCCTTCATCTCCGAGCTGTTCGACACCCGGGTCCGCTACTCCGGCGCGTCCATGGGTTCCCAGCTCGCCTCCCTCGTCGGCGGCGCCCTCGCCCCGATCATCGCCGTCGAACTGCTGAAGGACCACGGCAGCTCCGTGCCGGTCTCCGTCTACCTGTGCGCCGCGTCCCTGGTCACCGTCCTCACCGTGTGGGCGGCCCGGGAGACCCGCGGCCGGGACCTGACCCGCGACGCACCCGCCGCCGTACCCCCGGCCCGGGCGCACGCCCGGCCCGGCTCCGTACCCCTCGGCGGCGGACCTGCACGCCCCCTCGGCGGCTGACCTGCGGGCTCGTATGCTCGCCCCCGTGACCGCCTCCGCCCGCCGCTCCACCGGAACACCGCCCGCCGCCGGCACCTCCGCCGCGGACGACCCCGCCGCCGGCGGCACCGCCCGCACCGGAACCGGGCCGCTGCTGGAGCTGCTCGACCTGCTGGCCCAGGGCGCCCCCGAGGAGGCACTGGCCCGCCCCGCCGCCGAAGCCGAGGCGGCCGGGGCGGACCCGGCGGAACTCGCCGAACTCCGCGCGGCCACCGAGACCGCGCTCGGCATCCACCGGACCATCGACCGGCACCGCCGCCGCGAATCCCGGCTGACCGCCCTGTTCGACACCGCGGGCGACCTCGCGGCCCTCCGCGACCCCGACGCCGTACTGCGCGCCATCGTGCACCGCGCCAAACTGCTGCTCGGCACCGACGTCACCTATCTCTCCCTCAACGACGACGAGGCCGGCGACACCTACATGCGGGTCACCGACGGCTCCGTCGCCGTCGCCTTCCAGCAGGTCCGGCTGGGCATGGGGCAGGGTCTGGGCGGGCTGGTCGCCCAGACCGCCCGCCCCTACGCCACCGGCGACTACCGGACCGACACACGCTTCCGCCACACCGGCACCATCGACCACGCCGTCCGGGAAGAAGGACTCCGTGCCATCCTCGGCGTCCCCCTGCGCCTGGGCACCCGCGTCATCGGGGTCCTCTACGCCGCCGACCGGACCCCGCGCACCTTCACCCCCGACGAGATAGCCCTGCTGTCCTCGCTCGCCGACCACGCCGCCATCGCCATCGACGGGGCCCGGCTCATGGAGGAGACACGGGCCCAGAGCGAGGCGCTGCGCCGGGCCGAGGAGGCCCACGACCGGCTCACCGACCTGGTGCTGCGCGGCGGTGACGTCACCGACGTGGCCGCCCGGACCGCCGCCATCCTGGACGCCGGGATCCTCGTCCACGACGCCGACGGCACCGAACTCGCCCGCTCCGCCGCCGGACCCGTCCCGCCGACCGGCCCCGCCGTCGCCGCCTCCCGGACCGCCGGCCGGGCCGTCCCGCTCGACGGTTCCCCGGGCACCTGGGTGTGCGCCGTCCTGGCCGGCCCCGAAATCCTCGGCAGCATCGCGCTCACCGGCCGCCCCCGGCTCGCCGACGCCGACCGGCTGCTGTTCGAACGCGCCGCCGTGGTCACCGCCCTGCTCCTGCTGCTGCGCCGCTCCGTCGCCGCGACCGAGGACCGGCTGCGCGGCGAACTCCTGGGCGACCTGCTGGCCGTGACCGGGGATCCGGCCGGTCTCGCCGGCCGGGCCCGCCGCCTCGGCATCGACCTCTCCCGCCCGCACGGAGTGCTGGCCGCCCACGCCGGCACCGTGCCGCGCGACCGGCTGCTGGGTGCCGCGGCCCGGGCCGCCCGTGCGCTGGGCGGGCTGGCGGGACTGCACCACGGGCAGGTGGTGCTGGTCGTCCCCGCCCCCGACCCCGGGGCCGCGGCCCGGTCGCTCGCCGCCGACCTCGGGCAGGCGACCGGGGACGCGGTCACGGTGGGCGCGGCCGGCCCCGCCACCGGCCCGGCCGACCTCCCGGCCGCCCACACCGAGGCCCGGCGCTGCCTCGCCGCCCTCCGAGCCCTGGGCCGCGCCGGGGACGGCGCGGCCCCGGCCGACCTCGGCTTCGTCGGCGTACTCCTCGGCGACGGGCAGGGCGTGGCCGGGTACGTACGCGACACCCTCGGCCCGGTCCTGGACTACGACACCGGACGCGGTACGGAGCTGACCGCCACCCTGGAGGCGTACTTCGCGCACGGCGGCAGCCTCACCCGCACCAAGGACGTCCTGCACGTCCACGTGAACACGGTCGTCCAGCGGCTCGACCGGATCGCCCGGCTGCTCGGAGCGGACTGGAACAGTCCGTCCCGTGCCCTCGAACTCCAGCTGGCCCTCCGGCTGTTCAGACTGACCCATGCGATAGATTCCGGAAAATGATTCCAGTTCGGATGGTGGGGTTACCGACGTGCCAGAGCTGAGGGGGAGCGGAGCCGAGCCGCTGGCCGCGGAGGATCCGCGCCGGATCGGGCCGATTCCGCTGGCGGGCCGGCTCGGGGCCGGCGGCATGGGACGCGTGTACCTGGGGATCCACGAGGGCCGGTACGTCGCCGTCAAGCAGCTGCTCGCCTCCGTCGTCGGCGAGGACCCGGACTTCCTGCGGCGGTTCGGGCACGAGCTGGACAACCTCGCCCGGCTGCCCGCCGAGAGCACCGCACCGCTGCTCGCGGGTGACCGCGACGCGCGGCCCCCGTGGTTCGCGACCGCCTACGTCCCGGGGCTGACCCTGGGACAAGCGGTGGAGCTCAACGGCGGCCCCCTGCCGGCCGGAGCGCTGTGGCGGTTGCTGCGGGAGGCGGCGGCGAGCCTGGCGCCGGTGCACGCACGGGACATGGTGCACCGGGACCTCAAGCCGTCCAACGTGATGCTGACCCCGGACGGCCTGGTCCTCATCGACTTCGGCATCGCCCGCGCGGCCGAGCAGAGCCGGCTGACCCGGACCGGCATGGTCGTCGGCACCCCCGCCTACATGGCACCCGAACAGGCCTCGGGCTCACGGGGCCTGAGCGGCGCCACCGACGTGTTCGCGCTCGGCTCGGTCCTGGCGTACGCGGCCTGCGGGCGGCCGCCGTTCGGCGACGAGTCGGGCCACGGCGTCCTCTACCGCATCGTCCACGAAGAGCCCGGCCTGGAACCCCTGCGGGAGCTGGACCCGGAGCTCGCCGAGCTCGTCGCGGCCTGTCTGGACAAGGACCCCGACGGCCGCCCCACCGCCGCCGAACTCCTGGAGCGGGCCTCGGAGCACTGCCGGGACGAGGTCCCGCCGTGGCCGGAGGCCATCGCCGAACGACTGGCCGAGCGGGCCGCGTTCGCCGCGGACGTCCAGGAGATCGACGTGCCGACGGTGCCGCTCACGGACGGGCAGGCGGAGGCCGGGGCCGGGGCGGGAGCCGGGACGGGGGCGGACGGGGAGCCGGGGCAGGCGGGGGAGCCCGCGCAGCCGCGGCAGTCCGGGCCGCTCGAGAAGTCCGGGCGGCCGCGGCGCAGCCGCCGCACGCGGATCGTGCTCGCCGTGGTGCCGGTGGTCGTGGTCGCCGGCGGTACGACGCTCGCCGTACAGAACCTGCCGCACACGTCCGCGCCCCGGGCCGGGGGACAGTCTTCGCCGTCCGTCCCGGTCTCCGGCTCCGTCGCGGCTCCGGCTTCAGGCCCGACGGCACCTGCCACGGGCGGCACTCCGCCGGGCCCCGGCCCGGGCGCGCCGTCCACCGGTACGGGCGGCCAGGGCCCGGGAGGCACGGGCCCGCAGCAGAACGCCGCCGGCGGTGCGATGACCGTCGGGCAGGACGGCGGGCAGGGCGGCAACCAGGGCGGCGGTCCGGGCGGAAACCCGGGCTCCGGCGGCGCCGCGGCCTCCGGCGGCTCCGGCGATCCCTCCGGCCCCGGAGGCCCCGGCGGCAATGGCGGCGGTGGCGCCAACGGAGGCGGTGGCACGCCCGCACCCCCCGGGCCGACCACCAAGCCCCCGACCCGGGCCACCCCGCCCCCGGCGTCGGGCACCGGCCGCTACCGCAACGGGGACGACGGCCGGTGCATCACCCAGGTCTACGGCTCCTCGGCCGCCGGGGACTGCGGGGACGCGACCGCCCGGTGGACCGTGCGGAGCAAGCCGGACGGCAGCTTCAGGCTGGTCAACCAGCAGACCGGCAGCTGTCTGTACTCCAACGGGCTCGGCCAGGCCGTGTTCGCGGGCGACTGCGCCCAGGACATCGGCCGGCTCTGGCGCACGGGTGCCGGCGGGAGCCTGCGCAGCCTGTTGGGCGGGGGCTGCCTCGACCTCGGCATGACCAGCGGCCTGGTGACCGCGACCTGCGCGGGCGAGGCGTCACAGCGCTGGACCCGCAGCTGAACCCCGCCCGACATGCCCGCAGCCCCACATGCCCGCAGCCCCGCATGCCCGCAGCCCCGCATGCACGCCACGCCGAACATGCCCGCCCTTCAGGAAGGACACCAGCGGTGACGGCGCTCGCGCAGATATCGACCCTGTTGGGTGAACCGCGCTTCAACTGGACGGATCCGGAGCCGTGGACCGGACTGGAGCAGGAGCTCGGCATCGGATTCCCGGCGGACTTCCGGGAGATCGTGGACGCCTACGGTTCGATCGAGATCGCGACACTCCGGCCGGCCCCCTGTACGAGATGACCTCCGGCGAATGGCTGCCGGCCCATCTGGAGGGCAGCGACGTGACGTTGTGTTCCCGCAACCTCGCCCCGGACGGCACGTCCTACGCGTTCCTGCGCTGAGCGGACCGCGGCGCGCCGGTCAGGCGTGGTCGACACGGGTCGGCCCGCCCGCAAGACTGGTCCCGGAGGTGGCGCGGGTGACGGAATCGGCGCAGGAACCCGAAGGGGCACAGGACGGCGGGCCCCGGAACGCGCGTCCCGCCGGGGCGGACGGGATGCGGGCCCCGGTCCGGGAGACGTACGGGCCGATGGACCTCGGCTCGGTCCCGGTCTTCGCCGGAGGGTTCATCAACTTCGGCTACTGGCGGGACATCGACCTCGACCGCCCGCTGTCCGTGCCCGACCGGGTGCGCAGCCAGCAGGACATGTACCGGCACGTGCTCGACGCGGCCGGGCCCCTGGCCGGGCGCCGTCTGCTGGAGGTCGGCTGCGGACTCGGGGTCGGCTGTACGCTCGCCGTGGAGGAGTACCGGCCGGCCCACGTCACGGCCATGGACATCCACCCGAGCCAGTTGGAGCGCGCCCGCCGGGCCAACGCCCGGCTGCTCGACGCCAGCCCCGGGCGGATGAGGTTCGTGCGGGGTGCCGCCGAGGGAATGCCCTTCGGCGACGCGGAGTTCGACTGCGTGTACAGCGTCGAGGCCGCCCAGCACTTCGACGACCTGACGGCCTTCGCGCGGGAGGCGGCCCGCGTACTGCGCCCCGGCGGCCGGGTGGTCGTGGCGAGCTTCTTCACCGTCGACGAGTCGGCCGGACGGGCCGGGCAGCTGGCCGGGATGCTGGAGACCTTCGCCGACGGACTGGACATCGCCCGGCCCGCCTCTGGGCTGACCGGCGCGTTCACCGGAGCCGGGCTGACCGGCGCCGAGGTGCGGTCGATCGGACCGGCGGTCTGGCGGGGCTGGGACCGCTGGCTGTCGGACCAGTGGAAACCGGGCACCTGGCCCCGCAACTTCCTGCGTGCGTACGAGCAGGGCATCCTCGACTACTACGTCATCACCGCCACCCGTTCTGAATGAGCGTCAACTCACGGGCATGGGAAGGGAATCCAGCGGCCGAGTGCCGAGTTCATCCGGCGCACACCGGACCGTCGCCGCGGCAACCGCCGCACGTCATCCGGCGGTCCGAGGCTCTGCGCGTCCACCCCCATGGCCGTGATGTCGTCACGGCCCCGATGCCGGAGTCCTCGTGACCCTCAACCGTCCCACCTCCCTCAACCGCCCCACCAGGCCCGCCGCGTTCACCCTGGGCGCGGCCGCCGTGCTGCTCGCCGCCGCCGTGACCGCCCCCGCCCCGGCCGCCGCCCAGCCCGCGCCCGCCGCGCCCGGCGGACGCGCGGCCCGCCCGCTGCCCGAGGTGACGCCCACGGCCGAGACCGCGCCGCTGTTCGACGACGAGCAGGGCGGCAACGCCAACGCGGACGACCCCGCGATCTGGCGCAACCGCACCGACCCCGCCCGCAGCCTGGTCGTCGCCACCGCCAAGGAGGGCGGGCTGCGCGTCTACGACCTCGACGCCGCGCAGGTCCAGTCCCTGCCCGCCCCGGCCGGGCCCGGCGCGGACGACGCCCCGGGCCGGTTCAACAACGTCGACCTCGTCCACGGCATGCGCCTGGCCTCCGGCCGTACGGACCTCGCGGTGGTCACCGACCGGGGCAACGACCGGCTCCGCTTCTACCGGATCGACCGCGAACGGCCGCAGGGCCCGCTGACCGACGTCACCGACCCGGCCGTCCGCCCGGTCTTCTCCTCCGGCCAGGCCGAGATCAACGAGCAGCGGACCGCCTACGGCCTCGCCACCTGGACCGACCCCGCGTCCGGGCGCTCGTACGCGCTGGTCAGCCGCCGCCACGAGACCCGGGTCGCCCTCCTCGAACTCCTCGCCCGGCCCGGCGGCACGGTCGGATACCGGCAGGTCCGCACCCTGGACCTGCCCTCCTCCTTCCGCCTGCCCAACGGCACGTCCTGGACGCCGTGCGCCGAGCCCGGCGAACTGCCGCAGGTCGAGGGCATGGTGGTCGACCCCGCCAACGGCATGCTCTACGCCGGCCAGGAGGACGTCGGCATCTGGCGGGTCCGCGCCGACCTCACCGGCCGCCCCGAACTCGTCGACAGGGTCCGCGAGTACGGCGTACCGGCCGTCTACGACGAGGAGACCGAGGAGTGCGCCGCCGGAGCGGACCCCGGCTTCGGCGGCCGCCACCTGACCGCCGACGTGGAGGGGCTCACCGTGATCGGCGGACCCGGCGGTGACGGCTACCTCATGGCGTCCAGCCAGGGCGACAACACCTTCGCCTTCTACGGCCGCAAGGGCGGGAAGGCCGGGAAGGCCGGGAACCCGTGGAAGCCGGGCAAGGCCGGGAAGAACGTCAACGAGTACGAGGGCGGTCTGCGGATCACCGCCCGCTCCCGCGAGCTCGACGGCTCCGAGGAGTGCGACGGCGCGGCCGCCCTCCAGCAGCCCCTCGGCCCCAAGTACCCGCGCGGCCTCCTGGTCGTCCAGGACGGCCACGACGCCCCGCACGACGGCGAACGCACCGCCACCGGCTTCAAGTTCGTCGACCTCGGCAAGGTGCTGGACCGCATCGACGACTGACCCCGCGCAGAACTCCCCGGAGGGCCGGGGTACCGGACTCCCGGGCCCCGGCCCTCCGGTACCCGGCCCTCCGGTACCCGCCCTCCCGGGATGGCCGGGCGAGAATCCGGATGGTCACCGCTCGTGACGGATCAGTGACGCTCCGATCACGGCCGTCCGGCACGCTGGGCACCACTGCACAGCGAGAGGAGGGCCGGTCGTGCCCGTCAGTCCCACGTTTCCGGGCGTGTACATCGACGAGGTCAGGAGTGCGGTCCACACCATCACCGGGGTGCCGACCTCCGTCGCCGCGTTCGTCGGGGCGGCACTCCGCGGCCCGACCGACGGCCCCGTCCACATCACCAGCTTCGCCGACTACCAGCGGATATTCGGCGGCGTCACCCCCGGCGGCCAACTCGGCTACGCGGTCCACCAGTTCTACGCCAACGGCGGCAGCGAGGCCGAGATCGTCCGCATCGTCCACACCGGTGACGCCGAGGACACCAAGAACGCCAAGGCATCCACCGTCGAACTCGACGGCCCGAAGAAGGTGCACCTCGTCGCCCGCGGCGAAGGGCTCTGGGGGGACCGGCTGCGCGTCCGCGTGGACCACGACACCAGCGAACGGCTCCCGGCCGGCGCCGCGCCCACCCTCTACAACCTCACCGTGCTCGACAAGGGCACCGGAACCCTCGAACGGCACCTCAACATCAGCTCCCGCCCCGAGGACCCCAACTCCCTCGACAAGGCCCTGAGCGCCTCCGCCCTCCTCACCCTCCCCGCCACCGGCGCCGTGCTCGACGCGGTCCCCGCCGCACACGAGGCGATCACCGCCGCGGACCCGAGCCAGGACCCGTTCGACGACGCCGAGCCCGCACGCTACGCCCGGGCCCGCGGCGGAGCCGACGGCGACCCCCCGCAACTCTCTGACTACCGCGGCGGTGCCACCGGAGAGGCCGACAAGAAGGGCCTCTACCAGCTCCTGCGGACCGACATCTTCAACCTGCTCTGCCTGCCCGGAGCACCCGCGGCCGCCCTCGCCCCGGCCGCCCGGCTGTGCGTGGACCGGCGCGCCCTGCTCCTCGTCGACCCGCCCGCCGCCTGGCGCACCGTCGACGCCGCCGCGACCGCCATGGCCGCCCCGCCGGTCGCCGGGGACGACGCCCGCAACGCCGCCGTGTACTTCCCCGACCTGGTCATCCCCGACCCCGCCGGCAACGGCAGCCCGACCACCGTGCCGCCCTGCGGCACCGTCGCCGGGGTCATGGCCCGAACCGACGTCCAGCGCGGGGTGTGGAAGGCCCCGGCGGGCACCGCCGCCTCGCTCGCCGGGGTGACCCGGCCCGCGATCCCGATGACCGACCGGGAGAACGGCCGGCTCAACCAGCTCGGGGTGAACTGCCTCCGCTCCTTCCCCGTCCTCGGCCCGGTGGTGTGGGGCGCGCGCACCCTGCGCGGCGCCGACCGGCTCGCCGACGAGTGGAAGTACCTGCCCGTCCGGAGGCTGGCGCTGTTCATCGAGGAGAGCCTCTACCGCGGTACCCAGTGGGTCGTGTTCGAGCCCAACGACGAACCGCTGTGGGCTTCCGTCAGGCTCAACGTCGGCGCCTTCATGAACGGGCTGTTCCGGCAGGGCGCCTTCCAGGGCGCCACCGCCCGCGAGGCGTACCTCGTCAAATGCGACCGGGAGAACAACCCGCAGAACGACATCGACCGCGGCATCGTCAACATCGTCGTCGGTTTCGCCCCGCTCAAGCCGGCCGAGTTCGTGATCATCCACATCGAACAGCTCGCCGGACAGCTCCAGGTCTGAGGCCTGTGCCCAGAGGTCCGTGATCGAGGTCTGACGTCGATTTAAGGAGCCGTCGTTGGCCACCACCGCGCGGGTCGACCCGCTCAAGAACTTCCGCTTCCGCGTCCGCTACAGCGACAGCACCGTGCCCTTCCTCGGCGTCCACAAGATCACCGGGATGAAGCGGACCGTCGAAGTGGTCAAGCACCGCGACGGGGGCTCCCCGTCCACCAGCGCCAAACTCCCCGGCCGCGTCGAATACGACCCGATCGTCCTCGAACGAGGCGTCACCGTGAACGGCCACGAGTTCGAGAAATGGGCCAACAAGACGTGGAGCTTCGCCAATTCGGCGTCCGGACGGGAGACCTCGCTGAAGGACTTCCGCCGGGACCTCGTCATCGACATCCACGACGAGACCGGCCAGAAAGTGCTCTCCTACCACGTCTTCAACTGCTGGGTGTCGGAGTACCAGCCGCTCTCCGAACTCGACGCGAACGCCAACGCCGTCCTGGTCCAGCACATCACCCTGCAGAACGAGGGCTGGATACGCGACGTGGCCATGCCCCCCGCGGCCGAGGTCGCCTTCGACGACCCGGCGGTGTGACCCCGGTGCGCCCGCTCACCCAGGACCTGCTGCTGCGCGGCTGGGAGGACGCCGTCGGCCGGACCCCCACGGCCCGTGCCGTCCTGCTCGCGGCCGCCGCGGGCGGGCACACCGCCGACGAGGCCGGGGACCTGCCGCTGGGAACCCGCGACGCGCTCCTGGTCGCCCTGCGGGACGCCTGCCTCGACGGGGACCTGGACTGCCTGGCCCGCTGCCCCGACTGCGGCACGGAACTGGAGGTCGCGGTCCCGGCGGCGGAGCTGCGCCGCCCGGCCGCGCCCGCGCCCGCCGAAGCCGTCCTGGAGGCCGCCGGCCACCGGGTCCGCTACCGCGCCCTCACCAGCCGCGACCTCCTCGACGTCGGCCCGGCCACGGCCGCCGGGGCGCGCCGCCGGCTCGCCGCCCGGTGCGTGCTCGACGTCGACGGCACCCCGCCCGCCGGCGAAGCCCTGCCGGAACCGGTGCTCACCGCCGTCGCGGAGGCGCTGCCCGGCCTCGACCCGCGCGCCGACATCCGGCTCGACCTGACCTGCGCCGTCTGCGCCCACGCCTGGGCCGCCCCGGTCGACGTCGCCGCGCACGTCTGGGCGGACCTCGACGCGTGCGCCCGGGGCCTGCTGGCCGACGTACACGCCCTGGCACGGGCGTACGGCTGGCGCGAGGAGGAGATCCTGGCGCTCAGTCCGGCACGGCGGCGGTTCTACCTGGAGGCGGTCGGCGCATGAGCGACTTCCTCGACCGGGTCCTCGACCGGGCCCACGGCCGGCCCGACCCCGCCGCCGTACGTCCCCGCCCGCCGTCCCCCTTCGACCCGCCACCGGCGCTGTCCGCGCCCGGTGTTCCCGGCGTGCCCGGCCCGTCCGCAGGCCCTCCGGCGCGGCCGGCTTCCGGACCGGACCTGCCCGGGGAAGGGCGGCGCTTCGGTGCGCCCGCCGCCCGGCGTGCATCAGGGACGACTCGGGGCGCGGCGGCCGCGGTGGTGACCGGGCCGGGCGGGCCGGGCGAGCCCGGCGAGTCGGACATCGGCAGCGGCGCGCCGACCGACACCGGATCCGGCGACGGCACCGGCACGCGTTCGGGCGGTTCCCGTCCGGTCGGCCTCGCCGGTGTCACCGGCCTCACCGCGTCCGGTACGGCGCCGTCCGTGCGCGGATCCCGCACGCCGGCCGGGCCGTTCGGCGAGCCCCTCTCCGGGGACGCGGCCGACGGGGCCCACCCGGGCCCGCCCGCCTCCGGCGGTGGCGCAGACCCGAACCGACCCGGGGCGCTGCCGTGGGAAGGGTCGTACACCGCGACGGCGACCGCCGTCGGAAACGGCACGCGGGGCGCGGAACGATCACCGGTGCGGTCCGCGGAACGGACTGCGCAAGGGTCTGCGGAACGGCCCGCGGCACGTTCGCCGCAGCCGCCCGAGGAGACCACCGTGCACATCACGATAGGCCGGCTGGAGATCCGCTCCAACGGCTCGGGCGGGACCGGCGGTTCCGCGGGTACGGCCGACGCGAAACCCGTACGCCGCACCCCGCGCGGACCCTCCCTCTCGCTCGACGCCTACCTGAGTCGTCGCCAGGGAGGTGCCACGTGAGTGACGCACGGGCCATCGAGGCCGTCACCGAAACGCTCCGGGCACTCGTCGAGGACGGCATCAAGTCCGTCGAGCCGGGAGCCACGGCTGTCGCCCGCCCCCCGCACCGGGTCAGCCCGACCGGGCAGCCGGGCCTCGTCAACCTCTTCCTCTACCGCACTTCGACGGCCCCGGAACGCCGCAACGACCCACCACCCGGCCTCCTCCCGGGCGAGACCGGGGAACCGCCCCTGCCCCTGGTGCTGCACTACCTCCTCACCCCGTTCGTGCAGGGCGACGACGACCTGGTCGCCCACCGGCTGCTCGGCGCCGCCCTCCAGGCCCTGCACACCCGGCCGCTGCTCAGCCGGGCCGAACTCGCCCAGACCGCGGCCTTCAGCGACCTCTCCCGGCAGCCCGACCACATCCGGATCACCTGGCACGCGGTCGACGAGAAGGAGATCTACTCGCTGTGGAGCGTCTTCCAGACGCCCTACCGCCTCACCGCAGCCTTCGAGGTGCGGGCCGTCCTCATCGACTCCCGGCGGCCGGTCCGCACCCCGCTCCCCGTACTCGCACGCGGCGCGGACGGCCGCGGACCGCGCGCCGGGGCCGACCCCCGGCCCACCACCCCGGCGGTGCACCGGCTGCACTACCCGGGCGGCAGGCCGGCCGCCCGTACCGGGGACACGGTGGAACTCCACGGCACCCACCTGTCCGGGGTGACCGGAATCCGCCTCACCCGTCTCGCCGCCACGACAGCCGGCCCGACCGGCCCCGCCCCCGACGCCGTCGACGTTCCGGTCGCCGCGCCGGCCCCGGGAGACCCGGTCCTGCTGCGCCTGCCCGGCGGCCTCGCGGCGGGCGTGCACGCCCTGACCCTGCTGGGCGGCAGCCCGAGGACCGAACTCCCCGTGGGCCCCTGGTACCTGGCCCTCGCGCCGGCCATCACCAGCACCATGCCGGCCGCCGTCACCCGGGACGGCGCGGGAACCGCCCGGATCACCCTGACCGCCGACCCGCCGTTCGCCCCCGGCCAGCGCGTCGACCTGCTGCTCGGCGCCGACGCCCACACCGCGCGCGAACTCGCCGGGAACACCGCGCGCTTCACGGTGCGACACGCCCGCCCCGGCAGCCACCCCGTCCGCCTCCGCGTGGACGGCGTGGACAGCCTCCTCGTCCCCGACCGCACCACGGACCGCCCCTCGTACGACCCGACCCAACGGCTGACGGTGACCTGATGCCCGCAACTGACCCCTGGGAACGACACAACGCGGACTTCCTGACCGCCTCGCTGACCTGGCTCCGCCTCCTGCTGACAGAGCACGCCCAACCCGACCCACCCGCCGCCGTGTGGGCAGGCCCCCCGCCCGTCGTGTGGGCAGGCGTGCCGCAGGGCGATGGGGGTCCTCCCCCTGGCTTCGCCGGGGGTACCCCCACCTGCTCGAGCGCAGTCGAGAGCTTGGGGGAGGGTGGGCACACGGCACCGCCGCCGCCGCCGACCGCACCGCAGCCGCCCTCGGTCGCGCCCCCGCCCGACGTACGTCCGCCCTCCCCATGGCGCCGCCACCGGCAACCGCAGCCCTCCTCCCGACCCGCCGGAGGCGACGCGCCGGCCGCGGCCCAGCCGGCCCCCACCGCCCCGGCCCCTACCGCTGCGGCCGCCGCCGCAGGCGAAGCCCTCGCCGCCGCAGCAGCCCGCATCGCCGCCGCCGAGGCGACCGACCCGCCCCCCGCCCTGGTCACCCTCGCGGCCCGCCTCGACCTGACCCGCTTCGAACGCGACCTGCTCCTCATGAGCCTCGCCGAGGAACTCGACCCGGCCATGGGCCGGCTCTTCGCCGCCGCCCACGGCACCACCGCCATGCCCTTCCCCACCCCCGGCCTCGCCCTCGCCGTCCTCCCCGGCCCGTCCTGGGAAGCGGTGTCCCCGCACGGCCGCCTGCGGCACTGGCGGCTGGTGCGGATCACCCGCGCCCCCGGCTCGGCCGTCCTGAACAGCCCGATACGCGCCGACGAGCGCATCGTCGACCACGTCCGGGGCCTCGACCACCTCGACGAACGGCTGGCCCACCTGGTCACCCCCCTCCCGCCTGCCGGCCACCCGGACCTGCCGGCGTCCCAGCGGGCCGCCGTGGAGCAGTGCACGGCCGCCTGGGACCGCGCCCCGGCCACCCCGCCCGTGCTCCACCTGGTGGGCGCGCAGCCGGGCAGCAAGCGGCTGGTCGCGGCCTGCGCCGCGGCCGCCTTCGGACTGCCGGCGTACCGCCTCCCGGCCGCCCTGCTGCCGGCCAGGGCCGAGGAGGCCGAGGAGCTGGCCCGGCTCTGGGAGCGCGAGACCGCCCTGCTGCCGGCGGCCCTCTACCTCGACGCGGACGACGACCGGGCCGGCTCCGGCCACGCGTACGGCGACGGCTCCGGCGACGGGTACGGGACCGCGACCGGGGCCGCGTACGACCCGGCCGCCGTCGCCCGCTTCCTCACCCGGGTCGACGCCCCGGTGTTCGTCAGCTCCCGGGACGCCGCCGCCGGCCTCGGACCGGAGCCGGCCTGCGGCGGTGCCGGGCGGGGCACGGTCGTGGTCGACGTGGGGCCGCCGACCCCGCGCGAGCGGGCCGACGCCTGGCGGGAGGTGCTCGGTCCGGCCGCCGCGGGCGTCCACGTGGACCTCCTCGCCCGCCAGTTCGCCCTGGACCTGCCCGCCATCGCCGAGGTGGCCGCGGCGAACGAGCCGGGCCGGGTGTGGGACGCCTGTCTGCTCCGCAGCCGGTCCCGGCTCGACGGCCTGGCCCAGCGGGTCCGCCCCGACGCCGGCTGGGAGGACCTGGTGCTGCCCGGACCGGCCCGCGACCGGCTCCGCCGGATCGCCGACCAGGTGACCCGCCAGGGCACCGTGTACGACACCTGGGGCTTCGGCGACCGCCGGACCCGCGGACTCGGAGTGACCGCCCTGTTCACCGGCCCCAGCGGAACCGGCAAGACGATGGCCGCCGAGGTGCTCGCCCGCGAACTCGGCCTGGACCTGTACCGCACGGACCTCTCCGCGGTGATGAGCAAGTACATCGGCGAGACCGAGAAGAACCTCCGCCGGCTCTTCGACGCGGCCGAGGCCGGGGGCGCCGTCCTGTTCCTGGACGAAGCGGAAGCGCTGCTCGGCAAACGGAGCGAGGTCAGGGACGCGCACGACCGGTACGCCAACGTGCAGGTCGACTACCTCCTCCAGCGGATGGAGTCGTACCGGGGGCTGGCCATCATGGCGACCAACATGCGCTCGGCGCTGGACGCCGCGATGGTGCGCCGGCTGCGGTTCGTGGTGGAGTTCCCGTTCCCGGACGTGGCCCAGCGCCGGGAGATCTGGCGGCGGGCCTTCCCCGCGGCGGCGCCGGGCCGCGACCGGCTCGACTACGAGCGGCTGGCGCGGCTCGACGTGAGCGGTGCCATGACCCGCACGATCGCGGTCAACGCCGCCTTCCTGGCCGCCGCGGACGGGACCGCGATCACCATGCCGCTGGTGCTGCGGGCCGCCCGGGACGAGTTCCGCAAACTGGAACAGCCCGTACGGGAAAGGGACTTCCTCTGGCCGCACACCGCACCGCACACCGCGCCGCACACCCCGCGGCAAACCCCGCCGCAGTCCCCGCCGCGTCCCAGGCCCCCACGGCCGGTCCCGACCGGTGAGGTGCCGTCATGAGGGTGGAACTGCACATCGAACGCCTCGTCGTGGACGCGGACCGGCTGCCCGGCACCCATGCGCGGCCGGCCCGGGAACGCGAGTTCCGGGAGGCGCTCACCGCCGAACTCGCCCGGCTGCTCCGCGCTCCCGCCGCCTGGGCGCCCCGCCGGGTGCGGTCCCTGACCGTCCCGGACACCGGCCCGTCGTCGTCGGGCGTCCCGGCCGCCCGCCCGGCCGCACACCCGGCCACCCCGGCGGGCGGCCCCGGGGAAGCGGCCGCCGCAGGCCGGGCGGCTGCCCGTTCCCTCCACGCGGCCCTGGCGTACGGCACCCCGGGCGCCCGCCCCGCAGGGCCCCGCCGGGAGGCGCCGTGACCGGCTTCCCCGGGGCGCCCCGGGTGGTCCGCGGCGGCTTCGTCCAGCTCGACCCGGGCACCGGCCGCCCCTTGCGGACCGTACCGTTCCAGTTCAACCCCGATTCGCTGACCCGGACCCTCCAGCCCCAGGGCATCGGTCCCGAGCCCGGCGACCGCCTGGAGGCGCAGCGCCTGAAGGGCCCGCCCCACGAGACGTACCGGTTCGAGGCCGAATTCGACGCCGCCGACCGGCTGGAGGCGCCCGAGGAGCACCCCGTGGAGGCCGGGCACGGTCTGCTGCCCGTCCTCGCGGCCCTGGAGAGCGCCTTCTACCCGCCCCTGGGACAGCTGCTCGCCGAGGACCGCATGGCCTCCCTCGGCATGATCGAAGTGGCGCCGGTCGAAGCGCCGTTGACGGTCCTGGTGCTCGGCCGGGACCGGGTCCTGCCGGTGCGGATCACCGAATTCGGGGTGACCGAGGAGGCGTTCGACACTGCCCTGCACCCGATCCGCGCCAAGGTCGCGGTCACCGCCCGCGTGCTGACCGTCGACGACCTCGGCTTCCGCAACCAGGGTGGCCTCCTTTACCTGCAGCACCACGAATCCCGCGAACGGTTCGCCGCGCAGATCACCCGCACCCCGTCCGACCTCGGCCTCGGTCTCGGCCTGGGTCCCGGTCCCGGTCCCGGGACCGCTCCCGGTCCCGGTCCCGGCACGGGTCCGGGCAACGGCCCCACCACCCTCTGAAGGAGCCCGCATGTTCAGCGCCACCAGCCGCTACCACGACGTCCCCACCGCCCGGCTCCGGCTGCCCGACGGCCGCACCGTCACCTACGTACGCCGCCGCCCGATGCCCGACCCCGATGCGCTCACCACCGTCGCCGTGCACGCGGTCGCTCCCCACGAACGGCTCGACCACATAGCCGCCCGGTACCTCGGCGACCCCGAGCAGGCATGGCGGATCGCCGACGCCCACCGCGTCCTGACCCCCGCCGAACTGACCGCGCACCCGGGCCGGCGGCTGCGCGTCACCCTGCCCGCCGGACTGCCCGGGGCCGCCGCCCTCCTCGCTCCGGGCGGGGGGACCGGGTGACCGGTAGCCTCCGCCTGATGCTCCTGATGGGGCCGGTGCTGGCCGTCCCCGTCCCCGCAGCCCTCGCCGACGCGCTCCGGTCGGTCAAGGTGACCAGCACCTCCGGGCAGGCCGGCGGCTTCCAGCTGACCTTCGCCGTCAGCGCCCGCTCGGTCGTCCGCCGGACCCTGCTCCCCGCCGGATTCCTCGACCCCGGCATCCGCGTGGTCCTGGTCGCCGTGGCCGGCGGCACCCCCAGCGTCCTGTCCGACGGGATCATCACCCAGCAGGAGCTGGCACCCAGCGCCGAGCCCGGAGCCTCCCTCCTCACCGTCACCGGCGAGGACCTCACCCTCCTCATGGACGTCCGCCACGAGCGGACCTGCCACCCCGCCATGCCCCACCAGGCGCGGGTCCTCGCCATCTGCGCCAAGTACGCGGCGTACGGGATCGTGCCGCTCGCCGTGCCGCCCGTACTGGCCGACGTACCCGACCCCGTCCGGCACGTCCCCCTCCAGGCCGGCACCGACCTCGCCTACCTCAAATCCCTCGCCGCGGAGGTCGGGTACGTCTTCCACCTGGAACCCGGCCCGCTGCCCGGGAGCAGCCTGGCCTACTGGGGCCCGCAGGTCCGCGCCGGGCCGGTCCAGCCCGCCCTGACCCTCGGGGCCGGGGCGGCGGCCACCGTCGAATCGCTGGACTTCACCTACGACGGCCTGTCCCGCACCCAGTACACGGTGACCCTCACCGAACCAGTCACCAAGACCGGCATCGACCTGCCGGTCCCCGACGTCGGCCTGCTGCACCCCCCGCTCGCGGCCCGGCCCGCCGTCACCCTCCGCCACGAGCCGCTGCCGGACATCGGCGACCGCTCGGTGACCGAGGCCCTGCTGCTGGGCCTCGGCCGGACCGCCGCCGGCACCGACGCCGTCCGCGGCACCGGCACCCTCGACGTGCTGCGCTACGGGCACGTGCTGCGCGCCCGCCGGCTGGTCGGCGTACGCGGGGCCGGCACCGCCCACGACGGCCTCTGGTACGTCGCCGGCGTCACCCACGACATCACGCGCGGCGCGTACCGGCAGCAGTTCACCCTCACCCGCGACGGACTCGGCTCCCTGACCCCGGTGGTGACCCCGTGACCAAGGCAGCACCCCCCTTCCACGGCCTCTACCAGGGGGTCGTCGTCTCGAACACCGACCCGCTGCGCACCGGCCGGCTGCTGGTGCGCGTCGCGGACGTGCTCGGCGACGACCCCTGCGTATGGGCGCAGCCCGCGACCCCGCTCGCCGGACCGGCCAGCGGCATGTACGTCGTCCCGCTCGTCAACTCCGGGGTCTGGGTGCAGTTCGCGGAGGGCGACCCCGACCGGGCGGTGTGGACGGGCTTCTGGCGCGGCGGATCCGCCGAACTGCCGCCCGCGGCCCAGGCGGCACCCGACGGCACCCCCCAGGTCGTCATCGGCACGCCGGCCCAGACCTGCCTGCTGCTGTCCGACCTCGGCGGGCCCACCGGCGGCATCCTGCTGCAGCTCAAGGGCCCGGCGGGCCCCTACATCCGGCTGCACGAGGGCGGCATCGAGATCGGCGCCTCCGCCGCCGGCCCCACGATCAAGGTGACGCAGGCCGGGATCGACCTCGGCAACGGCGCGCTCACCGTGCTGCCGGGGTGACCGCGATGCCGTCCTCCACCGCCTCCTTCGTCCTGACGACCGCCGCCGTCATCACCTGCGGCCACCTCGGGACGGTCCGGGACGCTCCCGCCCAGCTCCGGGCGCTGGCCGGAGGCGCGCCGGTGGCCACGGCCGCCGACCTGCTGACCGTCACCGGCTGCCCGGGCGTGTCAGGTTCGCCGCCGTGCACGGGCGTCGCCTGGACCGGGCTCGCCGCCCGGGTCCTGGCCGGCGGCCGGCCGCTGCTGGTGCAGGACCCGCCGCCCGCCGGGCCGGTGCCCGGGGCGGGGGTGTGCGCGGGGCCGCCGCCGACGACGCCCCTGGTGCACTGGGTCCAGCTCCGGGTGACGGCGGGCTAGCGGCATGGGTACGCCATTCGACCCGGACCTGAACGTGGACTTCCCCTTCCGCGTCGGGGCGGACGGGCGCACCGCGCTCACCGGTCCCGACGACCATGTGCGCGATCTGGTCGAACAGGTCCTGTTCACCAGCCCGGGGGAGCGGGTCAACCGGCCCGACTTCGGCTGCGGTCTGCTCGACCTGGTCTTCGAGCCGTGCGGCCCCGACCTCGCCGCCGCCCTCCGGATCACCGTCCAGGGAGCCCTGCACCGGTGGCTCGGGGACGTCGTCGCCGTGCAGGCGCTCGACGTCACGGCCGAGGACTCCGCCCTCCGGATCGAGATCCGGTACGCCGTCCTGACCACCGGTACCGTCCGCACCGACACCTTCGCCACGGGAGCCGCCCGGTGACCGCCGAACACACCCGCGCCACGCCCGTCCCCGACTCCCTCCCCGTCCCTGTCCGCGTCCCCGTCTCCGGCTCCGCCGGACGGGCCCGTGACGCCCGCGCCGCCGGCCGCAACGGCATCGAGGCGGTGACCGTCGGCCCCACCCGGCGCCGGCTCACCCTCATCCTGTTCGGACCCGCGCCGGAGGGTCTGACCCCCGCCAACTTCCGGATCGACGGCGGCGTTCACGCCCGCGACCTGCGGGTCGTCGCCGTCGCCGCCGACCTCGACCTCACCACCGACCTCGACCCCGCTACCGACCGCGACCCCTATGCAGACCCCCACCCGTACGCCCACGCCGTCCGCGAGGCCGACCGGCCCGGCCGGATCCATCTCGACCTGGACCGCCCCGGCGACATCTCCCGCTACCGCCTGCACCTCGTGGCCGCCGACCCGTCGGGCAGGCCCGGCACCGAGCCCCTCCCCGGTTTCGACCCGCTCTTCGCCTCCGCCGGGTTCACCTTCGGGCAGGACTGCCCGGCCCCCGCCGACTGCAAGCCCGAGCCGGCCCCGCCGGCCGCCTTCGCCGAACCCCTGCCGGACTACCTCGCCAAGGACTACGAGAGCCTGCGCCGGACCCTGCTGGAACGGCTCGCGCTGACCCTGCCCCGGTGGGGCGAACGGCACGCCGCCGACCTCCTGGTCACCCTCGTCGAACTGTTCGCGTACGCCGGTGACGAAATCGCCTGGGAACAGGACGCGGTGGCCGCCGAGGCCCACCTCGACACCGCCCGGCTGCGCACCTCGGTCCGCCGCCACGTCCGGCTCGTCGACCACCCGATGCACGAGGGCTGCGCGGCCCGTGCCGTGGTCTGCCTGTCCGCCGCGGCCCGGGTCACCCTGCCCGCGGGCACCTTCCGGCTGCGCGCCGGGGAGCAGGTCTTCGAACCGGTGGGGGCCGGGGACACCACCGTCCGACCGGAGCACACCCGGATCGCCCTGTGGCACTGGGGCGAACCGGACTTCTGCCTGCCCGCCGGCACCTGCAGCGCCGCCCTCTGCGACGGCGAGGGGGCTCCGGACGAGGGTCTCCGCTGCGACGGCGAGGGGGCTGCGGACGAGGACGCCCCCGGCACCGGCCGGCTCGCCCTCGCCCCGGGCGACATCCTCGTCCTCGAGGAAGTCCTCGGCGCCGCCACCGGCCTCCCCGCCGACGCCGACCGCACCCACCGGCAGGCCGTCCGGCTCGTCGGGGTCCGCCGCCGCACCGACCCGCTCTACGGACGGCGGCTCCTGGAGGTCACCTGGGCCCCGGAAGACGCCCTCCGCTTCCCGCTGCGGGTCCGTGCCGTCGGCGGACCGCGATGCGAACCGATGGAGACCGCCGTGGCCCGCGGCAACGCCGTCCTGGTCGAACACGGCGCCGACCCCGCCTTCGCCGGCGTACCGCCCCAGCGGGTGACCTGGCCGTCCCCGCCGCCCGGGACACCCGGCTGCCCCTGCCCGCCGGACTTCGGCTGCGCCGACGAAGGCACCCCGGCCGTCCTGCCGGCCTACCCGGCACTGCCCGACCGGTACCTGCCGGTGGTGCCCGGTGACGCCGGCACCGGCCCGGCCGCTGCCGCGCCCCCCGTCACCTGGAGCGTGCCGTACCCGCTGCCCGAGGCCGTGGGGCGGGCCCAGGCCGCCCGCCTCGACGGCCTGCCCGACCGGGCCCGCGCCCGGCTGCTCGCCCTGTCGCGCGCCGCCGAGGCCGGCACACCCCCGGACCGCGCGGCCCTCGCCTGGCTGGAAACCCTCTTCGGAGCCCGGGCCCTGGCCCGACTCCGGCCGGCCGCCGACCCGGTCGCCGCCCTGCGCACCCTCTCGTCCCGCTTCGACGAACTGCTGCACCGCAAGCTCGCCCGGCTCGCCGAACTCGCCCGCCGGGCCCGCGCGGGCCACGTCCTGCGGGCCGCCGACGAGGGCTGGGAGGTCGGCCAGTGCTGGGGCGGGCCCGAAGGCGAGGCCCTCGACCCCACACGCCCCGCCCTGCACGGTCCGCTCCGTCCCGCCCTCGACCCCGACCCGAGGCAGGCCCTGCCCGCCGTACGCGCCACCGAGCCACCCCCGCCCGGTGGTCCCCGCACGTCGGACGAGCCCTGGCTGCCCCGCCGCGACCTCCTCGACTGCGGTCCCGCCGACCGCTGTTTCGTCGGCGAACCCGACGACGACGGCCTGCTGCACCTCCGGTTCGGAGACGGCCGCAACGGAGCCCGGCCGGCCCCCGGCAGCGTTCTCGAACTGCGCTTCCGGCTCGGCAACGGCACCGCCGGAAACGTCGGAGCCGAGGCCATCGACACCGTCGAGCTCCGCGGCCTGTCCGGCGTCACCCTCCGGGCCCGCAACCCGTTGCCCGCCACCGGCGGCACCGACCCCGAACCCGTCGCCGCCGTACGGGCCGGGGCGCCGCACGAGGCGGCCCGCCGGCTCCTGCGCGCGGTCGGCGAACAGGACTACGCGGCCCTGGCCGGCCAGGTGCCCGGCGTCCAGCGGGCCGACGCCCGGCTGCGCTGGACCGGCTCCTGGTACGAGGCACAGGTCGCCGTCGACGCCCTCGGTACGGCCGAGGCCCCCGCCCGCCTGACCGACGGCGTACGCGAGGCCCTGCACCGGGTCCGCCGCATCGGCCACGAGGTGTACGTCGGCCCGGCCCGGCAGGTGCCGCTCCGGCTGGCGCTGTGCCTGACCGCCGAACCCACGGCCGTGGCCGGGCACGTGCGCGCCGCCGTGGCGCGGGTCCTGGGCAGCGGGCTGCTGCCGGACGGCACGCGCGGGCTGTTCCACGCGGACGAGCTGACCTTCGGCACCCCGGTCCGGGTGAGCCGGATCGTCGCCGCCGCGGCCGCCGTCCCCGGAGTCCGTTCCGTGCGGGTCACCGCCCTGGAACGGCTCTTCGAACCCTCAGGCGAGGCGCTGCGCGACGGAATCCTGCGGCTGCGACCGGGCGAGATCGCCCGGCTGGACGCGGACCCGGTCCGGCCCGAACACGGCGTACTGGAACTGCTGGTCGGAGGGGGCCGATGAACGGGGAAGGGGTACTGGGCTGTGGCTGTGGCTGTGGCTGTGGCTGCGGCGGTGACAGTGGCGGTGGCCGCACCGGTGGTGGCGGTGCCGGCGCCTGCGGCCGGGGCGGCGGCCGTGACGGGTCCCCGCCCACCCCGGCGGCGACCGACAACCCACCGGGCCTCGCCGAACTGCACTGCCGCATCGGCACCCACGGCCGGTTCCTGGAGTCCATGCGCCGTCGTCTCGCCGCCCGCCCCGAACTCGGCCGGCTCACCGCCCGTACCGCGGACGACCCGGCGATCGCCCTGCTCGACTGCTGGGCGGTGGTCGCCGACGTCCTCACCTTCTACACCGAGCGGCACGTCCAGGAGGGCTACCTCGCCACCGCGGTGGAGCCCGGGTCGCCGGCCCGCCTCGGCCGGCTGGTCGGCCACCGGCCCCGGCCGGCGCTCGGCTCCGGCACCCTCCTCGCCTACACCCTGGACCCCGGCGCCCACACGCTCGTACCGGCCGGATCGCAGGCCCGGAGCGTGCCCGCCGAGGGCGGGCTGCCGCAGGTCTTCGAGACCTCCGAGGACCTGCTCACCGATGCCCGCTGGAACACCCTCGCGGTGCGCCGGACCGCCCCGCCCCGCCTTGACCGGGGCACCGCCGAGAGCACCGCCCGGCTCACCCTGACCGGACCCGCCCTGGGCCTCAAGGCGGGTGACCGGCTGCTCCTGCTGTTCGGCGAGGTCCTCGATCCGGTGGTCCGGGTGGTGTCCGCCGCCGACCCCGACTACACCGCCGGCCGTACCGCGGTCGATCTGGTCCCGCTCACCGTCCCCGACCCGGTCGAGGCGGCCCGGACCGCGCTCGGCCGGGCGTTGCGGAGCGCCCCGCCCGGCGCGGCGGCGGCCCCGCTCCGCGAGGCGCTGGGCGCCGCCGCCGAACTCCTCGCCGAGCCGGAGGGGGAAGCAGACCGGGAGCCCGCCGCGCACCGCGCGACCGTTCGCGACGGGACCGCGGACGCAACGACGGCGGACGGTACGACTGTGGACGACACGCCGGCCTGCGACACGGCTCCGTACGACGGGACCGCGTACGGCCCGACCGCGTACGACACGCTCTACCGGCGCACCGCCGAAGCCTCCCGCCTGGTCTCCGAGGGCATCGCCCTGGTCACCGCCCGGCCGAACGGCACCCCGTCCCCATGGCTCGACGGCGACGTGGAAGCGGCACGGCGTGCGACGGACGCCGCCCTGCTGACCGTCGCCGCCGACCGGCGCCGCAGCCTGCCCGGGACCGAATACCTCAGGGCCCTCGCGTACGCCCTGGTCTGCCCGCAGCACTACGCGGACCGCACGGACGCGTCCACCGCCGCCGCGGACTGCGACCGGGCCACCGCCCTGGTCGCCACCGCCGCCGTGCTCCCCGCGCTGCGCCGCACCCCGCCCCGCCCCCCGGCCGCCGGCCCGCTGCCCGAGCCCGCCCCCGCCGACCTGTGGGACCCGCGCTCCGACGCCGTGCCCCGGCTGCTGGCCGCCGCCGATCCGCGCCTGGCCGACGGCATCCACCGGGCCTGGGAAACCCAGCGGATCGCCCCGCCGCGCCCCGCCTCGGGCGTCCAGGTGCTGCGGGTGAAGGCCCGCCCGCTGCCCCCGCCACCCGCCGAACCGGCGGCGGTCGACGGTATGGGGGACAGCACCGCCGGGGACGCCGGCGCCACCCGGACCGCCGGCGCCACCCGGACCGCCGGCGCCACCCGGACCGCGGCGGCTGCCGCGGTCGCCGCGGAGGCGATACTCCTGGACGGCGTCCACGACGGCATCCTGCCCGGCTCCTGGCTGGTCGCCGAGCAGGCGGGCTCCGCCCACGGCCCCTACCGGGTCAGGGTTATGACGGTGTCCCAGCTGCGGCTGCGCGTGCCCGTCCCGCCCGGCGCACCCCCCGTCACCGTGCCCGTCACCCGCGTCGAGGTCGACGGTCCCTGGTACGACACCCCGCCGGCCGGGGGAGGCGTCCCGTACGACGACATCACCGTCCGCGCCGGCGGCGAACGGCTCGTCCTCGCCGACGAGCCGGCCACCGGAGACATCGCGGGGGACCGCATCGAACTCGACGGGGTCTGCACCGGTCTGCGGCCCGGCCGCCGTCTGGTCGTGTCCGGCGAGCGCACCGACGTCCCCGGCACCACCGGCATCCACGGCAGCGAACCGGCCGTGCTCGCCACCGTCTGGCAGTCCCTCCGGTCCCGCCCGGACCCCGGCGGGAGCGGGGAAGCCGCCGCCGGGGAGGCTGCCGGATCGGAGGCCGACGCAGGCGACACCGTCCACAGCACCCTCCTGCTGACCGCGCCGCTCACCCACACCTACCGCCGGGACACGGTCACCGTCCACGCCAACGTCGTCCCCGCCACCCAGGGCGAGACCCGCACCGAAGTGCTCGGCAGCGGTGACGCCTCCCTCCCCGGCCAGACCTTCACCCTCCGCCAGGTGACCGCCACCGCACCGCTCACCCACCTGCCCGCCGCCACCCCCGCCGGCGCCGAACCCGCCCTGGAGGTGCGTGTGGACGGGGTGCTCCGGCACCCCGTGGAGGACCTCTCCGCCCTCGGCCCGCTCGACGGCGGATACCTGCTCACCCAGACCGCCGACGGCGCCGCGGTCACCTTCGGCGACGGCCGGAACGGCGCCCGGCTGCCCACCGGCGTGGAGAACGTCACCGCCGCCTACCGGATCGGCGCCGGACCGGCCGGCAACCTCCCGCCCGGCCGCATCACCCAGGCCGTGAGCCGGCCCCCAGGCGTCAGCGCGGTCACGAATCCGCTGCCCGCCTCGGGCGGCACCGGGGGCGACGGGCCGCAGGACACCCGGACCGTGATCCCCCTGCGCACCCGCGCCCTGGACCGCCTGGTCTCCGTGAGCGACTACGCCGACTTCGCCCGCGCCCGCCCCGGCATCGGAAAGGCGGCCGCGGCCCGGCTGTTCGACGGGCGCCGGGAGGTCGTCCACGTCACCGTCGCCGCGGCCGGCGACGCCCCCACCGCCCCGTCCGACCCGCTGCCGGCCGCCCTGGCCGGCGCCCTCGCCGCCTGCGGGGACCCGCACCTCCCCGTCCGGGTCGACGTACGCGAACTCGTCCTGCTGGTGCTGTCGGCCGGTATCCGGGTGCTCCCCGACCACTCCTTCGGCACCGTCGAACCCGCCGTCCGCGCCGCCGTGCTCGACGTGCTCGGCTTCGCCGCGCGCGACCTCGCACAGCCGGCCCACCTGAGCCGCGTACTCGCCGCCGTGCAGGCCGTACCGGGGGTCGACCACGTCGACGTGGACGTGTTCGCCGGGATCACCGCCCCCGCCGACCCCCTGGCCCTGGTCCACCTGGTCTCCGGCCTCCGGGGCGCGGCGGAGACCGTGGACGCGCTGCCCGCCCGCCCCGGCCGCCTCGAACACACCATCGGCGAGGACCCCACCGGCCGTCCCGACACGCTCACCTCGATCGCCCTCCGCCACGGCATCTCCGTCGCCGATCTCGCCGTCGCCGATCCCACCCTGCGCTCGGTGCGGCTGCCGCCCGGCCGGCGGATCCTGCTCTCCACCGGGATCCGCCCCGCCCAGCTCGCCGTGATGCACCCCGACCTGCCCGAAACCCTGATCCTGCGGAGGCTGCCATGACCGCCGAGCCGGACCCGACCGCGGAGCCGGACCCGGCCGCCGAGCCGTTCGCCGGAACACCCCCGCCCCCGCCCCCACCGGCACCGGAGGGCGCGGCGGACGGTCCCCTCCACGCCCTGCTCCCCGCCCTCCACCGCCGCCGCGACGCCGAACAGGGCCACCCCCTGCGGGCCCTGCTGGCCGTGGTCGAGGAACAGCACGCCCTCCTGCGGGACTCCGTACGGCAGACCTACGAGGACTGGTTCGTGGAGACCTGCAGCCCCTGGGTCCTGCCCTACCTCGGAGCCCTGGTCGGCCACGACCCGCTGCCCGGCCACGACGCGCCCCCGCCCGCCGGTGAGGGGGCCGCCGGCCGACTCGCCGCCGTCCTCGCCACGCGCCGCGACATCGCCCGAACCCTGGCCAACCGGCGCCGCAAGGGCACCCTCGCGGTCCTGGAGGACCTGGCCCGCGACGTCGCCGACTGGCCCGCCCGGGCGGTGGAGTTCCGTGACGCCCTCGCCTTCCACCAGTCCGTACGCCGCCACTCCGGCCGGCCGGACGAGACCGCCGCCCGGCTGCGCACCGGCCGTCTCGCGGACCTCCGGCACGGGGACGCGCTCGACCTGGCCGGCGGGCCGTTCGACGGGCTCGCGCACACCGCCGACACCCGCCGGACGGGTTCCGCGCACCCGCCCGGCGGCCGGGCCGGCATCGACGGCGTCGGCCTGTTCGTCTGGCGGCTCACCGCCCACCCCGTCACCCGCGCCCCGGCGTTCTGCACCGACCGGGACCGCGGCCACTACACCTTCGGCATCCTCGGCAACGACATCCCGCTGGTGACCCGCCCGGTCCGGGAACCCGCGCCCACCCACCTCGCGGACGAGACCAACGTGCCCGCCTTCGTCCGCCGCCGGGCCTTCGCCGACAGCCCCGCCCGCTACTACGGGCCGGGAAAGAGCCTCTGCCTGTGGCGCGCCGGCGGCACCCCGGTCCCGCTCGCGGAGATCGTCCCCGCCGACCTGACCCACTGGGACCACCCGCCCCGCCACGGGCGGGTCGCCGTCGACCCGGTCCTCGGCCGCATCGCCTTCCCGGCCCGCTCGGCCCCCGACACCGGGCTCTGGGTCAGCTACCACCACGCCTTCTCCGCCGACATGGGCGGCGGCGAATACCCCCGCCCTCCGGCACCGGGAGGGGCCCCGATCCCGCCCGGTGCCGTCTACCGGGTCGGCCCGGGGGAGCGGCACGAACGGCTCACGGACGCGCTCGCCCACTGGCGCCGCGACAAGGCGGCCCGTCCGGACCTCCGGACCGCGGCCGTCGAACTCGTCGGCTCCATCGCCCTCCAGGAGCAGATCGAGATCCGGCTCGACCGGGGCGACCGGCTCACCGTGCGCGCCGCGCCGCACAGCCGGCCCGTGCTGCGGCTGCTCGACGTGTACGCGAACCGCCCCGACGCGCTGCGCGTCACCGGCACGGGCCGCGGCCACGGCCCGCTCCCCGTGCTCACCCTGTCCGGTCTGCTGGTCACCGGCCGGAGCGTACGCGTCCAGGGCCCCGTCGGGCGGGTGACCGTCAGCCACTCCACGCTGGTTCCCGGCTGGTCCCTCGCCGGGGACTGCCGCTGCGAGCATCCCGCCGAGCCGGGCATCGAACTGGTCCGCACCCCGGCCTGCCTGGAGATCGAGCACAGCATCACCGGCTCCGTCACCGTGGAGGCCGACGGGACCCGGCACCCCCCGAACCGGATCTTCGTCTCCGACTCCGTCCTGGACGCCACCTCCACCGCTCTGCCCGCCCTGTCCGGCCCCGAGGAGTGCTGCGCGTACGCCGAGTTCTCCGCCCGCCGCACCACGGTCTTCGGCGCGCTGCGCACCCATGCCGTCGGGCTGGTGGAGAACTGCGTCCTGGACGGACCGGTCCACGTCGCGGTCCGGCAGCGCGGCTGCGTCCGCTTCTGCTGGCTGCCGCCCGGGTCCCGCACCCCACCGCCCTTCCACTGCGAACCGGCGCACTCGGGCGACCCCCGGCGCGTCGTCCCCCGCTTCACCAGCCGGACGTACGGCACTCCCGGCTATGCCCAACTGGCCTCCGCGTGCCCGCCGGAGATCCGGCGCGGCGCCGACGACGGGTCCGAACCCGGCGCCTTCCACGACCTGTTCCAGCCGCAGCGGGAGGACGGACTGCGCCGCCGGCTGGCCGAATTCCTCCCGGCCGGGGCGAACGGCGACGTGCTGTTCGTCACCTGACCGTCCCTCCCGGCACCTGTCCCGCCCCCGCCCCGACCCCCCAGCGAGCCCTCGCCCCCGCCCTCGCCCCCGCCCCGCCACCGAGGAGGCATCCCCCCTTGTCCGCCGACATCTCGCGGGTCTCCTTCGACCCCGCCAAGCACTACTCCCGGATCGTCCACCAGCAGGGCCGGGTCACCCTGGACTCCGACGCCAACGAACAGACCGCCGTCCTGCTCCACCACCTGCGCACCGTCGTCGCCGACCTGCTGGGACCGACCGCCGCCCCGCTGGCCGCACCCGGCTTCGGCGTCGCCCGTACGGACCCGCCGGGGGACCTCGCCATCGGCGCCGGACGCCTCTACATCGACGGGCTCCTCGTCGAGAACGACACCGCCACCACCTACCTCACCCAACCCGAGGGGTACGTCGACCCCGAGACCGCCCCCGTCCCGGACGGCCCCTTCGCCGTCTACCTGCGCGCCTGGGAACGGGAGATCACCGCCGTCCAGGACCCCTCGATCCGCGAGATCGCCCTCGGCATCCACGGCCCGGACACCGCCGCCCGCGCCAAGGTCGTCTGGCAGGTGGCCCTGCACGCCTTCGACGGCGAGGACCCCGGCCCCGGCGGAGCCGCCGAGGCACTGCGGCTCTGGCTGGACGGACTGCACCGCCCGGCCGGCCTGATGGCGGCCCGCGCCCGCCACGCACCGGAGCCGCCCGGCGGACCGGCGGAGTCCTGCGTGACCGTGCCCGGGGCGGAGTTCCGCGGCCCGGAGAACCAGCTCTACCGGGTGCAGATCCACACCTCGGGGGGCGGCGCGCCCCCCGGGGAGGTCCCCGAGCTCCCGGTCGTCCGTCCCCGCCGCCGCACCCCGAGGGAGGCCGCGGACCGGCCGCCCGTGGCCACCTTCGTGTGGTCCCGGGAGAACGCCTCCGTGGCACTGCCCGTCGCCCGGGTCGCCGGGCCGGTGGTGACCCTGGAGGAATGGGGCCGGGACGGGCACCTGTCCCTGGACGTGGGCGACATGGTCGAACTCGTCGACGACGCGACGGCCGTGCACAGCGCCGACGACGTACAGGCCGGACCGCCGCAGCGCGTCCACCGGGTCCTCGCCGTCGACCTGCCCGCCCGTACGGTCACCCTCGACGCCGACCCCAACGCGCCCGCCCGGCCCGGGGGTTCGCCACCGCCGTGCGTCAGTGGCGACCCGGAACTCCACCCCCACCTGCGCCGCTGGGACCACCGGCCCGCCGGGACCGCGGACGCCCTGCCCGTGGTCCTCGACACCTGGATCCCGCTGGAGGACGGTGTGGCGGTCCGGTTCACCGCGCCGCCGTCCACCGGCACCGACGTGGGCGACCGGCCCGGTCGGACGTACGGGAGCGACCGCCCCGACCGGACCGGCCGGACGGCCCGGACCGACCGTACGGGCCGGGACCAGCCGCCGGTACGGGCCGGGTTCCGCCGCGGCGACCACTGGTTGGTCCCGGCCCGCACGGTCCCCGGCGACGTGCTGTGGCCGCAGCGGGAGGACGGGCCCGCCCCGGTCCGCCCGCACGGGGTGGACTACCACTACGCCCCGCTGGCGTACGTACCGGCCGACCAGGGCGAACCGCACTCCCTGGTACCGACGTTCGCCCCGGTCGCCGGGCCTACGCCACCGGCGCCGTGACCGGCCGCCGCAGGCGGCGCGGAGGCGGCCCGGGCGCCGCGACTTCACCCGCCCGGACCGGTTCCGCAACGAACCGGAAGGGAAGGCAAACCTGGCAGCACGGCGAAAGAAGGGGGAGAAGGGGGACGATGCCGTACGACACGTCACTTCCGGCGCCCGCCCTGCGGCTGCTCGGCACCTTCCGCCTCGAAACCCGCGACCCCGACGGCCGGACCAGGCCGGTCCCCGTCGAGGCCCCCGGACAGCGGGTGCTGGCCTTCCTCGGACTCCATCCGCCGGCCGGCCGCAGCGTCCTCGCGGGCACGCTGTGGCCGGAGGTCGCCGAGACCAACGCGCAGGGCAGCCTGCGCACCGCACTGTGGCGGCTGCGGCGGGGCGGCCCGTCCCCGATCGACAGCAGGGGCGAGACCCTCGCGCTGCGCGAGGACCTCACCGTGGACGTCCACAACTTCGTCCGCACGGCCCTGCGGGTGGTCAACTCCGAAGGCGACCCCGGCGAGGAACCCGGCCTCGGCCTGCTCTTCGCCGGCGACCTGCTGCCCGGCTGGGACGAGGAATGGGTGGTCTTCGAACGGGAACGCCTGCGCCAGCTCCGCCTCCACGCCCTGGAATCGCTCAGTGCCCGGCTGTCCCGCCGCGGCCGGCACGCCCTCGCCCTGGACGCCGCCCTCACCTGCGTGAGCATCGAACCCCTCCGGGAGAGCGCCCACCGGGCCGTGGTCGCCGTCCACCTCGCCGAGCACAACACCGTCGAGGCCGTCCGCCAGTACGGCGCCTTCCGCCGCCTGGTCCGCGCCGAACTCGGCCTCGAACCCTCCCCGCGCTTCACCGCCATGCTCCCGGCCGGCCCGGCGGACCTCTGCTGACGGCAGGCGTACGGGGTCGGCGCCGGACCCGGAACGGGCAGGCGGGGGCAGGCGGTGGGGCCGATAGTGCGCCGGTATCCGGTCGATATGGCCCGTTCCTAATCTCGGGGCCACAAGGAGCGAACAGCACCGACGACCGACCACCGTCCTCCCCGGGAGCACCGATGCCCAAGATCACCTACCTCGCCTCCGACCGCAGCCAGGAGACCACGCTCGACGTCCCCGTCGGCACGAGCATCATGCGCGGCGCCGTCTCCAACGACGTCGACGGCATCCTCGGCCAGTGCGGCGGCTACGCCCAGTGCGCCACCTGCCACGTCTACGTGGAGCCCGAGGGCCTGGGCAGGCTGGCGGAGCCGGAGATGGAAGAGGACGAGATGCTGGAGTTCACGGCCTGCGGGCGCGAGTCCAACAGCCGCCTGAGCTGCCAGCTCACGGTCACCGACGAGCTCGACGGCCTGGTCGTCCGCCTCCCCGAGAGGCAGTCCCAGTGAACGCGCGCATCGTCGTCCTCGGCGCCGGACAGGCCGGCCAGCAGACCGCCGCCTCCCTGCGCGAACACGGCCACCAGGGCACCGTCACGCTCATCGGGGACGAAGGAGTCCTCCCGTACGAACGCCCGCCGCTGTCCAAGGCGTACCTCAAGGGCGAGGCGGACGAAGCCCGGCTCTGGCTCCGACCGGAGACCTTCTACGAGCGCAACGCGATCGAGCGGGTGACGGGCACCGCCGTCGCCATCGACCGCACCGCCCGCACCGTCCGCCTCGGCGACGGCACCCTCCACTCCTACGACCACCTCGTCCTGGCCACCGGCGCCAGGCCCCGCACCCTCCCCGTGCCCGGCTCCGACCTGCACGGCATCCGCACCCTGCGCACCCTGGAGGACGCCGACCTGCTCCGCAAGGACCTCGCCGGGGCCGCGCACGTGGTGGTCGTCGGTGCCGGGTTCATCGGCCTCGAATTCGCCGCGGCGGCCCGCGAACTGGGCCACGGGGTGACGGTCGTCGAGTACCTCGACCGGCCGCTGGCCCGGGTCGCCTCGGCACCCACGGCCGGCCACTTCACCCGCCTGCACCGGGAACGCGGCAACGCACTGCTGCTCGGACAGGGCGTCTCGGCCTTCCACGGCGACGGGGAGGGACGGGTGGCGGAGGTGGAACTCACCGACGGCCGCCGCCTGCCCGCCGACCTCGTCCTGGTCGGCGCGGGGGTCACCCCCTGCACCGAACTGGCCGAAGCGGCCGGACTGGCGGTCGCCGGCGGCGTGGTCACCGACGACCGGCTGCTGACGAGCGACTCGCGGATCTCGGCGGTCGGCGACTGCGCGGTCTTCCCGCACCCGCGGGCTGACGCGCCGCTGCGCATCGAATCGGTGCAGAACGCGGTCGACCACGCCCGCCTGGTCGCCGACCGGCTCACCGGAGGGGCCCGGACGTACGACGACCTGCCGTGGTTCTGGAGCAGCCAGTTCACCACGACCCTGCAGATCGCGGGACTCGGCCACACGGCGGACTCCGAGGTGGTCCTGGGCGACCCCGACGGCGGAGCCTTCTCGGTCCTGCTGTTCCGCGACGGCGAACTGGTCGCGGTGGAGTCGGTCAACCGCCCCGCCGACCACATGTCGGCCCGCCGCATCCTCACCGGCGGCATCCCCCTCACCCCCTGGGACGCAGCCACCGAAGGCTTCACCCTCCGCGCCCACCTCAAGTCCCACACGACCCCCCGCGTTCCCACCCCTGCCTGACCCTGCGCACGCCGTGCGCCCACCCGTGCCGCCACCGGTCGCGTGGGCAGGCGTGCCGCAGGGCGATGGGGGTCCCCCTGTTCGAGCGAAGTCGAGAACGTGGGGGTGGAGGTCCCCCCGGACGGAGTCTGGGGGGGTGGGCACACGGCACCCGCCGGGCAGGATTGCGCACCTCCGCTTCACCCCCTCGCCCCGGCGCGGCGGGCATCGCCCCGGCTCCGCCGGACCCGTCCCCGCCACGCGCAGGCACTGCCACGCCCTAACCGAGCACCCCCGCGAAGTACTCGCGGAGCTCCGCCACCCCCGGCCGCGAAACCCGCGCCCCGACGTACCCGTCCGGCCGCACCACGAAGGCCGTCACCCGGCCCGCTGCGACCCCGTACAGCCGGGCGAACTCGCCCCGCGCGTCGCGGTACACGGGCAGCAGCGTCCCCCCGGCCAGGCCCCCGTCCCCTCCACCCGCCCCGCTCACCACGAACGCCTCCACCCGCCCACCCGACAACTTCCGGGCAGCCTCGGCCAACTCATCGGCCCGGCCCCCGTCCACCCCGCCCCCGCCGTCGTACAGCACCAGCACGTGCCCCCGCCCGCGCAGCACGTCGTACAGCCGCATCGGGTACGCCGCGATCCGGGACGTCAGCCCACCGCAGTCCGGGGCGCGATCACCCGGCCGCGGCCCGTCGCCGTACGCGCCCGAGCCCACCGGACCGCCGACAGGACCTGCGGCAGCACCTGCGTCAGGACCTGCGTCAGGACCTTCATCCGGCCCAACGACCGGACTGCCCCGGTACCCGACCAGCAGCTGCGCCTCGCGGAGCAGCATCGCCGCCGGATCCCGCATGTCCGCCTCCATGCCCTCCGTGGCGTGCCGTACCGTCCGCCCCACGACCTCCTCGCCCACCGGGCGCCGCTCGGCGTCGTAACTCGCCAGCAGACCGGGTGCCGCAGCTCCCTCCACCGCGAGGGCGAGCTTCCAGGCCAGGTTCCAGGCGTCCTGGATGCCGGTGTTCATGCCCTGGGCGCCGGTCGGCGGGTGGATGTGCGCCGCGTCCCCCGCGACGAACACCCGGCCCGTTCCGTACCGGTCCACGATCCGGTGGCTGATCCTGAACACCGACGACCAGCGCAGTGCCGACGCCGTCGTCGGCTGCGGCGCCAGCCGGTCCAGGACGGCCTGGATGTCGGCCAGCGCGGGCGCCACGCCACCCTCCAGGCCATGGGCGACACCGTCACCTGCATCCGCACCGGCACCCGTCCCTCCCCGCCGCGCCACCGACAGCTCCGACGGCACCGTCATCGACATCCGGTACCGCTTGCGCCCGGGCAGCGGGATGCACACGAGTACGTCGTCCACCGCGCCGTCCGGGCCCAGGTGCGAGGACCGCACCGTGTACCCCTCGGGCAGGTCCCAGTCGACCTCGACGTCCCCGAGCATGTACTCCTCGGGGAAGGCCCCGCCCTCGAAGGACAGCCCGAGTCCCTTGCGGACCGCGCTGTGCGCACCGTCGCAGCCCACCAGGTACCCGACCCGCAGCTCCTCCTCCACGCCCGCGGCCGAGACCAGCCGGCAGGTCACTCCGCCGGAGTCCTGGGCGAACGACACCAGTTCCGTGCCGCGCTCGATGCTCCCGCCGGAACGCTCCAGGACACCGGTCAGGATGCGCTCGGTCTCGAACTGCGGCAACGCGGCGAAACCGTACGGGACTTCGGGCGGCAGGACGAGGTCGAAGCGGCCCTCCGCGGCCCCGTTGACGTACAGCAGCTGACCGCGCAACGGCACGGACGCCTCCAGCGCCTCGCGCACCATTCCCATCCGGTCCCAGATCTCCAGCGTGCGCGGCTGGATGCCCACGGCCTTCGCGAAGGGGAGCCGCTCCACCAGACGGTCGACGATCCTGCAGGAGACCCCACGGCGCCGCAGTTCCACGGCCGCGGTCAGGCCGACGGGGCCGGCGCCGACGACGAGTACGTCCGTTGCGCTTCTCTGTGCCACGTCCGCCTCCGGGCGTGCGGCCCCCCGCGGATGGCCCCGCCACCATGGTCACCCGCCCTCCGGGCCCGCCGCCACTCGAACGCGCTCGTGGCGGGCGGGAGGGCCGGTGGGATGGCGGGAGGGCGGACCCGTGGGACGGAGGGGCCGGTGGCCGAGTCTCAGCGGCCGGTCAGCCGGAGCCGGCTCTCCACCTCGTGCTCGCCCGGGACGGTGCCGAGGTCCTGCGTGACGAAGGCCCGCTCCAGCTCCTCCCGCACCCGGCGGACCTGGTCGGCGGATCCGTAGAGTTCCGCGGTCACCGGTGAGCCCAGTTCGGCCGGGGCCGGGTCCGAGCCCGTGCGGGCCGATGCGTCCACCGTCAGCGACCACACGGTCGCCGCGGCCCCGCCCCCGGCGGCCCGGACCGTTCCGCCGGGGGCCGACACATCGGAGAACGAGGCGCGCAACGCGTCGAAGACCACCTCGGCGGTTTCGTGATCGCAGTCGGAGAGGTGCAGGCTGACATGGTCGGTGCTGTCCTCGGCAGTCATCGCGAGGTTCCCTTCCACCGTTGGGGGCACACGGGCGCACGCCATCGTAGGGATCACCGCACCGTCCCGGCCGCAGCCACCACCGCACACCGGGACCGTCACCCGTTCGCCCCGCGCCCCGGGGGAGGATGCCCCCATGGACACGACGGAACTGGCGGCGAGGGCGGCCGCACTGGCGACCCCGGGCGGACGGCGCATCCTCGGCATCGCCGGACCCCCGGGAGCGGGCAAGTCCACCCTGGCCGCCGAGCTCGTACGGGCCCTGGGGCCGGACCGGGCCGTGGTGGTGCCGATGGACGGGTTCCACCTGGCCCGGGCCGAGCTGCACCGCCTCGGCCGCGCCGACCGCAAGGGCGCCCCGGACACCTTCGACGTGCCCGGATACACCTCCCTCCTGACCCGGCTCCGCACCCCCGGGACGAAGGCCACCGTCTACGCGCCCGCCTTCGACCGCACCCTGGAGGAGCCCGTCGCCGGGAGCATTGCCGTGGGCCCCGGCGTTCCCCTGGTGATCACCGAGGGCAACTACCTGCTGCACGACGCGGGGGAGTGGGCCCGGGTGCGGTCCCTGCTGGACGAGGCGTGGTACCTCGCCCCCGACGACGGCCTGCGCGTACGGCGACTGATCGACCGCCACGTCCGGTACGGCAAGGACCCCGGCCGTGCCCGCGCCTGGGTGCTCCGCTCCGACGAGGCGAACGCCCGCCTGGTCGCCCCCGGCCGGCACCGCGCCGACCTCGTCGTCGACGGCACGTGACACGGCCGGGGGCACGCGGACGGGCCCGCCTCCTGCGGCCGGCCCGCCCGCGGTCCGTCAGGCCCCGGGGCACTCCCGCCAGGCCAGGTGGTACACGGTGCTGATGTCACCGTCGGTGGAGTCCATCGTCATGTAGCTGGTGGACGAGGGGGCCGACGTGCCCTTGCGCACGCGCAGCTCGGTGTTGATGTTGAAGTTCCGCTGCACCCCGCAGGGCGCCCACACCAGCTGCGCCCAGTCGGTCGTGTCGGTGGCCTGCCAGTTGTCCTCGTACGGGCCGTTGAACGCGTGCTCCCGTGCCGCCGTCTGCGGTGACCCCTGGAAGTAGTACGAGGCCTTGGTGGTGCTGCCGGCGCCGGGGGCGAGGGAGGCGTAGCCGCGGTAGTCCGCGCTGGCGATCGCGTAGGTGAAGCCGTGCGGCACGTGCACGACCAGGTTGAGCTGGCAGTTTCTGCGCGCGGCGGTCGACGGCGCGCCGCCGCCCACCTGGGCGAGGTACTGGCTGTAGGTCACCGTGAAGGCGGTGTTGTCCTGGGACACGGCGACGGCCGCGGTGTCCCTGGGACACCCGGAACCGTTGACCGTCGCGACCTCGATGACGATCCGGTCCGGCGGCGGGTCCGTGATCGCCGCGGTGCCGGGCTGTGCGGGCAGGGCCGTTGCGAACAGCACGCCGATCGCGCTGCTCACCAGAACTCCTCCGGCCATGACTCTCCAATCCGCTGCTTCTGTGGAACGCGGGGTGAAGTGGGGGGCGCGCAGCCGGCGGAAGCTGGCACGGAACACGGGTGGGGCGTGCGGGTGGGGCATGGGGGTGGGACGTGCACACGGAGCCGTGCAAACGGAGCCATGAAACGTGTACGCCATGCGCATGACAAACTCGCGCGCATCCGGAGGCCGTGAATCGCGGCGACCGGACAGCGGAAGCGTAGGCTCCTCCACCGCCCCGGACCAGCGCGCAGTTTGGCCATTCGCCGACGCGCCGTTCGAGGCACCGGGTCCGGCCATGACCCGAGCCCGTCCATCCGCCCGTCAGCCGGCCGGTCCGACCGCCCGTCAGCCGGCCGTGCCGGCCGGAGTCGTACGCCGGCGGGGGCGGCCGCGGTTGCGGCGACGGCGGGTCCGCAGGCGGCTCCGGCCCAGCCAGGCCAGGGCCTCGGGGTCCCGCTCGGCCAGTTCGGTGAGCGCCGGGTGCCGGCTCAGGGCGGCCACGTGTCGTTCGAGGATCTCGGGCAGACTGCCGGTCCTCCTCAGCTGTCTGCCGTACAGGCCGAACCAGACGATCTGGGCGATCAGCGACCACCAGATCACCCATGCGGCGAACCGGTCGGTCGTCCCGCGCGCCGGGATCCCCATCAGCACGCCCGTGGTGAACAGCAGCCAGCCGAGCAGCAGCAGGGTTCCGGCCTTGGCCGGGACTCCGGGGCCGCGGAAGGGCTCGGGCAGGCGGGCCCGCAGCCGGGCGAGGGAAGTGGCGTGGAACTGCTCCCGGACCGTGCGGAACTCGCTGTCGCGCGACTCGACGCTCCCCAGCGGTGCGGGTGCGGTACGACGGCGCAGCGCGCAGAGCAGTGCGTCCGGCAGCGGGTGTCCGGCGCGGCGCGCCGGGTCGGCTCCGGCCGGGGTGAGGGACAGGCTGCCGCGGTGGTTGACGGTGACCAGCCCGTCGAGCAACAGCCGCGCCGCGGCTGCCGAGACGTCGTCCTCGGCCCACCAGCGCTTGGCGGCGGCGTGGTACGGCTCCACCACGAGCGCCGCACAGCGGTCCACGGCCCGCCGGAACCACCGCTGTTGCCGGACCCGGTACAGGCCGAGCATGCCGTACAGCAGTGCTGTGACGGGGAGTTCGACGCAGGCGATGACGGCGGGGTCCATCCGCCGAGCGTAGGACGCGCAGCCGTCGCCCGTACATTCGATATCCGGGGCGCACGGACCGAGCCGTACGCACCGGATTCTCACGCGGTTCTCATACGGCGCCCAGCCTCTGCTCACACCCGGCTCCCAGAATGGGCGCGTCGACCGGATCTGCCGGTCGAGAGCACGGAGGGTGTCCATGAACAACGTCCGCAAGCGCGTGGGAATAGCCGCCGGCGCTTCCCTGGCCTGCATCGGCCTGGTCTTCCCGGCCGTGGCCTTCGCCGAGGACTCGGGGAAGCCGGCCGCCGGGCCCGAGCACACACGGGGCCTGCACCACGAGAAGGCCGCCGAGCGGCAGCAGCGCCAGGAGCAGCGGCAGAAGGAGCTGGCCGACTCGCTCGCCAAGGACCTCGGCGTTCCCGCGGACAAGGTGACCAAGTCCCTGGAGAAGTTCCGGGCCGCGCAGCGGGAGGAGCACAAGAAGGACGCCCAGGCGCGCGAGGCGCTCCCCAAGGACCGCCGTGAGGCACGGCGACCGGACCCGGCCGAGATCCGTGAGCGGCTTTCCGAGCGTCTCGACCAGGCGGTCAAGGACGGCAAGCTGACCAAGGCCCAGGCGGACGCGATCCTGGCGGCCGCCGACGCCGGAGTCCTGCCCGGCCCGGCCGGCGGCAACCCCTTCAAGGAGCGCTGACCCCGGGCAGGGGCCGCTGACCCGGGCGAGGGCCGCTGACCGCGGCCAAGGGCCGCTTGCCGCGGTGAGGGCCGCCGGCCGCGGCGAGGACCGCTGACCGCGGCCGGCTGCCGGACTCCGGGCGCCCTGTATCCCGTTGAGGAGCGCCCGGAGTCCGGGCAGCCGGGGCGACCGACCGGTCAGGCTTCCCCGCTCGCCCCGCGCCCCTCACCCTCCTCCCGCTCTTCCTCTTCTTCTTCCTCCCGGCTGCGCCGCCGCCGGTGCAGGTGCCACAGCACCCCCGCACCGATGGACGCCGCGACCAGCACGATGCACAGCACCGGCCAGGAGCTCCCGAACAGCCGCACATCGGCGACCAGCACAAAGAGCACCAGACCCACGGGCGCCAGCAGCGAGGAGAGGGCCCGCAGCGCCCCCGCCAGCGACCCCGGATCCACCCGGTACGCTCCGCGCCGCCGCGGCGCCGGCGGGACGTCCGACAGGTAGAAGGCGACGGCCCGCGGCATCATCCGGGCGGTGGCCTTCCGGTAGGACACCGCCATGTACGGCACCCAGACCAGCGGCGCCACCATCCCCACCACCAGCACCACGCCCAGCAGGAGCCACGACCCCACCCGGGCCAGTCTCGTCCGCCAGGTCGGGGTGACGTCCTGCCCCGGGGTCATCAGGCCCAGCAGCTTCGCCATCCGCAGCGTCAGCGCGGTCAGCGCCGGCAGCCGGCCGGGCCGCGAGGGCCCCCCGGCTCCCGGCGGAGGCCCCTCGGCGAGCGCTCTCGCCGCCGTTTCGGTGTCCGGGTAGACCCCCTGCAGCACCAGGAGTTCCGGGGCCCGCTCCGGAGCGGTCGGGTCGAGCCCCGCGACGGCGGCCAGCTCCAGCATCGTCCTCACCTGGCTCAGCAGCGCCGCGCAGAACGCCACCGGGATGAACAGCAGGAAGGGCCCGCCGACGAACGCCCCCTCGGACACCGTCCGCCGCATGCCCCGGGAGACCACCTCCCCGCCGAGCGCGGCGGCGTCCGCGTCGGGCCGTTTCTCCCGCAGCCGCGCCACCCCGCGGGCGGCGCGCGGGCCGGAGAACCGCAGCCCGAAATCGGCCAGCAGTTCGGGCAGCCGGCCGGGCTGCGCCAGACCCGCACGCAGCAGGTTCTTCGGCTCTCCGTCCGGCGTGGCTGCCATACCTGCCATTCAAGATCCCGGCCCGGGCCCCCGCAGGCCCGGGTACTCCGTCCGGGCGTACCGGCCGCTGTGCATACTGCTGGACATGACGTCCACGCTCGGGCACCGCGTCCACCTGATGATCACCGGTGTGCTGGTGACGTGCGGAGCGCTGGGGGGAGCCCTGTTCGGACTGCTGCTGGGCGGCTGGCTGACGGCCGTGCTCGCCGCCGTCGCGGCCGCCCTGGGCGCGGGCCTGGGGGCGCGGCTGGCCCGTCGGCACGTAACCGGCCCCTTCGGCAACGGCCCCTTCGGCAACGGCCCCTTCGGCAACGGCCCCCTCGACGACAGCCCCCTCGGCACCGGCGGCCCCGCCGTCGGCCGCTTCCCGCACGAGGGACCGACCACCGGATCCGGCATCGGAACGGGCGCCGGAGCGGCGTCGTCCCGGGCCGACGGCTACGCGGAGGGCATCGCCGACGCGGTCGTGATGAGCATCGCCACCTACCAGGCCGCGGTCTTCCCCCTCACCCCCGACGGGGTGTCCGACGAGGAGCGGGCCGCGCGCCGCACCATCGCCTACCGGATCTCCGCCTACGACGGCCTGCCCCGCCCCGTGCGGATCTCCGCCGCCGAAGCGCTTGAGGCCATCGACCACGGAGCGGACTCGACCCGTGCAGAGGCCGCGATGAAGGCCCTGGCCCTCACGGTCTACGAGCACCGCGGCACCCACTGAACCCACTGAACCCACTGAAACCCACTGAACCCGCAGAGACCGCGCAGACCGTACGGGCCACCGGACGCTCAGCCCGCCGCCGCCACCGAGACCTCCCCGGCCGGCGCGGCCGCATCGGGCAGGGTGAACCCGTCCACCAGGCCGACGAACAGGTCCTCCTGCTCGAAGAACATGACGTGGCCGGCGTCCAGCTCGGTGTACCGGCTGCCGGGGATCGCCTCGTGCAGCGCACGGCTGTGCTCGACCGGCACGGTGATGTCCTGCGTCCCGCCGATCACCAGGGTCGGAGCCCCGATCCGGGGCAGCAGCCCGCGGATGTCGACCTCCAGGTCGTACGCGATGTGGCGCAGCGTGCCCGCGCTCGGCGGCATGTTCGAGACCAGGACGTCGAACGCGGCGTGGTCGATGGAGTTGAGGAAGCGGCGGCTGAAGCCGGTCATCGCCACCGCGCGGCCGAAGGACGCGGGGTCGGTGGTGCCGAGGTCCTGCCAGAGCGTGAACAGGCTCCGCAGGTAGGTGTCCCCGTCGGTGTGGGCCCAGCCGGCCACCAGGATCAGCCGGCGGACCAGATCGGGGCGGAGCGCGGCCACGGTGGCGGCGACGGTCGAGCCCATGGAGAAGCCCAGCAGGTCGACGGGACCGTCGCCCGCATCCCCGATCGCGTCCTCGATGACGGCGATGACCTGCGCGGCCAGCCCCTCGGAGGTCAGCGGCGAGCCGTCGTCCACGGTGACGTCGGTCCCGGAGAGGTCCGGGGTGATCACGGTGTGGTTCGGGGCGAACCGGGGGAGCACCTGGCCCCAGTTGAGCGCGGCCCCCGTGGATCCGGTGCCGTGCACCAGGACCAGTGCGGGCCCCGAGCCCGTCTTCTCGTAGTGGACCTGAGCGCCGTTGACGTCGACCGTGGCCATGGAACTGCTCCTCGCGTGGGTGGTGGTGACCTGTGCCCCGGGCCCCGTGGGCCCTGGCAAGACCCACGATGCCGACCCCGGTGCGCGTCCGGCAGAGACCTCCGCAACCTGGGATCGCCGGTCCCCCCTTCCGGTTCGGGCGGGGCCGTGGGGCAGGATGGCGATCATGAGCATGGACCGTGAGCAACTCGCCGACTTCCTGCGCCGCTCCCGCGAGCGGGTCCGCCCGCAGGACGTCGGACTGCCGGACGGTGCCCGCCGCCGCACCCCCGGCCTGCGCCGCGAGGAGGTGGCCAGACTCGCGGCCATGTCCGCCGACTACTACGTCCGGCTGGAGCAGGCCCGCGGTCCGCAGCCGTCGCCGGAGATGCTCGCCGCGCTGGCCGGCGCCCTGCGGCTGAGCGCCGACGAACGCGACCACCTGCACCTGCTGGCCGGCCGCCGCCCGCCGGCCGTGCCGAGCAGCGGTGACCTCGTCGGCCCCGGCCTGCTGCACCTCCTCGACCAGCTGCCGTCCACACCCGTGCAGGTCCTCGGCGACCTCGGCGACGTCCTCGCCCAGAACGCCATGGCCGAGGCGTTGCTCGGCGGCGTGTGCACCGTGTCCGAACACGGCCGCAACGTGGTCTGGCGCTGGTTCGCCGACCCCGCGCAGCGCGCCGCCCACCCGCCGGAGGAGCACGACCGCTTCAGCCGGCTGCACGTCGCCGACCTGCGCGCCGCCGTGGGCCGGCGCAGCGGAGACCCCGCTGCGACACGCCTGGTGGAGCGGCTGCGGGCGGCGAGCGAGGAGTTCGCCGCCCTGTGGGAGCTCCACGAGGTCGCCGTACGCCGCACCTCGCGCATGCGCCTCACCCACCCGCTGATCGGCCCGGTGGAGCTGGACTGCCAGGTCCTGTACGCCCCCGAGGGCGACCAACGGGTGGTCCTCTACACCCCGCCCCCCGGCAGCGACACCGCCGAGCGCCTCGCCCTGCTCACATCGGGACAGCCGGCCCTGACCGTCTGAGGCGGAGCAGCCGCCCGCCGGCCTCCGACCGCCGATCCGGGCACGCCGAGCAGCCGGGGCGGCCCGGCGCCGATTCGGTCAAGACCCGACGGCCCCCGACGCCCTACGGTCACCCCATGGACATCCCGGAGACGGACACCCCGAGCACCCGCCACATCACCGCGCACATCGACCGCCCCGCGGCAGACGTCTACGCCTTCGCCTCGGACCCGGCCAACCTGCCGCAGTGGGCGCACGGGCTCGGCACCACCATCGAACAGGTCGACGGCCGGTGGATCGCGGACTCCGCCCTCCCGGGCCGCGTCGTGGTCGCCTTCGCCCCGCCGAACGAGTTCGGCGTACTCGACCACGAGGTCACGCTCCCCACCGGCGAGACGGTGCACAATCCGATGCGCGTCCTGCCCGACGCGACCGGCTGCGAGGTGGTCTTCACCCTCCGCCGCCGCCAGGGCACGAGCGGGGAGGACTTCCGCCGTGACGCCGAGGCGGTCCGCACCGACCTCGCCACCCTCAAACGCCTGATGGAAGACCGGTAGGCCGCGCGGGGCGGACCCCCGCGTGTCCTACCGCGCCGTGTCCTACTGCGCTCCGTCCTGCGGTGCCCCGGCCTGCTCCTCGTACGGGAACCAGGCGAGCGGGGCCTCCTGCCGGAAGAAGGTCTTGGCACGGAGGACGGCCCGCTCGTCGTTGCGGACCTGCCCCGGCCGGGAGCCGTTGCCGAACAGCACCCCGCCGAACCGCATCCGCATGTACGCCGCCGTGTGGGTGAGGGTGGTCACCAGGCCGTCCGCGACGACCTCCTCCTTGTGCGCCATGACCGACACCCCCCACAGCGTCCGGCCCGCCATCCGCTCCTTGAAGTCCAGGCCCGGCACCGCCAGCCAGCCCGACCAGTAGTCGAGGTAGCGCTTGGTGTGCGCGGAAAGGGTGTACCAGTACAGCGGCGACGCCAGGACGATGTCGGTGGCCTCCAGGGTGGCCTGCCGCAGCTCCTCCTCCGCCTCGCTCACCGGCCACCCATCGGTCTCGTGCCGCCCGTCCTGGAAGTCGGGCAGCGACAGCCCGCTGAGGTCCACCCACCGCTGGGTGACGCCGGCGGGCAGCTGTTCGGCGGCCGCCCGCGCGAGGATCTCCGTATTGCCTTCGGGCCGGGAACTGCCGAGGAGGAAGAGGAACGAACGGTCCGTGCCGGGCCGGGGATCAGTCTCAATGGTCATGTCCGCTGTCAACTCCGGCTCCCCGGCCGAAATTCCGTGCGGGCCGGAGGCCCGCGCGGCCGTCCCGTCCCGTGCACCGCCGCCCCTACGGCCACCCGTCCGCACTCACCCCCCGCCTCCGGCCTCCGGCCCTCAGCCTCCCGCCCCCGGCCTTCCGCACGCGCAGCGCCTTACAGCCGGACCTTCCACTCCACCGTCGCCCCCAACGTCCGGGCGATCCGCGGGTCCCGCACCGAGGCCGTCCGGTCCTCGACCCGGACCGACAGCCGGTGCGTGCGGAAGTCGAGCAGCGGCAGTCCCAGTTCCGCCACCCACACCCGCTTCCGCCCCGCGAGGAACGGCAGCTCCCGTCCGTCCAGGGACCAGCGGACGGACAGCCGGCCGGGGGCGGCCCCGGTCAGCCTGGGCACCGAGATCTGCGCCGACTCGTGGCCGCGCAGCGTGCGCCCGGTGGGGGTGAGCGCGGTGACCGGCCGTGCATGGCGGTAGAAGCCGGCGATCATGGCCTCGACCCCGGGCAGGTTGAACGGCCGGTCCAGCACGCGCATCAGCGAGCCGTCCGTCGGCCGGTACAGCCCCTTCACGTAGTATCCGCCGCCCTCGTACGCGCCGACGGTGCCGCCGTCCGGAGAGGGCTCGCCCAGCCACCGGTACCACTTCGCCCCGCCCGCCGCCATCGCCGCGGCGTCCAGCCCGGACACGTTCGGCTCGGCCGGCTCCGGGCCGGTGTAGCGCTCGTAGTCCGGGACGCCGGGATAGAAGTACTCGTCGGCCAGCCACCCCAGGGAATGCCCCGTCTCGTGCACGGCGACCTGCCCGGACTTCGCATGGCCCGCCGAAGCGGTGGCGATGCCGTCGTAACCGAGCTTCGCGCTGGGCTCGTTGTAGCCGGCCCCGCCGTACTTGGAGCTGTTCGCCAGCACCAGCACCAGATCGGGGTCGGGCACCCGGGCCGCGTACCCGTCGACCTTCTCCTGGTCGATGCAGAGCAGCCGCTCGATGTCTCCGCACCAGAAGTACGACCCCAGCGCGGTGTCCCGCACCACCTCCCGCCCCGGGTCACCGCTGACCCCGGACTCCCGGGACACCGCGTCGACCGTCCACACGTTGAACAGCCCCTGGTAGGTCGTGTACGGCGCCACGGCCGCCAGCTCGGCCCACTTCGCCCGGGCATCGGAGTGGAACCGCTCCAGCTCGCCCGCCGTGTACCCGTCGCCGATCACGACCACGTCCAGCCGGTCCGCGGACGGGCCGTTGTCGATCATCTTGGCGACCCCGCCGTCCGCCGCCAGTTCCTGCCCCGACAGGCGGCGGCCGGCGGGGGCGGTCCGCCCCGCGGAGGGCACGGAGGCGCGCCCCGAGCCGGCCGTCGTCCCGTCCTCGGGGCCGGGTATCTCCACCTCGACCCGGGGCCGCGGCCCCGGCCCCGGACCGGGACCGGCCGACGCCGTACCCGGCGCGGCGGCGAGCGAGGCGAGGGCGGCCGCGGCCACCCCCGCCGTCAACAGGGAACTGCGCAGGGCAGAGCGCACGGCATCCTCCAGCACGGACGCGGCAATTAACCGCTCACTTAAGCGAATTGAACCGGTCGCTTAAACTAGGGGGTGCCGGAGGGGATGCGCAATGATCGTGTCCCCTTGAAAACCAGGGGAGTTGAAGGACCAGGGGGCATGGCATGGACGACCCGGCCGAGATCGGCAGACGAGTACAGCGGCTCCGTACGGAGGCCGGCCTGACCCAGCGCCGGCTGGCCGAGCCCTCGTACACCGCCGCCTACATCTCCACCCTCGAATCCGGCCGCGTACGCCCCTCGGAAACGGCGCTGCGCTTCCTCGCCGACCGGCTCGGCACCACCTACGAGGAACTCGCCACCGGACGCCCCGCCCACCTGGCCACCGAACTCCGCCTCGCGCTCACCGACGCCCAGCGGACCCTGGCCACCGGCGCGGCCGACGAGGCCGCCGTCCTCTACCGGCGCCTTCTCACCGACGCCGAGGGCCTCGACCTGCCCGCCGAGCAGGCCGAAGCACTGCTCGGCCTGGGCGACTGCGCCCTCGAAACCGGCGACCTCACGGGCGCCCGCGCGCACTTCGCCGCGGCCGAAGCCCTCCAGTCGGGGGAGCCGCTGCCGCGCCGCGCCCGCGCCATCCGCGGCCGGGCCGTCGCCCACCTCCTCGCCGGGGAACTCCGCTACGCCTGCTACCTGCTGGAATCCACCATCGACGAACTCGGCGCCCGGGGCCTCGCCGACCCCGAGGCGCTCGTCCTCCTCTACGCCGCCGTCATCGGCCCCTACATCGACATGGGCGCCCACGCCCGCGCCGCCCACGCCGCCGAAACCGCCCTCTCCCTGGCCCCCCGGGTCACCGACCCCGCCCTGGTCGCCGGCATGCACCGGCAGGTCGCCCGCACCTTCCTCGCCGAAGGACGCACCGCCGAGGCCGACGCCTCACTGGCCCGGGCCCAGGCCGTGTACCGGCAGCTGCAACTGGCCACCGACCTCGCGCACTGCCACTGGATGCGCGGCTACGTGAAGGCGCAGTGCGGCGAACTGCCCGCGGCGGAGGAGGAGCTGCGCACCGCCCGCGGCATGCTCGCCACCCGCCGCGCCACGCTCTACACCGCACAGGTCGAGGTCGAACTGGCCGACGTACTGCGCCGGCTCGGCCGCCACGGGGAAGCCGCCGAACTGCTGTCGGCCCTGCTCGACCTGGACGACAGCCACGGCGCCGTGCACGCCGGCGGCGCGCACCGGCTGCTCGGCCTCATCGCCGAGGAACGCGGCGAGACCGAGGCCGCCGAGGAGCACTACGTGCGCGCCCTGGCCCTGCTGGAACGCAGCGGCGCGACCGGCGACCTCGCCGACCTGTGCCGGCTGCTGGGCGACCTGCTGCGCCGCACCGGCCGCACCGAAGCCGCCCTGGACGCGTACCGCACCGGCCTCGGCCACCGCGCGGCCATCGGCACCACCACCCTGGGCCCGGCCCCGGCGGCCGCCCCGGACCGGACGGGGGCGGGGACGGGGCAGTGGCGCCCCTGAGAGCGCAGCCCTGAGTGCGCGCCCCTGGGAGCGCAGCCCTGAGTGCGCGCCCCTGGGAGCGCGGCCCTGAGGGGGAGGGGCGGAGCCGGTGCTCAGGCCGCCGCGGGCGTGCTCTCGGGGCCGCCGGAAGCCCGGGCGGCGGCCTGCGCCGCCCGGCGGCGGGCATCGGGATCGGTCCGCGCGTCGTACACCAGCAGCGCGGGCAGCAGTGCCGCCAGCACCGCCACCGAGCCCACGCAGGCCAGACCGCCGCTCCAGAACGCCGTACGGGTCCCGGTCCAGCCCGCCGACCAGCCCGCCCGCACCTGCCCCAGCTGGGGCCCCACGCTGTACGACAGCACCTCGATGCCGGCCAGCCGCCCGCGCAGCCCCTCCGGGATGGTCTGGTTCCAGATCGTGGAGCGGCCGAGACCGCTCAGCATGTCCCCGGCACCCGCCGCGGCCAGGCACAGCAGCACCACCCAGATGTCCGTGAACCAGCCCGCGGCCGCCACGGCCAGCCCCCACCCGGCGGCCCCGCCCGCGACGAGCAGCCCGTGCCGGTGCACCCGGGAGGTCCAGCCGCTGGTCAGCCCCACGACCAGGGAGCCCACCGACCCCGCCGCGTACATCAGCCCGAGCGCCCACGGCGCGTCCAGCTCGTCGGCGAGGAAGGGGAAGATCGTGTTGGGGAAGGCGAAGAACATCGCCGCCAGGTCGATCGCGTACGTGCCGAGGAGCACCGGCCGGCTCCAGGCGTAGCGCGCGCCCTCCGCGATACCGCGCAGCGAGGGCCGCTCGGCGTCACGGGCGGGCGGAGCCGGGGTCAGCCGGGTGCACAGCAGCACCGACACCGAGAACCCGGCCACCGTCACCGCGTACGCCGGGGCATGGCCCGCGTAGGCCACGACCAGGCCCGCCAGCGACGGCCCGGCGATCGCGCCGATCTGGTAGCGCAGCGAGCTCAACGCGGCCGCCGCGGTCAGCTGGTCGTGCGCCACGATCCGGGCGGTCAGCGAGTCCAGCGCGGGCCGCTGCAGCCCCGCCAGCGCCGACACCCCGGCCGCCACCACGTACAGCGGCCACAGCAGCGGCTGCGGCAGCAGCGCGTTCACCAGCAGCACCAGGGCCAGCAGGCCCAGCCCCGCCTCGGTCCACAGGATCAGCCGCCGCCGGTCCACGGCATCGGCCAGCGCCCCGCCGTACAGTCCGAAGACCACCAGGGGCACCAGCTCGACGGCCCCCATGGCGCCGACGGCGAGCGGCGAACCGGTCAGGTCCTTGATCTGCAGGGGCAGCGCGACCATCGCCATGAAGCTGCCGAAGTAGGTCACCGTGCCCTGGTAGAAGAGCAGCCGGAAGTCGCGGCTGGAACGCCAGGGGGCGGTGTCGGGCAGGAGGGAGGCCAGGCGGGTACGGGTCTTGCTCACTCGCTCGATCGTTCGCCACGACCCGGGCCCGGGGCAACCGGTTTTCCGGCGCCGTGCGGGGGAAAACGCGGCCGGGCCCGCCCGGCAGCGCAGCCGGCCGGGCGCCGACCTGCTTCGCTGGCCCGGTGAAATACTTCGTGACGGTCCAGGCGACCCAGGCGGACTACGAGGCGATGGAAGGGACGGAGTCCCCGGGCCCGCCCCGGTGGAGCCGCGAGGAACTCCTCGCCATGGTGAACTTCATGGGCGAGCTCAACAACGAACTCGCCGCCTCCGGCGAGCTCCTCGACGCGCAGGGCTTCACCGCCCCCGCCGAAGCCCGCTTCGTCACCGCATCACCCGGCACCGAACCGGTCATCACCGACCGCCCCTACGCCGCCGCCGACGTCCAGCCGGCCGGCTACTGGCTCCTGGAATGCGTCGACCTCGACCGCGTCACCGAGATCGCCGCCCGCATCACCCAATGCCCGACCCCACCCGGCTCCCCGGAACACCCGGTGGTCATCCGCCCCATCGGCGAAGCCCCCGCCCCCTGACCCCTGCCGCTGGTGTGGGCAGGGGGTCGCGTCCCTCACCCCCCGGTGTGGGCAGGCGTCCCGCAAGGCGATGGGGGTCCCCCTGTTCGAGCGAAGCCAAGAGCTCGGGGGAGGGCGGGCACACCGGACACGGCCGACCCCGCCCCAGCGCAGCCCCGCCCCCTCCGCCAGGGCCGGGCCGGAGCTGCCCCCGGGCCCGGCCGAAGCCCCGCCCACGAGCAAGGGCTGCGCCCAGCCGCGGCGCGGGCGGCACCGCCCCCCGCTACCCCCCGAGCGCCGCCCGCAGCCGCCGCGCCTGCTTCACCAGCTGCGAGGACCCGCCCCGCCCGGCGGCCTCGACCACCACCACCGGGCACGGGCCGGCCGCCCCGCTCTGTTCCGCGCACTCCGCCGCCACGGCGAGCAGTTCACCCGCCCCATGCAACGGCTCCGCCCCCAGCACCCCCGGCACCGCCTCGCCCAGCACCGCCCAGACCGTCCCGTACGCCCCGGTCGACGCCGCCGTACGAGCCGCGTCCGCGAGCCGGTTCGGCTTGACCGTGCCCCGCCGCAGCAGCTCCGCGAGCTCCCGCCCGACGAGAGCCGTGTCCAGTTCCCCGCGCGCGGCCATGACCAGCAGCGCGTCCACCGCCGCGAGCCGGTCCTCGGCGTGCCGCGCGCCCAGCCCGGTCGCCACCAGCAGGTGCAGGACCGGCCCCGCGGGACCGCCGAGCTCCGCGAGCCGGGGCAGCTGACCACAGGCCCCCTCCTCGCCGGCCGTGGCGCACGCGGTGACGGCCACCGTCGCCCACGCCGCCAGCGTTTCCCGGTCCTCCGGGAGCACCGCCGCGTGCTGCGGGTCGTGCACCGGCCAGTGATAGCAGCGCCAGCAGGTGGCGGTCCGGGCCTCGGCCAGCCGCCGGAAGGCGACCGGGAACTCGCCACGCACCACGGAGTGCTCCGCGGTCCGCCACAGCGTCTGCTCGTGGTCGGCCCGCGTCCGGTTCCACTCGTGGACGTCCGCCGGATCGTGCAGCGTCCGCTCCGGCAGCCCGCGGTCGCCCGCGCCGTCCAGCCACTCCGCCAGCCGGCGTCCCTCCCCGCTGTTCAGCGCGCGCGCCGCCGCCGCGGCCCCGCCGTCACGCCGCACCCGCAGCAGCGCCTGAGCGAAGTCCACCGGACCGACCGCCCTGCCCGCGTACTCCTCCAGCCGGGCCACCAGGTCACCCGGTTCGATGGTGCCCGTCTCCCACGAGGGCGTCGCCAGCAGGAACGGCTGCGGATCGCCCAGCAGCCGCAGCGCCACCTCACGCATCCGGGCGTCGACGACGTCCTCCAGGGCACCGGACGGGCAGCCCGCGTCCCGGGCGTTGCAGTCCCGGGGAAGCCTCAGCTCGCCCGCCCTGACCGTCCCCAGCAGGGCCGCCACGGGCAGCTCCAGCCCGGCCAGCCCGTCGGGGGAGGCGTCGTGGGTCGCCCACCACAGCCCCGCCAGCGCGGGCCGCAGGGCCAGCGCCAGCGCCGCCCGGTCCCGGTGGGCGTGCCGGACCAGCCCGTCCAGGGCCCGCTCGAACTCGGCCGGATCGACGGGATCGGGAGCGCGCCAGGCGTGGCGCCGGCGGCCGGCGAGCACCGCCGCCACCAACTCCACCGTCTCCGCCACCGAGTCCGGTGCGGCCGGCTGCGGCCGCCGCTCCGGAGCGGGCGGCAGCACCTCCTCGTACGGCGCGTCCCCGGCCACCGGCCCTGCGAGCCCGCCGCCCGGGACCACGGTCGCACCGCCGGCTCCGGGTGCACCGCCGTCCTCGGGCACTCCGCCCAGGACCTCCGCGGCCCGCTCCCGCAACCCGGCGCTCAACGCCGCGGCCTGCCCCAGCAGTTCCTCCCGGAGCTCCACGTCCTCCTCCCTCAGGTGCCGGGCGACCAGCGCCAGCGCCCGCTCCTGCACCTCCAGGTCCGGGTGCCCGAACGCGGGCCCGGCCACCGGCAGCAGCGCGTGCCGGGCCTCACGGTCCCGCCGCAGCACCTTCCCCAGCAGCACCAGCTGCGCCCGTGCGAACTTCTTCTCCGGCCGGAACAGCACCGCCGCCGACACCTCCGCCAGCCGTACGTGGTCCAGCTCGCCGGACTCGGCCAGCCCGGCCAGCACCCCCTGCGCGTACCCGGCGGGACCGGACGGGGCGTCCGAGGCCAGCGCCGCCCAGTCGGCGATCCGCTCCACCTGCTCCGCCCGCGTCGGCTCCAGCTGCCGGAGCAGTGCCATGAACACCTTGAGTCCGGCCGGGCGCCCGCCGCGCAGCAGCCGCGCCACGGCCCCGTCGAGCAGCACGCGCCGTTCGACCACTCCCTCCGCCGCCAGCGCGGCCAGCTCCACCGGCCAGTGCCCGGGGGTGTCGGGCTGGTCCCAGCCGGCCATCGAAGGCGCCGGCTCCACCGTTTCGAACAGCCGGGGCACCAGCTCCGCCGTCCACGGGTTGCGGCGCAGCGCCGCGCCCAGCCCGGACAGCCCGTCCGGAGCCCGGCCGGCCTGCGACCGGTGGCGCAGCGCCTCGTCGGTGAGGGACCGGACCCAGCCGTGCACGAACGGCTCGCCGGTCGGCACGGCACACCCGGAACGGCTCACCAGGGCGGCGATCAGCTCATGGTCCTCCTCGGCGGTGGCCCGGCGGGCGGCCAGCCGGTGTGCCACATCGCCCAGCCACTCCGCCGACTGCCCTTCCAGGACCGTCATCAGGTGCGCGGACCGGCTCCGGGACGGCTGCGGCCGCAGGTCACGGGCGCCTATCCAGGCCGCCGCCGCGGCGGCGCCGGTGTGGCAGCCGGCCCCGGCCAGCCACAGCCCGCGGCTGAGCGCGGCCCGCTCGTGCCACCGGGTCCAGTCCCAACTCCCGGGTTCCTTGCGGAGTGCCTGCAGTTCGCCGAGCAGGGTCCGCCGCGCGGCCCGGTCCAGCGGGGCCAGCAGCGCGGAGATGAGATCGCTGCGGCCCGCACGGATCGCGCTCATGAGGTCGTTCACCGGGTGGCTCCGTTCGTGGCGTCGTACTGCTCGTCAGAGAAGGAAGAGAAGGAAGAGAGGGAAGCGAGGGGATCGCCGTCCGTGGAAGCGGCGCCTGCGGGGCCTGCCAGGGCGGCGCGCCGTGCCATCCGCACCGCCAGGGCGTGCTTGCAGGGCCCGCGCCGCCCCCGGTAGTCCACCCACCACTGGCAGGTGCAGCTCAGCACCGCGCCCGCCGACTCCCTTACCTGGTAGCGGCGTTCACCGGAGAGCACGGTCGACGTGGCGCCCCCGCCGGCGGACGGCCGCACCGCCCCCTCCGCCAGCAGCTTCCGGGCCGCCACCAGCCGGGGATTGGCGCGTTCCGCCCGGGAGGCGTCGTAGGGCAGCTCCCGGTGGAAGTACGCCGCGTCCGCCGCGTCGTACCCCACCCGCCCGGCAGTGCCCAGCCGGGCCAGGGCCGCCCGCACCCGAGCCGCCGTCAGCCCGGACTGCTCGGCCAGGTCCGCCGGATCGATCCGCGGCTCCCAGGCCAGCAGCACCGACACCAGCTCCGCGTCGGCGGCCGCCTCGTCGGTGGCCAGCGACTCAAGAACTCCGCCCTCACCGGAGAACCCGCGCGAGGTCTCCGGTGACAGGGTCAGCGTCAGCCGCATCCCCGGAAGCATGACCTCCCAGGCGCTCGCCGACGGCAGCCCGCCGTGTCCGGCCGGCCCGTACACCCGCAGCCCGGTGGCGTGCCGCAGCACCCGGTGCAGCGCCACCAGCCGCTCCGGGCCGGGCAGGCACACCGCGCCGGGCACCGCACGGGTGGTGGGCCGCAGCCCCCGCCCGGCCGGCACCACCCACATCTGCCGCGCACCCGCCGCGCGTGCGCCACTGCCCGCCGTCGGGCGCGGCAGGGACCGCAGGAACCGGACCGCCTCCGGGGCCGACAGCTCCGCCCGCAGGTCGAACCCCGCGCTCACCACCTGCGATTCGGCGAACCCGCGGAGCCAGCGCTCGGGCAGCGGTACCTTCTTCTCCACCACCGCCCCCGACACCGTGGTGACCGCCAGCTCCTCCGGTCCGACCCGCAGGTGCAGCGGCTCGTCCCCGGTGAGCCGCGACAGCGCCTCCCGCAGGGGGTTGTTCACGTCGACATTGGTGGTGCCGTGCCCCGTGTCGGCCCCGCCGAGCCCCTCGCGCAGCACGTCCAGCCGGGCGTACACCCCGCAGCAGCCGGAGAACGACTCGAAGCGCAGCCGGTCGCCGTTGCCGGTGACGACCGGATCGAGCGAAGCGGCCGGGTTCCGCTGGTGGTAGCGCGCGGCCGCGACGTCGGCGACGGCGAGCAGCCCGTGCGCGGCCGCCTGGGGCGCCGCCAGGAAACCCGCGAAGAACTGCGGATGGGCCTCCGCGCCGACCGGTGTGGTGCCACCGGAGGTCTCCAGCCCGAGCTGCTGCCCGGACAGGGCGGAAGGACGTACGTAGGCCAAAGCCTGCACGGATCGGTTCATGTCCAAAACGCTAGGGCCACCCACTGACAACGCCCTGAGTCGCCGTCAGCCCACCGGCGGGACCGGCCGGGAGCCCTGTCCGCGACCACCTCGCCGGACAACCGTCCGACGCCTTGTCCGCCGACCGGACGCGTCACGCCGAGGGTTCCCCGCGGGGCTAGGGTGCTGCCCCATGGCCGAACCCACTTCCCACCTCGGTGCGACGGCGGACGCGTACGACGCCGTCGCCGTCCTCTACGCAGAGTTGTTCCGCGACGCACTCGACACCCGCCCGCTGGACCGGGCGGCCCTCGCCGCGTTCGCCGAACTCGCGGGCGGCAGCGGAACCGGAACCGGCCCCGGCACGGGCCCCGGCCCCGATACGGGCATCGGCCCCGGCCCCGGTTCCGTCGCCGAACTGGGCTGCGGGCCCGGGGCGGTGACCGCGCACCTGAGGGACCTGGGGCTGGACGTCTTCGGCGTCGACCTGTCACCCGTGATGGTCGGGATCGCCCGCGAGACCTACCCGGACCTCCGGTTCGAGGTCGGCTCCATGGACGCCCTGGACCTGCCCGACGGCACCCTGCGGGGCATCGTCTGCTGGTACTCGGTCATCCACGCCCCACCTCACGAACTACCTGCGTACTTCGCCGAGTTCCGGCGTGTCCTGGTGCCGGACGGGCACCTCCTGCTGGCCTTCTTCGAGTCGGAGGGCGACCCGGTCACCCCCTTCGACCACAAGGTGGTGACCGCCTACCGGTGGCCCGTCGACGCCCTGGCCGGCCTGGCCGCCGAGGCCGGGTTCACCGAGGTCGGCAGGATGCTGCGCGCCCCCGTCGACGGGGAACGCTTCCGCCAGGGACGCCTGCTGATGCGCAGGGACCCCGCAACGGGGTGACCCGCCGGGCCGGCCGGCGCTCGCCGCGGACGGCCCTGTTCCGAGGCCGGGACGGCCCTATTCCGAGGCCGGGAGCAGGGCGAACGTGGCCCGCTCCTGCCACTTCACGCCGTCGTACACCATGAGGTGCACCGCCGAGACGCGGCAGGAGACCGGCAGGTGGTCGGCGACCCCGGCCTCGATCTCGTCCAGGACCTCCTCCTCCTGCTTCTGGACGATGGTCAGATGGGGGACGGCCTCCCCGTACTTGCCCCCGTAGGGCTGGGCCTCGGGCCACCGTCCGACGACCGCCTCCGTGAGCCGCCGCACCGGCCCGTCCGGCTCGGGCACGAGGTACAGCACCCCGGGGAACCGGCCGCACCGTGCGAACCGCAGGTCGAATGCGGAATGGCGGCCGAACAGCTCCGCCAGGGCCGCGCAGACCCCCTCGTCGACAAGGCTCTCGTCGAGGAACGGATAGAGCACGGTGACGTGCGCCGGAACCTCGGCCCAGGCCGAGTGGTTCAGCCGCTCCCGCCAGCCGCGTACGGCGGGTTCGGCCTCCGGAACGCCGATGACGAGGCCCGTCTGACCGGCCTCGAAGACACTGCTCTGTTCGTCTGCCATGACACGGCATGCTGCCACCTCCGCAGCCGCCGGCACACATCGATGCCGCTTCCCGCCCCTGGGATATCGTCCCCGGCATGAAGATCATCGATCTCGAGCCCGGCGACCCGCGCCTGGTCGGCGAACTCCTGCCGGTCCTGCGCGAACTGCGCCCCCACCTCACCCCCGAACTCTTCCTCGACGTGTACGAGCACGGCCACGCCCAAGGCCTGCGCTTCGCCGCCGCCTACACGGAGGACGGCACCTGCGTCGGCGCGGCCGGCTGGCGGATCATCCACGACACCGGCTCCCTGCGCAGGCTCTACGTCGACGACCTGGTGACCGCCGAGTCCGCCCGCTCCACCGGTGTGGGCCACCGGCTCATCGCCCACCTGGAGGCCCACGCCCGCCGGGCGGGCTGCCACGAGCTCGGCCTCGACTCCGGCACCCACCGCACCGGCGCCCACCGCTTCTACCTGCGCGAGCGCCTCGACATCGTGGCCTTCCACTTCGCCAAGGCACTGGAGCCCGAGGCGGACCAGGATCCGTCCGGCGCGTGATCGTCCGACAAATTCGCTACCGGGCGGCCGGAGCACCGTGATACACAGCCGACGTGCGAAAAATCTTGGAGTTTCCCGAGGTCCTGCGGCTGATCGAAGACCGCTCGGCCGCGTTCCGCGCCGCGATCGCGTCCGCCCCCGACCTTGACGTCCAGGTCCCGACCTGTCCGGACTGGACGCTGCGCGAACTGGCGCAGCACCTCGGCGACGGCCGCCGCCGCCAGGCCGCCATCGTCGCGGCGGGCCCGGGCGCCGAGCCCCCGGCGAGGACGGACCCGAAGGGCGCCCCGACCGCGCCGCGCGACCGCGAAGCCCTGGACGCCTGGCTCGCCGAGTCGACCGAGCTGATGCTCGACGCGATGCGCGAGGCCGGCCCGGACCGCGGCTGCTGGACCTGGTGGGGCCGCTCGCAGGCCCCGGAGACCAGCGGAGCCGTGGCCCGGCACCAGATCCAGGAGATCGCCGTCCACACCTACGACGTCCAGCTCACCCACGGGGCCGCGCAGCCGCTGCCGACGGACGTCGCGGTCGAGGGCGTCGACGAGTTCCTGACGACCGTCTCGGCGACGACCGTCCCCTGGCCGTTCAAGCCGGCGACCATCGACCTGCACACGACCGAGGGCCGCTCCTGGCGCCTGACCCTCGACGCCGACGGCGTCCGCTGCGACGACCTCGCCGCCGGCGCGGAGCCGGGCGACATGGTGATGCGGGGCGCAGCGGGCGAACTGGTCCTCTACCTCTACGCGCGCCTCCCGCTCGACGGCCTGGAGACCGCCGGCGACACCGAGCCGATGGAGCAGCTCGCAGACTGGGACCCGAACGCGTAGCACGCGCACGTGTGACGCAAGAGGCCGAGCGGACCGGTTCCTGTGGGACCGGTCGGATCCTCACCCCGAATTCCCCAAAGCCTGTGCGGAGCAGAGACGTTCTGCGAAACTGCGCTTCCGGGGAGCACACGTGGGGTGGGGGCGGTTCGGTGAACGTCTGGTGGCTGGTCAGCCTGTCCGCGGGCCTGGTGCTGCTGTGGCTCGCCGTGCGCACGATGCACGTCGTCCCGCAGGCGAGCGTGGCCGTCGTCGAGCGCAACGGGCGGTTTGCGCGCGTACTGACCTCCGGGTTCCACCTGGTCGTCCCGTTCATCGACACGATCCGCAACCGGATCGACATGCGGGAACAGGTCGTCCCGTTCCCGCCGCAGCCGGTCATCACCGGGGACAACCTGGTCGTCGACATCGACATCGTCGTCAACTACCGGGTGGCGGATCCCCGTGCCGCGACCTATGAAGTCGCCAGCTACATCCAGGCCATCGAATACCTCACCATCACCACCCTGCGCACCATCGTCAGCACCATGGACCTGGAGGAGGTCCTGACCTCCCGCGAGATGATCAACGCGGGCCTGCGCGGCGTGCTCGACGAGGGCACCGGCAAGTGGGGAATCCACATCCACCGCGTCGAACTCAAGACCATCGAACCCCCCACCTCCATCCAGGACTCGATGGAGAAGCAGATGCGCGCCGACCGCGACAAGCGCGCCTCCATCCTCCAAGCCGAAGGCGTCCGCCAGTCCGAGATCCTGCGCGCGGATGGGGAGAAGCGGGCGGCGCTCCTCCGAGCCGAGGGCGAGATCGAGATCGCCCGGCTCCGCAGGGCCGCCGAGGCCGAGGCCGCCGGTGCGGCCGCGGCCGGCCACCCGGCCCCGCCCGCCCCCGAACCCGTCCGGCACCCGCCGCTGCGCCGGGACGACCCCGACCGGCTGGGCCGCTACCGGCTGACCGCCCGGCTGGGCGAGGGCGGCATGGGCACCGTCTACCTCGGAGTGTCGCCCGGGGCCCGGCGGGTGGCCGTGAAGGTGGTCCGGGAGGAACTCGCCCAGGACCCCTCCTTCCGCCGGCGCTTCGCCCGGGAGGTGGACGCGGTCCGGCGGGTCGGCGGCTTCCACACCGCGCCCGTGGTGGACGCCGGCCCCGACGACGCCCGGCCCTGGCTGGTGACCGAGTACATCCCGGGCCCGTCCCTGCACGAGGTGCTGCGCACCCACGGAGCGCTCCCCGCCACGACCGTACGCGCCCTGGCCCTCGGACTGGCGGAGGCCCTGGAAGGCATCCACGCCTGCGGGCTCATCCACCGGGACCTCAAGCCGGGCAACATCGTGGTCTCCGGCGCGGGTCCGCGCGTGATCGACTTCGGGATCGCGCGGGCCGCCGAAGGGACGTCCCTCACCACCACGAACGTCGTGGTCGGCACCCGCGGCTTCCTCGCCCCGGAACAGCTGACCGGCGGGCCCCTGACCCCGGCCGTGGACGCGTACGCCTTCGGGATGGTGCTGTGCCACGCCTGCGGCGCGGCCCCCTTCCCCGGGGGCACCGTCCTCGACCAGGCGCTGCACGCCCTGCCCGCCGACCTGGCCGCAGTGGTCGGCGACTGCCTGCGGCACGATCCGGCCGCACGCCCCACGCCCACCGAGATCCTGCAACGACTGGCCCACTCCGGGGAGAAGCCCCCCGAAGACTGGCTCCCCGGGGCCGTACGCGCCCTGGTCGCCCGCCACCAGGCCGTCCTCCCGGCCCCTGTCCTTGCCCCCCGGCCCTGATGCCCGGTACGGACGCGCGCCCGACGCGGCGCCCCCGCCCCTGACCGCCGTGTCCGAATGTGACGGTGAATCGTCATTGCGGCCACGGACGGCGCGGGAGAGGGTGGACGCATGCCCACTCCTGCGCACCGCGTCGTCATCGCGGTCTTCCCCGACGTCGACCTCCTCGACGTCACCGGCCCGGCCGAGGTCTTCGCGCTGGCCAACCGGGTGACCGCGGGCGAGCGCTACGACGTCCGGCTCGCCGGACCGGCCGCCGGACCGGTCCGGACGTTCGCCGGGGTGCGGCTGTACGCCGACGTCGCTTTCGAGGACGTCGGCGAAGGGGTGGACACCCTCCTGGTGCCCGGCGCCGTGGACGTGGTCGACGACGGAGTCGTCGCCCGCATCGACGGCACCGTCGTGGAGTGGGTGCGGGCGACCGCCCCGCACGCCCGGCGGGTCGCCTCGGTGTGCGTGGGCGCACACGTCCTGGCGGCGGCCGGACTGCTGGACGGGAAGACGGCGACCACCCACTGGTCGACGGCCGCCCAGCTCACCGCCGATCACCCGAACGTCACGGTCGACCCGGACCCGATCTTCGTCCGTGCCGACCGGGGCCGGATCTGGACCGGGGCCGGGATCAGCGCCTGCCTGGACCTCGCCCTGGCCCTGGTGGCCGAGGACCTGGGGGAGGAGACCGCGCTGTCGGTGGCCCGGCAGCTGGTGATGTACCTCAAGCGGCAGGGCGGCCAGAGCCAGTTCTCCGTACCGCTGAGCCGGCCCGCGGCCGGCCGCCGGGACATCGACGCGCTGCGGCTGTGGATCGCCGACCACCTGGACGACGACCTGTCCGCTGCGGCGCTGGCGTCCCGGATGTGCCTCAGCGAACGGCACTTCGCCCGCGTCTTCACACAGGAGACCGGCATCAGCCCCGCCGCCTACGTCGAAGCCGCCCGTGTCGAGGCCGCACGACGGCTCCTGGAGACCACCGACCTCCCGCTGGACCAGGTCGCGGCCACCTCCGGACTCGGCTCGGCGGAGACCCTGCACCGGGCGTTCCGACGCCGGCTCGCCACGACCCCGGCGGCCTACCGCCGCCGCTTCCGCACCCAGCCGGCCTGACCCGGCCCCATCCGATCCCACCCGACCCGGCACGCCGGACCGCCATCCGTACCACCCGTGTCACCCGTATCCCCTCGGCATGCCGCGAGGCGGACCGCCTCGCCATGCCCACATCCCAGAGGAAGGCCCCACGATGACCGCCGACGCCACCACCCACAGCACCACCCACGCCACCACCCCTTCCGTCCCCCTCCGCGAGGTGATGGGCCTGGACGGCCGGCCGCCCCGACTCGGCGAGTCCGTCCTGGTCCTGATCGACTTCCAGAACACCTACCGCACCGGGGTCATGGCCCTGGAGGGCGCCGAGGAGGCCCTCGCCGCCGGCGCCCGACTGCTGGCGCGGGCCCGCGCCGCGGGCACCCCCGTCATCCACGTCATCAACGACGGCGGCGAGAACTCCCCTTACGACATCCGTGCCCACATCGGCTCCATCAGCGAGCAGGTCGCCCCGGTCGAGGGCGAACCGGTCGTGGTGAAGTTCTTCCCCAACTCCTTCCACGCCACCGACCTGGAGAAGACCCTCGCCGACCTGGGCTTCGCCCCCGGCAGTGGCAAGGACCTGGTCCTGGCCGGCTTCATGACGCACATGTGCGTCACCTTCACCGCCCAGGGCGCCTTCAACCTCGGCTACCGGCCCACCGTCGTCGCCGACGCCACCGCCACCCGTTCCCTGGCCGCCCCCGACGGCAGCGCCGTACCCGCCGCGGCGCTCCAGACCGCGGCACTGACCGCCATCACGGACGTGTTCGGCCTCGTGGTCCCCACCGCCGACAGCCTCCTCGACTGACGGAGCGTCCTGCTCACCCGCTGCCTCCGCACGGCGGCGGGTGGGCACCGCCGGAGACGGGCCACGATCGTGGTCGACTCGGCAACACACCGTCACCAAGTTGTGAAGCTTGGGCGGGACGATGGTGCTCGTCAGTCCAGCAGCGCAGGTCGCACTTCACAGCCGGGGGTACCCCACCATGAGCACCGTTCGCAGAGCCGCCGTCGCCCTCACCGCCGTTTCCGCTCTCGCCGCTCTGACCGCCTGCGGTCCCACCGGGGACGACGCGGCGGGCGGGACCGCCAGTCCGACCGCGACCCCGACGCACACCCTCACGCGGGACCCCCTGCCGACCACCCCGACCAAGCTGCCGACGCCGCCCAAGCCGTCCAAGCCGGGCATCCCGCACGCTTCCCCGACCAAGACCCCGGCCGGTGGCGGCGGTTCGTCGACCGACCCCGACTTCGACGTCTTCCCGTGCAGCACCTTCGGCGTGAAGTTCACCGCCGGCCTCGCCGAGCCCACGACCGGCAGCTACCTCCTGAAGATCACCAACAAGGGCACCAAGCCCTGCCGGGCCCTGGACCACCCGATCGTGACCTTCGGTGACCTGGACGGCCAGGCCAAGGAGCGGGGCGCAGCGCCCGACATCGAGCACGCGATCAAGCTCGCTCCGGGCGAGTCGGCGTACGCCGGGCTGATGGGCGGTCTCAAGGACGGCAAGGGCAAGACGGTCGACTCGATCGCGATGACCATGAACACCGAGTCGGACCTGGCGCAGACGCCGCTCAAGGCGTCCACTCCCGGCCTGTACGTCTCGCCCGACAAGAACTCCGTGACCGCGTGGATGACGAACGCGGAGGACGCACTCAGCCTGTGACGGCACGCCGGCCGTACGCACCGGCCGTCACACACCGGCCGTACGTACGGCCCGCAGCCACCTACTCACCCACTCACCAACTCACTCACGACCCGGGCCGGCCGATGGACAGCCAGGCGCCGAGCGCCGCGTGCAGCTCCGCTGCCGCCGCCCGGCTGAGGTGCTGGCCCGTGTGTCCGGCGTGCAGCCGGACGCTGTCACCGCTGACGGTCCAGCCCACCGCCAGGTCGCGCGGTGACGACAGCACCTGCCCGTGCACCAGCATCCGCGCCAGGGCCTGGGCGCGCGGCGGAAGCGACGGAAGCGGCGGAGGGGGTCGCAACGGGGCCCCGCCGCCACCCCGGCCACCCCGGTCCGGCACCGGACCCTGCGGCACCGAGCCCTGCGGCAGCGACCGGTTCGGCAGGCCGAGCAGCTTCCGGAAGGCCCGGATCGCCTCCTCCAGCGACTGCTCCGCACACGGCGCCTCACCCACGAAGGCCTCCGCCAGCTCCCGGTGCGGCAGCCGGGGCCGTCGCCGGTCCGGCGCGGGCACCGGCACCTCGAGCCGCTCGTCCACGTCGAGTACGGCTGTACCGGGCGGAATGAGGACCCGCGTGTAGCCGTTCTCCAGGCACTGGGCGTGGTACTTGCGCAACGACGCGATGGGCCGGGCCAGCGGATGCTCGCCCCCGGCCGGCGCCGGCGGACCGTACAGCGCGGGCGAGAGCTCAGGCTTCCCCAGCGCGGGAGCCTTCCCGTAGGGCCCGTTGGACCGGTACAGCACGCCCGTGTGGGACACCATCACGGTGATCTGCCGGGCCCGCACGTCGCAGCCCATCCGGAACCCCACCACCGTCGTCGCCACGGCCCCTCCCACCACCCGCTGCCCATCCGCGCCCACGCTAGCGGCGCCACCCACCCCACCGGGCCGATTTGCCACTACCCACCCGGACTGCGCATCCCGAGCGGCGTCAGAAGGCGATCTTGTACGTGACGTCGTGGGGCATCGGGGTCGGTACGGAGTGCGGGTAGACCAGACGGATCGTGGTGAAGCGGTGCGTGTCGGGTCGTGCGTCCCATGCCTCGGGGCGGCTGAGGGTGACCTCCACCGGGTACGAGTGGAACGTGCCGCCCGCGCAGTTGGGTTCGCAGTCGTTGACCATGTCGATGCCACGGGCCGTCGCGGTCTGCGCGCCCCAGTGGTTCCACTTCAGGTCGACGAGGCGGTTGTTCCCGTCGCCGCAGGCGAGCACGTAGTCGTCGGGGCGTACCTGTGGCTCGCCGGAGCAGTCGACGACCACCACGGGCCGCTGCGGTTGTACCGGCTGCGCCGGTCCCGTCGCAGAGGCCGGTACGGACGCGGTGGCGAAGGCCGCCGCCAGGCACAGCAGCGTCGCTGCCCCTGCCCTCTTCCAGACCGCGCCGGAGTTCCGGCGGGCGCCCGGTGTGTTCACGTGACCCACTCCTTGCCCTTCCGTTCCGATGTCCGGCCACCGCCAGCTTCCCCCATCCGGGCGCACCTCGCACCCGCTGAGGGGTTCGGTGAACCGGTCAGGAACGGAGAAGCGCCGGTCAGCGGCCCGTACCTAGCGTGGTCGCCATGGACATCACCCACACGGACAACAGCGCGGACGCGGACGCGGACGCGGGCACGGGCAGCGGCACCGGCGCCCGCGCGGAGACCGGCGCCGACGGTTCCACCGGGATCACCATCCACTGGGTCTTCCTCCCGCACGACGACCCCGACGCCGCCCTGGCCTTCTACCGGGACGGCATCGGCTTCGAGGTCCGCAAGGACGTCGGCGAGGGCGCGATGCGCTGGATCATGGTCGGCCCCGCCGACCAGCCCCACACCTCCATCGTCCTCGAACCCCCGGCCGTCGTCCCCGGCATCACCGACGACGAGCGCCGCACCATCGCCGAGATGATGGCCAAGGGCACCTACGCCCGCATCACGCTGGCCACCGCCGACCTCGAAGGCGCCTACGCCCGGCTGCGCAAGAGCGGCGCCGAGGTCGTCCAGGAGCCGGCCGAGCAGCCGTACGGAGTGCGCGACTGCGCCTTCCGAGACCCCGCGGGCAACCTGATCCGCATCCACGAGTCGAGCTGACCCGCAGCCACGCCTCCCCGGCCGCCGCGCGGTCCGAACGGGTCATACTGGCCCGGACTCGATCAAGCCTGGAACCAGGTGCGCCGCCCGGCCCGCGCGGGCGGCGCCACCCCCGGACGGAGACACGATGAGCAAGCCCACCGGCACCCCCGACGCGCAGGACCCGCGGTCCTCCGGGCGTCACACCGCCGACAGCCACGATCTGATCCGCGTGCACGGCGCACGCGAGAACAACCTCAAGGACGTCAGCATCGAGATCCCCAAGCGCCGTCTGACGGTGTTCACCGGGGTCTCCGGATCGGGCAAGAGCTCACTGGTCTTCGACACGATCGCCGCCGAGTCCCAGCGGCTGATCAACGAGACGTACAGCGCCTTCGTCCAGGGCTTCATGCCCACGCTGGCCCGCCCCGAGGTCGACGTGCTCGAAGGACTCACCACCGCGATCAGCGTCGACCAGCAGCGGATGGGCGGCGACCCCCGCTCCACGGTCGGCACCGCCACCGACGCCAACGCGATGCTGCGCATCCTCTTCAGCCGCCTCGGCACACCGCACATCGGCTCGCCCAAGGCCTTCTCCTTCAACGTCGCCTCGATCAGCGGTGCCGGTGCGGTCACCTTCGAACGCGGCGGCAGGACCACCAAGGAACGCCGCGAGTTCAGGATCACCGGAGGGATGTGTCCCCGCTGCGAAGGCCGCGGCAAGGTCACCGACCTCGACCTCACCCAGCTCTACGACGACACCAAGTCGCTCAACGAGGGAGCCCTCACCATCCCCGGCTACAAGCCGGGCGGCTGGAACCACCGCCTCTACACCGAGTCCGGCCTCTACGACCCGGACAAGCCGATCCGCCGTTACACCAAGAAGGAGCTGGAGGCGTTCCTCCACCAGGAGCCGACCCGGATGAAGATCGCGGGCATCAACATGACCTACGAGGGTCTGGTCCCGCGCATCCAGAAGTCGATGCTCTCCAAGGACAAGGAGTCGATGCAGCCGCACATCCGCGAGTTCGTGGACCGGGCGGTCACCTTCACCACCTGCCCCGGGTGCGACGGCACCCGGCTCAACGAAGGAGCCCGCTCCTCGAAGATCGACGGGATCAGCATCGCCGACGCCTGCGCGATGCAGATCAGCGACCTCGCCACCTGGGTCGGCGCCCTCGCCGAGCCCTCCGTCGCACCGCTGCTCGCCACCCTCCGGCACACCCTCGACTCGTTCGTGGAGATCGGCCTGGGCTACCTCTCGCTCGACCGGCCGGCCGGCACCCTCTCGGGCGGCGAGGCGCAGCGCGTCAAGATGATCCGCCACCTGGGTTCCTCGCTCACGGACACGACGTACGTCTTCGACGAGCCCACCACCGGCCTGCACCCCCACGACATCCAGCGGATGAACAGCCTGCTGCTGCGCCTGCGCGACAAGGGGAACACCGTGCTGGTGGTCGAGCACAAGCCGGAGGTCATCGCGATCGCCGACCACATCGTGGACCTCGGGCCCGGCGCCGGCACCGCGGGCGGCACCGTCTGCTTCGAGGGCAGCGTCGAGGGGCTGCGGACCGGCGGCACCATCACCGGCCGCCACTTCGACGACCGGGCCTCCCTCAAGCAGAGCGTCCGCAAGCCCACCGGCACGCTGGAGATCCGGGGCGCGTCCACGCACAACCTGAAGGACGTCGACGTCGACGTGCCGCTCGGCGTGCTCGCCGTCGTCACCGGCGTCGCAGGCTCCGGCAAGAGCTCGCTGATCCACGGCTCGATCCCGGCCGGCGCGGACGTGGTGTCCGTCGACCAGGCCCCGATCCGCGGCTCCCGGCGGAGCAACCCGGCCACCTACACCGGACTGCTCGACCCGATCCGCAAGGCGTTCGCCAAGGCCAACGGCGTCAAGCCGGCGCTCTTCAGCGCCAATTCCGAGGGCGCCTGTCCGAACTGCAACGGCGCCGGCGTGATCTACACCGACCTGGCCATGATGGCCGGGGTCGCCACCACCTGCGAGGAGTGCGAGGGAAAGCGCTTCGACGCCTCCGTCCTCGAATACCGTCTCGGCGGCCGCGACATCAGCGAGGTGCTGGAGATGTCCGTGACCGAGGCCGAGGAGTTCTTCGCCGACGGCGAGGCGAAGACCCCGGCGGCCCACCGCGTCCTGGAGCGCCTCGCCGCCGTCGGCCTGGGCTACCTCACCCTCGGCCAGCCGCTCACCACCCTGTCCGGCGGCGAACGGCAGCGGCTCAAGCTGGCCACCCACATGGCGGACAAGGGCGGGGTTTACGTCCTCGACGAACCGACCGCCGGCCTCCACCTCGCCGACGTCGAGCACCTGCTCGGCCTGCTCGACCGCCTCGTCGACTCCGGCAAGTCGGTCATCGTCATCGAGCACCACCAGGCCGTCATGGCCCACGCCGACTGGATCATCGACCTCGGACCCGGCGCCGGCCACGACGGCGGCCGCGTCGTCTTCGAGGGGACCCCCACCGAGCTCGTCGCCGCCCGTTCCACCCTCACCGGCGAACACCTCGCGGCCTACGTCGCCCACTGAGCGCGGGCCCGGCCCCCGAGGACGTCCCCGGGGGCCGGGCCTCCAGGCCCGGAACGCTCAGAACAGTCAGACCACTCAGAACAGTCAGACCACTCAGACCACTCAGACCACGCGGAAGTTGGCCATCATCGCCATGTCCTCGTGCTCCAGGTTGTGGCAGTGCATCATGTACCGCCCCCGGTAGCCGTCGAACCGGGCCAGCACCTCGACGACCTCGTAGGGCCGCACGTCCACCGTGTCCTTCCACCCGCCGTCCGTCGCCGCCGGACCGCCCGCACCCCGCCCCACCACGGCGAAGTGCGCCAGGTGCACGTGCACCGGATGGTGGAAGTCGCTGGAGAACCGCCACAGTTCGACCGTCCCCAGCGCCGGGTCGGCGAGCGAACCCTTCACGTCGAAGGACTTGCCGTTCACGGTCCACATCGACGCGCCGTCGCCGTTCGTCCGGCGGAAGTCGAACGTACGGGTGCGCACGGCCTGGTTCCGCCGGGGCAGGTCCGCCTCGGGGAGCTTCGGCCGCTCGGCCGAGTCGTCGCGTCCGGCGCGCACCACCCGGAAGCGCATCACGTCCCGGGTCGACTCCGTCTCGCCCAGCGTGTTGCGGACGGTGACCACCGTGCCGACCGGATAGCGGGCGAAGTCGACGACCAGGTCGAAGCGTTCGGCCGGGGCGATGGGCACCTCCTCGTGCGGGCGCGGCCCGGCGAGCAGTCCGGCGTCACTCCCGACCTGGGTGAACGGGGCGCTCCCGTCCGGCGGGGGAGGGTCGAGGCGGAGGCGGTAGCGGCGTGCGTTGGAGCCGTTGAGGAACCGGAACCGGTAGCGGGCGGCGTCCACCTCCAGCTCCGGCCACGGCGCCCCGTTGACCAGGAGCACGTCGCCCAGCACGCCCTCCATGTAGTCCTCGGTGACGCCCGGGACACCGGTGAGGGCGGGATCGGCCGCCGGGTACCGGAACTGCCCCTCCGCGTCGAAGGACCGGTCGCACAGCATCAGCGGTATGTCGCGGGCGCCCCCGGGGAGCCCCGAGGCGTCCTCGGCCGCGTCTGCGACGAGGAAGAAGCCGGCCAGTCCCCGCCACACCTGCGGACCGGTGAAGTCCATCCGGTGGTCGTGGTACCAGAGCGTCGCGGCCCGCTGGTGCTCCAGCGGGTAGGCGTACTCCCTGGTCCGTTCGTGCAGGGTCCACGCGTCGGCGGGTACGTGCGACAGGTGCCCGCCGCCACCCCCGCCGCCGTGGCCGCCGTGCCCGGCGCCGCCCGGGCGGAAGCCGCCCGCCGACACGACGAGGTCGGTCGGATAGCCGTCCGAGTCCGGAGGGGTGACCCCGCCGTGCAGATGGGTCGACGTCGGCACGGTGAGCTCGTTGGTCACCCGTACGGTCACCGCCCGCCCGGACCTGACCCGGAACGTCGGCCCGGGGAAGGTCCCGTCGTAGCCCCACACCGTCGTCCGGACGCCCGGCAGGATCTCGACCCCTGCGCTGCGCTGCACGACCTCGTAGAGGTCGGCGGCGCCCGGCCCGCCCGCGGTCACGGCCTGCGCGGTCCGCGGGACGGGCAGCGGCACGGTGAACCGGCGGGGGAGCTTCGCCCCGCCGCTGCGCAGCAGTTCCCCGCTGGTCTCCCGGCCGCAGCCGGTGGCGAGGGTTCCGGTCAGTCCGGCGAAGGCGGCACCCGCGCCCGCTCCCAGGAAGCGCCGGCGGCTCAGGGCCGACCCGGGCACCCACCCGCCCGATCCGGTCATTGCGCGGCCTCCTTGCGCGCCGCCGGGACGGACCGCAGGGGCGCGGCGCCGCCGTCCTGCGGGTCCTGCGCGGATCCGCCGGTGAGGTGCCGGCGGTAGCCGTACGCCCAGATCACCAGCGCCACCGACAACCCGAAGAGGGCCACGCCGAGGGGGATGTGCAGCGCCAGGGCGCGGCTCTCACCGGCTCCGATCTGCGCGCCGACCAGCACCAGCAGCACGGCGGGGACGGCCGGGTACCACGGCCGCCCGCCGCTCCACCGCCACTGCGCCAGGGAGGCGAGCAGCAGGAGGATGGGCACCAGGCTCAGCGACCCGCCGACGGCACTGTGCACCTTCAGCATGTCCACGTCGCCGGTCACGAAGTGCCCGGCGAGCACCGCCTGGGTGAGGACGCCCAGCAGGAAGAGGGTGGCCAGGGCGCGGACCACGACGACGGGCCAGCGCCGCAACGGCCTCCCGGGCGGCATGCCGGTGGATCCCTCCGTCTGCCGTCCGTCCGCCACGGCGCCCGCGGGCCGGGTGTTCAAGGAGCGTCTCATGGGCATGGATGGTGCTACCCGGCCCCGGAGGGCCGCGTCGGCCGGGAGCGGCAACCCGGGGCTACATCCGGGGGAGTAGCGTCATACCCGGGCGGTATCCGGCGGGTGCCGCACCCGGAGGACGCGGCAGCGGGGACCGCGCCGCCAGGGTTGTCCCATGATGCACATCCGGGGGCCGGTTCCCACGTCCGCTCCCCACTCCGCCCATCCCGCCCGCGCCGCCCATCCCGCCCGCGCCGCCCATCCCGCCCGCGCCGCCCACCCCGCCCGCGCAGCCTCCGTCCTGCCCCCCAACAGCCCGTTTCCGCCCGTCACTTGGGTGGGCGACCCGCAGCCGGGCAAGATGTCCGCGGGGCGGGGGACGCGCCCGGGGGACTCGGCGTGGGGGGTAGGACGTGTTACGTGCGGCCGACATCGGACTGGGTGCCGGGCTCGCCGCCCTGGTACTGGCCACCGGATTCCTGCGGGTGGGTCCGTCCGGGCCGTCCGGGGCCCTGGACCTGGGCGCGGTGGCCCTGGCGGCGGTGGCCGGAGCCGGGGTCGCGTCCCGGCGCAGGCTGCCCCTGGCCTGCCTGCTGCTGCTCAACCTGGTCACCTTCGCCTGGTTCCACCTCGACTACCACGGCAGGCTCATCACCGTCGCGCCGCTGATCGGCTGCTACACCCTCGCCGCGTACCGCGGCCTGATCGCCGGAGTGGCGGGCGGCCTGCTCGCCGCCGTCACCACGGTCCTGGCGGTCCGTACCGGGGTGAACGGTGAGTGGTTCGGTGACCAGGTGTTCAACGCCGTGACGCTGGAGGCCGCCGCGGTGGCCCTGGGCGGGGCCGTCCGCTACCACCAGGCGTTCGCCGCGGGTGCCCGGGAGCAGGCCGAGCGGATCGCCGAGGCCACGTCCGAGCAGGCCCGCCGGCAGGCCGCCGAGGAACGCCTGGAGATCGCCCGGGAACTGCACGACGTCTTCGGCCACACCATGGCGGCGATCAGCGTGCAGGCCGGGGTGGCCGTCCACGTGATGCACCGCAAACCGGAGCAGGCGTCCGAGGCGCTGAACACGATCAAACGGATCAGCGACGAGGGTCTGGCCGAGGTGCAGGTGCTGCTGCGCGCGATGCGGTCGCCCGACATGCGCACCGCCACCGGCGGACTGGACCGGCTCGAAAACCTCCTGGACACCGCGGGGGTCGACGTGGAACTGACGGTGCACGGTGAGGACCGGACCGTGCCGGTGGCCGTCGACGTCGCCGCCTTCCGCATCATCCAGGAGTCGCTGACCAACGTACGGCGGCACGCCCGCGCCTCGACGGTGCAGGTGGAGCTCGACTACGGGTCGCGCGAGGGCGGGACGCTGCGGATAGCGGTCCGCGACGACGGACGGCCGGTGGACGCCGCGACGGCCGTCGGGGGCCACGGCATCGAGGGCATGCGGGCCCGGGCGGCGAAGCTCGGCGGGACGCTCCGCGCCGGCCGCCGGCCCGAAGGGGGCTTCGAGGTGCACTGCACGCTGCCGACAGGGAAGGAGATCCAATGATCAAGGTGCTCATCGCCGACGACCAGGCGCTCGTACGCGGAGGCTTCCGGATGCTGATCGACAGCGAGCCGGACATGACCGTCGTCGGCGAGGCCAGCGACGGCGCCACCGCCGCCGAACTCGCCCGATCCACCCGCCCCGACGTCATCCTGATGGACGTCCAGATGCCCGGCACCGACGGGATCGAGGGCATCCGGAAGGTGGCCGCCGACCCCTCCCTGACCGGAGTCCGGGTCCTCATCCTCACCACCTTCGACGAGGACGAGTACGCCGTCGAGGGCCTCCTCGCGGGAGCGAGCGGCTTCCTGCTCAAGAACACCGACCCCGCCCAGCTCCTGCACGGCATCCGGGTGGTCGCGGGCGGCGAGGAACTGCTCTCGCCGGGCCTGACCCGCCGCCTCCTGTCCCGTACGGGCTGCCCGACGGGTGCGGTCAACCACGAGGTGTTCACCCGGCTGACCACCCGGGAGCGGGAGGTCGTCGCGCTCGCCGCGCAGGGCCTGAGCAACGAGGAGATCACCGCCCGGCTGGTCATCAGCCCGGCAACGACGAAGACCCATGTGAGCCGCGCCCTGTCCAAGCTGGGCGCCCGCGACCGGGCCCAGCTGGTGGCCATGGCCTACCGGCACGGCCTGGTCGAGCCGGGATGAGCGGACGGCGCCCGGCTCGTGCATGATCAACGGATGAACTTCCTTGACGAACGACTGGTCGGCTCCTGGTCCGGCTCCGCCGTGGGTGCGATGGAGGCGAGCGGCATAGCCTTCCTGCCGGACGGCCGGGGCTGGAGCAGGTTCGACAGCGTCAGCGGCGAACTGGCCGTCGCCCGCTTCCGCTGGCACTGCCCGACCGCCGGCCGGCTGGCCCTCCGCTACACCTGGCGGATCAGCGGTGAATGGGGCGCCGACACCGAGGGTTTCGCCGCGGTCCGCAACAGCAGCGCGTTCGAGGAAGTCCTGGAGACGGGCTACCGGATCGACCACGGCCGGCCACCGCTGTACGGCCCGCCCGGCCCCACCCTGCTGCTCGACGACCCCGTCGAGTTCGAGGACGTCTTCCACCGGTCCGGGGGCCGCGGTCCGGTCACGCCCGCGGACGACCCCTCGGCGGCACGGTTCCCCTACGAGCCGTCGCCCCGCCCGGTCCCCGGTCCCGTGCCGCGGCGGCGTACGGGGAGCTGACGGGGCCCGGGACCCTACGGAGCCACGCAGCTACGGAGTGAGGGAGCCACGGTCCGTCCGCCCCGGCACCTTCAGCACCCGCGGGCGTACTCGACCTGCTCCAGAAGGTTGCCGTCGCCGAAGTCGAGGTCCCGCGCGGCACCGCTCTCGGCGAAGCCGCACTTGACGTAGAACCGACGCGACTGCGGAGTGTCCCGCAGGGTCCACAGGTGCACTTCCGCGAATCCGGCGGCGCGCAGGCGGTGCAGCGTCTCGGTCATCAGCGCCGGAGCGATGCCGCTGCCCCAACCGTCGGGATGGTTGTAGAAGCTGAGGATCTCGGCCGACCCGGTCCGGGCCGGGGACGGCGCGTACGAGGACAGGGCGAGCGGCCGGCCGTCCAGCTCGGCGACCAGGATCTCCGCGGTCCCCCGCTCGACCCTCTCGTGCCATCGCGTAAGCCTGCTCCGCACCTCGCGCTCCGCGAACTCCGGGTCAAAGAGGGGCGCGTACACGCGTTCCCAGGCGGCGGCGTGGATCCCGCCGAGGACGTCCCCGTCGCCCGCCCCGGCCCGACGAACTGTGATCATCCGCCCACCCTATCCCCAACGCCACGTCCCGGTGCAGGACTTGGCGCGAGAGCGGGACGCCGGCGGCAGGAGGGCGGGCCGGCTGCCGCCGGCCCCGCGTCACCGCCCGAGGGCGTTCATCAGGACGATCGCCGCGAGGTTCGCGAAGATGACGGCGAAAACGCCGATGATCATGGCCCAGGCCTTGCCCGACTCGTCGAGATGCATGCGTCGCCTCCCTGCCGGTCTTCCGCCATGGTGACCCCGTTCCGTGCGGGGCACATCTCGGGCATGCCGGGCGGGCGTCCCAGCACCCGGCCGTCAAGCCCCGAAAACCAGGGGCGTGCGGGGCGCGCTCCCCGGCGGGCTCAATGGATCGCAACCGCGTCCTGCCCCGAGGAGATCCTCCATGCCCCGCACCCGTATGCCCCGCAAGCAGCGCCTCGCGATGCTCGCACTGTCGTCCGCCCTGGTCGGAAGCGGTGCGCTGCTGTCCACCGGCGCCTTCGCCGCCCCCGTCCATCCGCCGCCCCGGGACGTCGCCGCGGTCGCACCCGGCCACGGGGCGTACGCACGGGGTGACCAGGGCGGCAAGGGCACGGGGAGGGAGGTGGAGAACGAGCGCGTGAACGAGCCCGGCGAGGTGCGGAACACGGCCGGCTGCGTCCTCCACGACGGCAGCCTCCTCTGCGGGTACGGGTCCGCCGGTCCGGAATCGGCGAAACCCGGACCGACCCCGGAGCCCCCGAAGCCGGACACCGCACCGGACCCGAAGGCGCGGCCTGCGAAGCCCGACACGCCGCCGGAACCGAAGCCCGAGCCGCAGCCGAAGCCCGAGCCGCCCAAGCCCCAGCCGCCGAAGCCCGAGCCGCCGAAGCCCGAGCCCCCGAAGCCCGAGCAGCCGCCGAAGCCCGGGCCCCGGAACTCCGAGCCGCCGAAGGCCGAGATCGTGACCCATGTGATGACCCTGGAGTACCACCTCCCGGACCTGGACCTCGTGGGGTTCTCCACGGGCTGATCCCGATCCCGTGGGGGACCCCGCCCCGCCCGACGGGTCCATCCGGGGGCATCGTGCGGCACCACCCCCGTGCGTCGCCCGCCGTGGACCTCGTGCGGAGGTCCCGGAGGGGGAGACTGCTCCGGGAGCGAGAGAGGCGAGGTGACCGGCGTGGCGGAGGGTCCGGAGGGTGGCTACCGGCAAGAGCTCAAGCGGACCCTGGGCCCGTTCCAGGTGTTCGCCATCTCCTTCGCGTTCATCTCGGTCGCGGTCGGGATCTTCGCGACCTACGACGACGTGCTGGTGTCCGCGGGCCCGGTCGGGATCTGGCTGTGGATCATCGCCGCGGTCGGACAGACCCTGGTGGCCCTGGTGGTCGCCCAGTTCGCCGCCCGGATCTCCCTCAGCGGCTCCTCCTACCAGTGGGCCTCCCGGCTCGGCAGCCCCAGGGTCGGCTGGTGGTTCGGCTGGCTCACCTTCTGCTACCTGGCCATTGCCGTGGTGGCCGTCGCCAACGCCCTGGCCGGCCAGGCGTTCATGCCGCTCGTCGGGATCCCGGCGGACGAGGACACGGCCCGGGTGATCACCCTGGTGGTCCTGCTGGTCCAGGCCGTCGTCGCCATCGCCTCGACCCGGCTGGTGAGCTGGATCAACTCGGCCGCGGTCGGGCTCGAACTCGCCCTCGTCGTCGTGGTGGCCATCGCGCTCGTCATCGCCGTCGCGGTCACCGACGCCGGCTCCGTCGGCAATCTCACCTCCCGCGGGATCACCGAGGGAGCCCCCGACTACTTCGGTATCGGCGGCGGCTTGATGATCGCCATGATCATGGGTCTGGCCACCCTCGTAGGCTTCGACTCGGCCGCCAACCTCGCCGAGGAGGCCAAGGACCCCTACCGCAGCGTGCCCCGCGCCATCGTCGGATCCGTCATCGCCGCCGGCATCCTCGGCATGCTCTTCCTGATCACCCTCACCGTCGCCATCGAGGACATCCCGCGGATCAGCAGGGAGGCATCGCCGGTGGCCGCGATCATGCACGAACGCCTCGGCGCCGTCGCCGAACGGGTGCTGCTGACCGGTATCACCTTCGCGTTCTTCGGCGCCGGGATCGTCGTCATGGTCTCCTGCTCCCGCCTCGTCTACGCCATGTCGCGCGACTCCCGCTTCCCCGCCCACCGGGTGATGCGCCGGGTCAGCCCGCGGACGCGGACACCGGTGCCGGCGACCCTCCTGATCCTCGCCCTCGGCCTGGTGCTGATGCTCGCCCTGCCGGGCGCCGCCCTGCTGGAGCTGATCACCGCGTCCACCATCCTCCCGGCCCTGATCTACGGCGCGACCATCGTGCTCTACCTGGCCGTGCGCAAGCGCCTCGACCGCCGCAAGGGCGCCTTCGACCTCGGACGCCACGAGATGCCGGTCGCCGTGTGCGCCCTGGCCTGGACCCTCCTCGCCCTGTTCGTGCTCGTCTCACCGGTCGAGGCGCGCACGTCCGTCGTCATCGTGGCCGGGCTGATCGTCCTCGGCGGGGTCTTCTTCCTCGGCATGCTCGTCTTCGACCGCCGGGCGCTGGACACCGAACCCGGCGACGAGAACACCCTCGCCCGCTGACCCCGGCGGCGTCTGCCACGGTCGCCGGAGCCGCCGGCGGGGCACTGCTCCCGCGGCGCCGGAGTCGAACCGGGCGCCGGATTGCCGTACGCCGGGCTGCAGGTCGTGCTGCGGGAGGTGCTCGGACCGATCGACCGGCTGCCCGCCGCACAGGCCCGGGCCCTGCGCACCGCGGCGGATCCCGCCCCGTACCCGGCGGGCGGCGGCAGCGCCTCCGCGGGCAGCGGCCCGTACGGCGACCGGTTCCCGGTCGGGGCGGCCGTCATCGGCCTGCTCGGCGAACCCGGCGGCGACCACCGCCCCGTCCTCGTGCCGGCCGACGACCACGATGGTCGAACGCATCCACGGCGCCCGGTGGAACCGGGTGGTCACCGCCGACGGCAACGAGGTCCTCCGCCGCACGGCGGCCCGCTGCCCGAGCTCCGCCAGGGACACCGGCCGAGGCGTCGTGGACCGGGGAGCCGCAGCCGAACGCCGACCCGGGCGCCACGACCCGGGGCGGGGCACGGGCCGGGGCACGGGCGAAGGGCTCACGCGGGTACGAAGGCCACCCGGAAGGTCAACGGCCAGTTCTTGCCGGTGACGAGGAACTCGCCGGTGCCGGGCACCTCGGCGATGCCGTTGAGGACACCGGCCTCTTCGGCCCGGGCCACGGCGGCGGCGATCAGCTCGGAGGCGTCGATCGTCGCGGTGACCTCGCCCGTCGCCGGGTCGATGCGGACGATCCGGTCGGTGAGGTAGACGTTGGCGTAGACCGAGCCGTCCGCGGCGCACTCCAGCTCGTTGAGCCGGGCCAGCGGGCGGCCGTCCTCGGTCACCGTCACCGAGCCCTCCGGGGCGAACGTCTCCGGATCGCGGAAGACGAGGGTGGCCGACCCGTCGCTCATCACCAGCCGGCCGGGCCGGGCGCACAGGCCCCAGCCCTCTCCCCGGTACGCGACCCGCCGCCGCTCGGCGAGCGTGGTCGCGTCCCGCTCGAAGGCCACGCCGTCGCGCCAGGTCAGTTGCCACAGCCGGTCGCCCGTGACGGTGATGCCCTCGCCGAAGAACGCCCGGTCCAGCGCGACCCTGCGGGTCGGCTCCCGCCCCGGGGGACCCGCCGTGACCGCGGACCGGCCCGTGAGGCCGGTCCCCTCGTACAGCAGGCCGTCGTGCATCTCCAGGCCCTGGGTGAAGGCGGTGCGGTCGTGCGGCAGGGTGCCGAGCACCCGCGCCTTCCATGCCTGCGGGTGCCGGGCCGCGGCGCTCACCGCCGGGACGGGCGTGCGCGGCGGATCCTCCCCGGGCCCGGTCAGCCCCGGGAGGAGCCCGAGCAGGACCACGGGGGCCGCGGCGCCGGCGATCAGCGGCCCGCAGCGCGACAGAACACCCACCACGGAGCCGCCTCACCGCCGTGCGAACGATTGCCTCCCGGATGATCCCCGAGAACCGGGCGGCTCCGCGGACGCCGCCCCGCAACTCACCCGGCCGGACGCACCCGCCGCCGGCCCGTCAGGGCCGCTGCCACGCGACCCGGCTGCCGCACGGGCCGCTCCGGCACGCGTCTGCTGCCGCGCGCGTCTGCTCCCGCACGCGCCTGCTCCTGAACGGGCCTGCTCTCCCCGGCCCCGGTCCGGCGTCAGCCCTGGTCCCGGACACCCCACGGCGAGCCGTACGCGGTGAGCAGGTCCAGGAACGGGCGCGGCGGAAGGGCCTCCGGCCCGAGCACGCCGGCCTCCGCCCACACCCCGCCGGCCATCAGCTCCAGCGCCACGACCGGGTTCACCGCCGTCTGCCACACCACGGCCTGGGAGCCGTACTCGCGCATCGACCACTGGTTGTCCACCACGTGGTACAGGTACACCTCGCGCGGCTCGCCGTCCTTGGTGCCCTTCACCCAGGTGCCCGCACAGGTCTTGCCGGTCATCCGCTCGCCCAGAGTGGCCGGGTCGGGCAGGCACGCGGCGACCACGTCGCGCGGGGAGACCCGCACCGGGGCGCCGTCCGCGCCGCGGACCGTGACCGGCTCGGTCGAGTCCAGGCCCAGCGCGTGCAGGGTCTTCAGCTTGCCGATGAAGTCGTCGCCCAGCCCGTACTTGAAGGTGACCCGCCGGGCGTCGACCCAGCGCGGGACCAGCAGCACCTCCTCGTGCTCGACGTTCACGCACTCGACCGGGCCGATGCCCTCCGGGAAGTCGAACACCTCCGGCTCGCTGAACGGCTCGGTGGTGAACCATCCGCGGTCCCGCTCGTACACCACCGGCGGGTTCAGGCACTCCTCGATCGTCGTCCAGATGTTGAACGACGGCGCGAAGTCGTGGCCCTCGACGGTCAGGTTCGCCCCGTCACGGATGCCGATCTCCTCGATCTCGTCGAACAGTTCGTCCGCCGCGTACCGGGCGAACACGTCCGACAGACCGGGCTCCACGCCCATGCCGACCAGGGCCAGCCGGCCCGACTTCTCCCACGCCTCGGCCCGCGCGAACTGCTCGTCACCGAGCTTGACCCCGCACTCGTCGTACGGCCGGCCAGGGTGCGGCCGGGACAGCGACATCGCCATGTCCATGTAGTGGCTGTCCGCCGCGAGGGCGGCCTCGAACAGCGGCATCACGAACCGCGGATCGGTGGCGTTCAGCAGGACGTCGCAACGCTCCTCGCGGAGCAGCGAGGTCACGGCCGCCTCGTCGGAGGCGTCGATCCAGCGCGCGCTGAACCGGCCTGCGGCGTCGCCGATCGCGGCCACGGCCGCCTCCGCCCGGGCCAGGTCGTAGTCGGCGACGACGAAGTGGTCGAAGAAGTCCCGGCGGGCCGCGATCCGGGTGATCGCGGTACCGACGCCACCGGCGCCCACAAGCAGAACACGCATGACGAAACCCTCTCTCGGTGAGGTCCACGGAGGTCCGCGCCTCATGGGAAGCGATGAAAACCGGCCGCCCGAGATAAGGTCAATGGTGTTGGCATAAGGTAGCGCGCATGCCGCGCACACGACTCGGCACGCCCGGCCCGGTGCCGAGCCGGCGCAGGACGTCACGAGACGCAGGGAGGCCCGCGATGGCCAAGAAGGTGGTCCCCGAGGAGGCGCGCAGGCGGCGGCGCCCCACCCGGCAGGGCGTCGTCCTGTCCGAACGGCTGATCGTCGAGACCGCCCTGCGGATGCTGCGCGAACACGGCAGCGCCGGACTGTCCGCCCGCCGCCTCGGTGCCGCGCTCGGCGCGGACCCGAGCACCCTCTACCGGTACTTCGACGGCATGGACGGCCTCACCCTGGCCATCGGCGAAGAGCTGATCGGCCGGGCTCTGGACGGGTGGGCGCCCACCGGGGACTGGCGTCGTGACCTGCGCGAACTCGGCCTGCGCATCCACGGCGCCTACCTCGCCCACCCGCAGGCCGCCGTCCTGACCGCCAGCCGCGTGACCGGCCGGCCCCGCGAGATCGCCGCCGACGAGGCGGTCCTGGGCATCCTGCGCACGGCCGGCTTCCCCGACCCGGAGGCGGTGCTGATCTACCACGCCTTCATCGACCAGAGCCTGGCCTTCGCGGCCCTCGACGCCGGTGCCCTCGCCCTGGCCGAGTCCTCCCGCACCTCCGACGAGCAGCAGTGGGAGTCCACCTACGCCCGGCTGCCGGCCGAGGAGTACCCGCACATCGCCGCCACCGCGAAGCTGCTCGCGGCCCGGATGAACCACAGCGCCTACCCGGTCGCCCTGGACATGCTGCTCTCCAGCGCGGAGGGCCGTCTCCAGGGTCTGCGGGAGCGCTGATCCCGCCCTTACGCCAACACCATTGACCCCTGTGCGGCCGCGCGGGTTTCCTCTTCCCCATTCACGCCCTGTTCACCTGGCGCCGCCGCGGCGCCGTGTGCACACCGCAGTCCGCACACCGCGCTCAGCGCAGCGCACTCAGCACAGCGAGGGACGATGGCCGTAGACATCCCGCGGGAGACAGCCGCCCCAGCCACCACCGCCCCAGCCGCCGCCACTGCCGGAGCCGCCACGGACACCGGCACCGGCACCGGCACGGCCACGGACACAGGCACCGGCACCGGCACGCTCAAGCGGGACGCCATCGGCTTCCTCGACGCCCTGGCCATCGGCCTGAACGCCACCTCGCCGGCCTACTCGCTCGCCGCCGTCATCGGCCCGGTCGTCGCCCTGGTGGGCGTGCACGCCCCCGGCGTGATGCTGGCCTCCTTCGTCCCGATGCTGCTGATCGCCTCCGCCTTCCACTTCCTCAACCGGGCGGATCCGGACTGCGGAACCACCTTCTCCTGGGTCACCAGGGCGATGGGCCCCACCACCGGCTGGCTGGGCGGCTGGGCCATCGCGATGACCGGGGTGCTGGTCGTCGGCTCCCTCGCCGACGTGGCCGTCGGCTTCGGCCTGCTCGCCGTGGGCGCCGACGGTCTCGCCGCGAACACCCTGGTCCGCGAGGTCCTCACGGTCCTGCTGATCCTCCTGATGTCCTGGCTCTGCGTACGCGGCACGGAGGTGTCGGCCCGCTTCCAGAACGTCCTGGTGCTCCTCCAGGTCGTCTGCCTCGTGGTGTTCGCGGCCGTCGCCGTCCACCGCGTGTACGCCGGCACAGGCACCCCGGGTTCGGTCCGTCCGTCCGCCGAATGGCTCAACCCCTTCGGGGCCGGCGGCACCGCCCTCACCGGCGGGCTGCTGCTGGGCGTGTTCGCGTACTGGGGCTGGGAGTCGGCGGTCAACCTGACCGAGGAGACCAGGGACTCGGCCGACGCGCCGGGGAAGGCGGGCCTCTGGTCGACCGTCGTCCTGCTGGTCACCTACGTGTCCGTGGCGCTCGCCGTCGTCGCCTTCGCCGGCACCGGCTACCTCGCCGGCCGGGCCGACGCGGAGGAGGACGTCTTCGCCGCGCTCGCCGGCGACGTGCTCGGCGGCTGGGACTGGGTCCTGCTCCTCGCCGTCAGCACCTCGGCCCTCGCCTCGACGCAGACCACCATCATCCCGGCCTCCCGTACCGCCCTGTCGATGGCCCGCCGCCGGGCCCTGCCCGCCCGGTTCGGCCGGATCGATCCCGAACGGGGCACACCCGGCACCAGCACCTGGTGGGTGGCCGGCACCGCGATCGTCTGGTACGTCGTCATCCACCGGATCAGCGAGAACGCCCTGGCCGACTCCCTCACCGCCCTGTCGCTGCTGATCGCCTTCTACTACGCCCTCACCGGAATCGCCTGCGCCGTCTGGTACCGGCACCGGCTCACCCGCGACCTGCGCTCCTTCCTCCTGCTCGGCGCGGGACCGCTGCTCGGCGCGGCGATGCTGGTCTGGCTGCTGTTCGAATCCGTCACCGACATGGCCGACCCGGCCAACTCCGCCGGCGGCACGGCCTGGTTCGGGCTGGGCGCGCCCCTCGTCATCGCGCTCCTGCTGGCCGCCGCCGGAGTGGTGCTGATGCTGCTGCGGCGTGCCGCGTCCGGCGCCTTCTGGCGCGAACGCCGAGGCACGCACGAGGCTCCGCGCCCGCACCGGGACACGGAAACCGCCACCACCGGCTGACGGGTCCCTGAGGCACCACGGAGGAGGGCCTTCCATACCATGCAGGCCCTCCCTCGGTCCGGTGGAAACGGAAATCCGTTCTCGTTGTCCGGAAATTGACCTTGCGTCAGTGCCGTGTGCGAGAGATACACCCCACATGACCGATTTCTCGCACCCGAGCCGAAGAGGCCTCCTGGCGGGCCTCGCCGTCGCCCCCCTCGCCGTCGCCGCGCCCTCCGCCGGTGCCCGCCGCCCCGAGCCGTCCGCGCTGTCCGCCCCGTCCCCGGCCCGGCCCCCGGACGGGGCGGACGGCAACGGCGTGCTCCTGCGCGGCGCGGACCTGATCCTCACCATGGACCCCGCCGTGGGGGAGGGCCCGCTCGGCACCCTGGCCGACGCGGACGTGCTGTTGCGGCAGGGGGCGATCGCCGCCGTGGGCCGCCGGCTCTCCGCGCCGTACGGCACCCGGGTCCTGGACATGAGCGGCCGGATCGTGATGCCCGGCTTCGTGGACGTCCACAATCACCTGTGGCAGTCCAGCATGCGCGGCGGATGCTCCTCGCAGGACCTGTACGGGTGGCTGGGCGCGTGCAACCGGCCCACCCTCGCCCACATCGGCGCCGAGGACATGTACGACTTCGTCCGCCTCTCCGCCCTCGACGTCCTCGGGGCCGGCGTCACCACCGTCGTGGACTGGGTGCACCCCATCCCCTTCGACACCACCGAGCGGTACGTCCGCGCCCTCGCCGACACCGGCCTGCGGTTCGTGTACGCGATGGCGCAGGACGTCCGGCAGGCGGACCTGGTGCCTCGGGCGAAGAGGGAGCTCCTGGACCCGCTGCCGCTCGCCTCGGCCCAGGTCGCCGTCCACGCCCAGCAGTCCGTCCTGGACCCCCTGCGGCGCTTCCACGAGATCGCCCGCGACATGGGGGTCATGTTCAACTCACACGTGCTGGAGCACCCCGGGGACCGGGCCGACGACCCCATCGGCGCCCTCCGCACCATCGGCGCCCTCGGACCGGACCTGCTGCTGAACCACGCGATCCACCTCACGGACGAGGAGATCGACCGGCTCGCCGACCACGACGTACGCGTGGCCCACTGCCCCCTGAGCAACATGCGGCTCGCCTCCGGCATCATGCGCCTGCCCGAGCTGCACGCGCGCGGGGTCAAGGCGGGACTCGGCCAGGACGGCGGCTCGAACGACACCTCCGACATGTTCGCGCTGATGAAGGCCGCCGTGGGCCTGCAACGGGCACTGCACCGCGACGCCGCGATCCACCCGGGCATCCCCGAGGTGCTGCGCATGGCCACCCTCGGCGGCGCCGAATGTATCGGGCTCGCCGACCGGGTGGGATCCCTGACCCCCGGAAAGCGAGCCGACGTGATCGTCATCGACCCGGCCGCACTGAACTTCGCCCCCCGGACCGACTGGACCGGCCAGATCGTCCTGAACGGCTACCCCTCCAACATCAGCCACGTCTTCGTCGACGGCCGGCTCCGCAAGGACCGGGGCGCACTGGTGGACGTCGACGTACCGTCCGTCGTACGCCGCGCCGAACGCGCCGCGTCCCGACTCCGCGCGGCGGCCTGACCCCGCCGATTCCTCAAGGCGCGCGGCCTGCTGCCGACCGGTTCGCCCGGCGGAGGGGTTCACATCGCCGGCGCCGTCAGCCGGCCGCGGCCGTGTCGTGGGAGGTGATGAACCGGCGGAGGGCCTCGCGGGGGTCGGGCATCCGCCCGTACTTCCAGCCCCGGTGGGCAGGGCCGCCCTTCGGGATCCCTTCCAGCATCATGTCGCGCATGCGCTCGGTCGCGGTGAGCCGGGCCGCCCCGATCCGCTGCCGGCTCTCCTCGGTGCCGTCCTCGCCGGCGAGGACCTCGGCCAGCGCGCGCTCCCAGCCCAGCACGCGGTCCCAGACGTACATCTCCTCCTGCGCGGAGCCGACGTAGTGGAAGCCGACCAGCGTCCACCCCTGACTTTCCGTCAGCCGCGTGTCGGCCGATACCCATGCGGTCGCCAACTCCGCGGCACGCCAAGTGAGTTCTGCATCGCTTTCACGCTGTGCTTCGTCCATGGGTTGATCCTAACTGATTATCGTCGCAATGACGATAATCAGGGGGTGGTCTCCTCCGTGCGCACGGGGAGACGGCCGGACGCCGCCCGGCGGGAAAGCCGGCGGTGCTCCCGGGCGGCCCATCTGCGGACCCCCGGCCGCTGCGGTACGGGCCCAGGTCGGCGACGTGCCCGGCCACCGGGGCCCCGGTGAGGCGGTGCAGCTCGGCCGCGGAGCCGAAGTGGTCGATGTGGGCGTGGGTGAGGACGATCAGGGAGATGTCGGCCGGGTCCACGCCGTGGGCGGCCACCCGGTCGTGGATCCTCCGTCCGCTGCCGGGGGTTCCCGCATCGACGAGTACGGGGCGCCGCCCCAGCAGGAGATAGGCGTTGATGCCGTGGCGGCCCATGACGGGGACGGGGACGATTTTCGTCCGGTGGGACATGGAGTTCTCCTCGTGAGTGAGCGAGCGAGTGAGTGAGGGGGCGGGGGAGGAGCCGGCGGGCGCGTCCGCCGGGCATGCCGGGGTTCCGCCCCGCGGACGGCGCGGGGCGGTGGCCGGGCCCGAAGGGCCGGGTCAGCGGAAGCGGCGGCGGTATTCGGCCGGGGTGGTCCCCAGTCGGCGCCGGAACGCACGGTGCAGGCTCTCCACCGAGCCGAGGCCGCTGGCCCCGGCCACTTCCGGCAGCGGCCGGTCGCCCTCCTGGAGCAGGCGCCGGGCCGCCTCCAGCCGGGCGGCCTCGACGTAGGCGGCGGGAGTGGTCCCCGTACGCGCGCGGAACACCCGGTTGAAGTGGCGGACGCTCAGGTGCAGTCGTGCGGCCAGGGCCTCGGCGGAGAGGTCGGCGGTGAGGTGCTCTCCGATCCACAGCCTCAGGTCGCCGATGCGGTCGCCGGTTTCGGCGGGCACCGCCAGCGGCACGCTGAACTGGCTCTGTCCGCCGGATCGTTTGACGTACATCACCATCATCCGGGCGGTGGCCAGGGCGAGGTCGGGGCCGTGGTCCTCGGCGACCATGGCCAGTGCCATGTCCATCCCCGAGGTGATGCCCGCGCAGGTCCAGACGCGGCCGGCCCGGATGAAGATCGGGTCGGGGTCCACCGTGACCCGCGGGTGGGCCGCGGCCAGGTGCGGGGCCGTACGCCAGTGGGTGGTGGCGGACAGGCCGTCCAGCGCGCCTGCGGCGGCCAGCAGGTGTGCCCCCGCGCAGGTCGAGCCCACCCGGGCGGGCCGTGCGGCCGCGCCGCGAAGCCAGCCGGCGACCTCCTCGTCGAGCACCGGCACGACCTGGTCCCCGCGCACTTCGACGGCCCCCGCCACCAGGAGCGTGTCCACCTCGTCACCCACCTCGTCCAGCCGGAGGTCGGAGAGCAGCCGGACCCCGCCCGCCGTGGTCACGGGCCCTCCGGCGGACGTGGCGATACGGACCCGGTAGCCGGGGCGGCCGCCGCCTCCGACTCGGGTGGCGACCGAGAACACCTCGGCAGGACCCGTGACGTCGAGCAGCTCGACCCCGGGGAAGGCCGTGATCACCACCCGGTGCGGCAGGTGTGGCATGTGTGGTGTGTGAGACGGGCGGGGTGTGTGAGGCATCTGAGGAACGAGCGGTGAGTGCGGGGTGTGCGGCGGAGGCATGTCCCGATCATTTCCGGGCACTTGCGTGTCCGCAATGACGAGGTTCTGTCAGATCGGGCCCCCGGCTCGGCTCAGGTGAGCCCGGCCCGGCTCCGCTCCGGGCTGCGGAGTACGGCGTGCACCGGCCGGGCCGGCTGGAGGGTGAGGCCGGGGAAGACCGGGACCGGGTCCGGGCCGGAGTCCAGGTGGAAGCGGCGGGCCAGTACCGCCAGCACCAGCGCCGCCTCGACGAGGGCGAAGCGGGCGCCCAGACAGGCCCGCGGCCCGCCGCCGAAGGGGATCCAGGCGTGCTCCGGCACCGGGTCCGGGGCGTCGTCGTCCCAGCGCTCGGGCCGGAAGGCCAGCGGATCGGGGAACCAGCGCGGGTCCCGGTGGAGCGACCAGGGACTCGTCCACACGGTGGTTCCCGCCGGCACCGGGCGCCCGCCGATCCGCGCCCCGTCCCGCGCCACCGCGGAGATCAGCCAGATCGGCGGATAGATGCGCAGCGCCTCCTTCACCACCTGCTGCGTCCACGGCAGCCGCGGGTAGTCCTCGTAGGTGGGCAGCCGGTCGCCCAGCACCCGGTCCAGCTCCTCCGTCAGCCGTGCCCGGGCCTCCGGTGCACCGGACAGCAGCTGCCAGGCCCAGGTCAGGGTGGTGGAGGTGGTCTCGTGGCCGCCGATGTAGAGCGTGATCGACTCGTCCCGCAACTCCCGCCGGGACAGCGGGTGCCCGTGTTCGTCGCGGGCCGCGAGCAGTCGGCTCAGCAGGTCGTCGCGTTCCTCCCCGGCCGCCGAGGCCCTCTCGTGCTCCCGTATGACGTGGGCGATCTCCCGGTCCAGCACGTTCACGGCCCGGCGCATCCGGGTCCGCCCCGGGGTCCGCACCCACGACGGGAGGAAGAGCGTGACCCCGCGGAACTCCGCCCCCAGCTCGTGCTGTGCCGTGGCCATGGCGGCGCTGATCGGCGCCTCCCGGCCCGCGGCCTCGCTCCCGAACAGGGTGCGGACCGCGATCCGCTGGGTCAGCCCGGCCATCTCCCGGTGCACGTCCACCCGTTCGCCCGCGCTCCAGCGCGCGGCGAGGGCGTCCGCGCACCCGACCATCTCGGCCGCGTACGCCCGCACCTGGCGGGGCCGTACGGCGGGCTGGACGAGGGCCCGCTTGCGCCGCCAGTCGTCCCCGGTGGCGACGACCACCCCGTTGCCGAGCAACTGCCGGAAGGCCCAGCCCAGTTCATTGGGGGAGAAGGAGGACTCCACGGCCGCGAGGAGTTCGCCGGCATGGGCGGGCTGCGAGACCAGGACGTTGCGGCGCGGTCCGAGCGCCCAGGGCACCCAGTCGCCGTACCCGTCGCGCAGGTGCTCGAAGAAGGCCAGCGGGTCGCGGGCGAAGGCGGGCAGATTGCCGAGCAGCGGCCATCGGCGGGGTCCGCGCTCGGTACCGGAGGGCAGCAGGGTGGCGGTCACGCCCGCATCGTGACACCGCCGCCTTACGGGCACCAGACCCCGCGCGGCCGGACGACCGGACCTCGTGCGTGCCGTTCAGCCGGGCCGCCCGGCGGCGTCGACGGTGTCGAGCAGCCGCAGGAAGGGCCGCCGCAGGGCCACCGCGACCGGGCGCGACACCGCGGCCGAGTACGCGGCGAAGCAGCCCCGGGCCTCCGCGACCGCGGGCCCGGGGTCACGGCCGGCCAGCGCGTCGTCCATCGCCCGCACCGTGGCGGAGGCCAGCGCGGCCAGGTCCCGGCGCGCCCGCTCGACGTCGGCGGCGAGGTCCGCGCGCCCGGTGAACACGGCCACCTCCTCCGCCAGTGTCTCCACCCCGGCGCACAGGTCGCGGGCGAGGAACAGGCGCCCCACGAGACCGCTCACCTCCGCGCGCTGGTGCCGGCGCAGCGGATCGAACCTCAGGACGCGCCGGGCGTTCCGCGCCTCGTTCGCCGGCCGCCGCACCGCCTCGGTCTCACGGCGTACGAGCCCGAGGTTGTCGCGGGCCGCGGCCGGGTCGGTCCCCAGCACCCGTACGCTTCCGGCCAGGGCGCGGGCCAGCCGCGACCGGCACTCCTCCACCGCGCCGGCCAGCGCGCGCCGGGGATCGGGCGGCCACAGCAGCGGTGCCAGCAGCACCGTCACCACCGCGCCGGCGATCGTCTCCCACACCCGGTCCAGCGCGTAGGAGTCGGGACTGGGATTGGCCAGGACCAGCAGCGAGGAAACGGCGATCTGGACGTTGATGCCGCTCCCGGAGTTCAGGAACATCCCCAGCACCAGCCCGAGCACCACCACCAGGGCCAGTGCCACCGTCGACGGGCGCAGCACCTGGAGCACGCCGATGGCCAGCAGCACCCCCGCGACCACACCGGCGACACGCTCCAGCGAGGTGGTGAACACCGCGGAGGCGTCGCTGCGCACCGCCACCAGCGGCACGATCGCCGCAAACACCGGCGGCTGGTCCGCGCCGAGCCACAGCGCGGTCTGCCAGGCGGCGACCACCGTCACCGCGATCCGTGCCGCCACCGGCCCTTCGGCCACCAGCACCCGCCGCACCCGGGCCCGCGGACGCGCCCAGGCCCGGGCCCGGTCCCGGAGGCGCACGCCCGCGCCCCCGTCCTCCTCACCGCCCCCGCTCCGGCCCTCGCTCCCGCTCTCGCCCACGTACGTACCCACCGTTCCGCCGTCCGGGAGCCCGGACCCTCGCACGCACCACCACCACCGACGGGCGGTCCGGGCCGGCCGGGCGATCGCCGGCCGGCCCGGACGGGCGCCCGCTCAGGCCAGGTCGAACCGGTCGAGGTTCATGACCTTGTCCCACGCCGCCACGAAGTCACGCACGAAGCGGCCCCCGGCGTCCCGGGACGCGTAGACCTCGGACAGGGCCCGGAGCTGGGAGTGGGAGCCGAAGACGAGGTCCACGGGGGTGGCCGTCCACTTCACCTTCCCCGTGGCGCGGTCGCGTCCCTCGAACACGTTCTCCGCGGACTCCGACGCCTTCCATTCCGTGCCCATGTCGAGCAGGTTGACGAAGAAGTCGTTCGTCAGGGTCCCGGGACGGTCGGTGAGGACACCGTGCGGGGCCTGCCGGAAGTTGGCGTCCAGCGCGCGCATTCCGCCGACCAGCACGGTCATCTCGGGGGCGGTCAGGGTCAGCAGGCTGGCCCGGTCCAGCATCAGGGTCTCCGCGGACAGCTTCTCCCCCGCCCGCAGGTAGTTGCGGAACCCGTCCGCGCTCGGCTCCAGCACGGCGAACGACTCCACGTCCGTCTGCTCCTGCGAGGCGTCCGTGCGTCCCGGCGCGAACGGGACGGTGACCACGTGGCCGGCGTCCTTGGCCGCCTTCTCCACGGCCGCGCAGCCGCCCAGCACGATCAGGTCCGCGAGCGAGACCTCCGCGCCGCCGGACCGCGAGGAGTTGAAGTCCTGCCGGATCCCTTCGAGGGTCTGCAGCACCGCGGCCAGTTCGGGCGTGTCGTTGCCCTCCCAGTGGCGTTGCGGCTCCAGCCGGATCCGGGCGCCGTTGGCCCCGCCGCGCTTGTCGGTGCCGCGGAAGCTCGCCGCCGACGCCCACGCGGTGGAGACCAGCCGGGAGAGGGGCAGCCCGGAGGCGAGGACCTTCTCCTTGAGGGAGGCGACGTCCGCGTCCGACACCGTCGCCCGGCCGGCCTGCGGGACGGGGTCCTGCCACAGCTGGGGCTCGGGGACCCAGGGCCCGAGGTAGCGGGAGACGGGTCCCATGTCACGGTGCAGCAGCTTGTACCAGGCCCTGGCGAAGGCGTCCGCGAGCGCCTCGGGGTTCTCGTGGAAGCGCTTGGAGATGGGCCCGTAGACCGGGTCCAGCCGCAGCGCGAGGTCCGTCGTCAGCATCATGGGCGCGTGCCGCTTCGACGCGTCGTGCGCGTCGGGCACGGTGCCCTGGGCCGCGGCCTCCTTGGGGGTCCACTGGTGGGCGCCGGCGGGGCTCGACGTCAGCTCCCACTCGTACGCGAACAGGTTGTCCAGGTAGCCGTTGTCCCACTTGGTCGGCTCGTTGGTCCAGGCACCTTCCAGACCGCTGGTCAGGGTGTCGACGCCCTTGCCGCTGCCGTACGTGTTCCGCCAGCCGAACCCCTGCTCCTCCAGGGGGCACGCCTCGGGCTCCGGGCCGACGTAGTCGGCGTTGACGGCGCCGTGGCACTTGCCGAACGTGTGGCCGCCGACGATGAGCGCGACGGTCTCCTCGTCGTTCATCGCCATGCGCCCGAACGTCTCGCGGATGTCCGTGGCCGCGGCCAGCGGGTCCGGGTTCCCGTTGGGCCCCTCCGGGTTCACGTAGATCAGACCCATCTGCACCGCGCCGAACGGGCCGGTCAGCTCCCGGTCGCCGACGTAGCGCTCATCGCCGAGCCAGGTGTCCTCCGGTCCCCAGAAGACCTCCTCGGGCTCCCAGATGTCCTCGCGGCCGAAGCCGAAGCCGAAGGTCTTCAACCCCATGGACTCGATCGCGCAGTTGCCGGCGAACACCAGGAGGTCGGCCCAGGAGACCTGCTGGCCGTACTTCTGCTTCACCGGCCACAGCAGCCGGCGGGCCTTGTCGAGGCTCGCGTTGTCCGGCCAGCTGTTGAGGGGCGCGAAGCGCTGCGCGCCGCTGCCGCCGCCGCCCCGGCCGTCGGCGATGCGGTAGGTCCCGGCGGCGTGCCAGCTCATCCGGATGAACAGCGGCCCGTAGTGGCCGTAGTCGGCGGGCCACCACTCCTGGGAGTTCGTCATCACGTCGAAGACGTCCCGCTTGAGCGCCTCGACGTCGAGCTTGCCGAACTCCGCCGCGTAGTCGAAGTCCTCGCCCAGCGGGCTGGACTGCGGCGAGTGCTGGTGGAGCACCTGAAGGTCCAGCTGGTTCGGCCACCAGTCCCGGTTCGTCCTGGGCGGGGTCGGCGTGGGGGTCGGGGAGGGGATCACCGGGTTTTCGCTCTCGCTGCCGGACACGTACGTCCTTCTTCCTGTCTGGTACTTCCCTGTGCTGGCTGCTGCCCGTCCGTGACGTCGGCCGCCTGCCGGTGTCGAGCACGGCGACCCCCCGTCTCGGCGTCCGTTATGGTCGCGCACCGCGGACCGCGGAGCCGTGAGAACACGCAGGGCGAGTCCGGTACTGGCGGAAAGTGACAGGTCCTCCGCCCTCCGGTGCCCGTTCCCCGGCCGGGTCAGTCCCGGGACCGCCGGGGCTTCTGCGCGGCGGTGCGGTAGCCCGGGTGCACGCCGGGCGTCAGCTCCTGCTGGGCCGCCACCCGCTGCAGCAGGCCCAGGAGCAGGTCGCGCTGGTCCCGGTCCAGGGCGGCGAGCAGGTCGTCCTCGTGCGCGGCGGCGGTGCGGGAGACGGAGCCGAGCGCCCGCCGGCCGTCGGCCGTCAGGTGCAGTTCGTGGTTGCGGCGGTCCTCCACGCTGCGCCGCCGCTCGACCAGGCCCTTGTCCTGCAGGCCGTCGATCAGTGACACGACGCGGCTGGGTACGACGCCCAGGTCCTCGGCGAGGGCGCGCTGACTGCGGCCGGGCCGTCCGCCGATCATCCGCAGCAGGCCGACGTCCGCCGGGGTCAGCCCCAGCTCGCCGACGCGTTCGGCGAACCGCCCGGCGGCGTGCGCACCGATCTGCGCGAGCAGGAAGGCGGCTCCGCGGGGGGCGGGGGCCGCTGCGGCGGGCGTTTCTTCCGGTTGCCGGGCGTTGGTCACGGGGCTATCGTACGCAACACAAAACGATTCTCCTCAGTGAATCATTCTCGAAGAGAACGGATGCGTCCCATGGCAACGACCGAACCGACGCCGACGCCGACGTCAGCACCGATGCCGGCATCAGTACCGGCACCGGCATCAGCACCGGCACCGACCGGGAACCGGACGGCGGACGGGCCCCACCGCCGCCGCGACCACCAGGCCGGCCCGCCGCCCGGGATCCTCGCGGTGGTCTTCACCGCGCTCTTCCTCGCCGGACTCGTCATCAGCACCCTGCTGGCGGACGGCAGCCCCTTCCCCTCGCCCTTCGGCGCCACCGACACGGTCATCGCGTACTTCCGCGACCACGCGCAGGCGACCCGTGTCTCCGGCGCCCTCCAGTTCGCCGCCTCGGTGCCGCTCGCCCTCTACGCCGCGACCGTCTCGGCCCGGCTCCACCGGCTCGGGGTCCGCGCCCCCGGCGCTACGATCGCCCTCGCCGGAGGGGTCCTCGCCTCGGCCTTCCTGGCCTGCTCCGGGCTGGTCACCTGGGTGCTCTCCCACGAGGCGGTGACGGCCCGGCCGGAGCCGGTACGGGCTTTGCAGTACCTGGCCTTCGGCCTCGGCGGGCCCGCGCACGTGGTGCTGCTCGGCCTGCTCGTCGCGGGGATCGCCGTACCCGGCCTGCTGGCCGGCCTGCTCCCGCGCGCACTGGCCCTCACGGGGCTCGCCCTGGCCGCCGTCGCCGAACTCTCCACCCTCGTCCTGCTGACCGAGGACGCCGCCCTGCTGCTCCCGGTCGCCCGCTTCGGGGGAATGGTCTGGCTGATCGCCGCCGGCTTCCTGCTGCCGCGCCGCCGCACCCGCAAGGAGCCCTGACATGCCCGACCCGACCCCGCACCCGACCCCGCACCCGACCCCGCACCGGACATCGCGCCCGACCCCCGCATCCCGCCGGCCCGACGACAGGCAGCACCGGCTGCGCTTCCACCGGCCGGAGAACGCCCTGCGCCGGCTGGGCGCCACCCCCGACACGGCACTGGCCGCCCTGTTCGGAACCGACGCCGGCGACTACCGCGACCGGCTGGCGGCGTTCGAGGAGCACAACCGCACGGCGGCCGCCGAACTGGAGGCCCGGCCGGGCGCGGCGGCCCGGATCGCGGGTCTTCCGTTCCGCCCGGGGCAGCACCTCGTCGCCGTGGGGGAGAGCACGACCGCCGACCGGTTCTCGTGGTTCGAGATCCTCCGGCACCTGCTCCCCGACGGGGTCCGGTGCACCAACCTCGCCGTCCCGGGCAGCACCACCACCCAGGCCCTGGCAGACCTCCCGCTGCTCGCCTTCCAGCGGCCCGACTGGGTGCTGTGCATGCTGGGCGCGAACGACGCCCAGCGGCTCGACGGCGTCCCGCTCGTCACCGCCGCCGAAACCCGCCGCAACCTCACGGCCCTCCGCGACCTCACCGTCCGGCGCACCGGTGCCCGCTGGATCTGGCTCACCCCGAGCAGCGTGGACCCCGCCCGCACCGACTCCTACGAGCACTTCCGCCGCGCCGGACTGAGCTGGTCGGCCGCGGACATCGACGCCACGGCCGACTTCCTGCACGCCCAGCGGGAACCCGCCGTCGACACGCGTCCGGCCACCCGGACCCACCAGGAACCGGACGGCCTCCACCTCACGCCGGCCGGCCAACGGGCCGTCACCGAGGCCCTCCTCGCGGCCCTCCACCCCTGACCCGCCCGCCGACGGCTCCCGTGCCGGGGTCGAACGGGCGCGTGCATCATGGCCGTATGACCGATCGAGGAGAACGCACGCCCGACCGCACACCCGACCGCACGCCCGCCGCCGTGGACGCCGGCGCGCTCACCGCGCTCGCCGACGCCTACCACCCGCGCACCGTACGTCCCCTGGGCTGTGCCACGCTGGCCGGGCACCTGGTCAAGTCGTACGCGGTCCTGGCGCCGGGGCGGACCGTGACGGAGGAGGCCGCGCGGGCCGCGCAGCAGGTCGCCGCCGCCCATCTGGCATCGGCGCGGCTGCGGGGCTCGCTGGGGCTGTCCGTCCTGCTGGTGCACGCCGGTGCCGACGGGGACTACGTGCTCGTCCACACCTGGATCGAGGGGTACATGGCGGACCTCGCCGTCTTCACCGGTCCGGCGGGAGATCCCGGCGGGCTCCGCCCCGGCAGGTCCGGCCTCGCCCCGTGCGTGTGGGAGGCCGCGGTCCTCGCCCATGAACGCGACGCCTTCGGCCGGCACCTCCTCGACGGCGAGGGCGTGCTCGGCGAACGGGTGGCCGCCTGGCAGGCCGACGTGCTGGACGGCGAGGTCCGCTGACCGGCCGTCAGGACGGGCCCACGCGTACGCCCCCGCCCGCCGACGGTGCGGCGGGCGGGGGCGTGGCGGCGTACGGCGTACAGCGGGTCGGCGTACGCGCGCGAGGGGCGGGGCTCAGGCGGGCTCGGAGACCTTCGCCGTTTCGGCCTCGGTCCCGGCCTCACGTGTGGGAGCGGCGGACGCCGCGGCGGGGACGCCGTGCCCGCCGCGCAGGCCCAGCCCCCCGATGACGGCGACCAGGGCGAAGGCCGCGGCACCGATCCAGAAGGTGAGGGTGAAGCCGGACTCGGCCGGGAGCGCGGGGACGCCCGCGGGCAGGTGCTCGATGGTCTTCGAGGCCAGGATCGTGGTGACCACGGCGCTGCCGATCGCACTGCCGGTGGAGCGCGAGATGGAGTTGATGCCGTTGGCGATACCACTCTGGTGGGGCGGGACGCTGGCCATGATCACGGCGGGCATGGCGGCGTAACCGAAGCTCACGGCCGCACCGGCGAAGAGGCCGGCGCCGATGACGGAGGCGGTGTGGGCGTGGTCGAGCGCGAGCCAGCCGAAGCCGACGGCACCGAACGCCGCGGCCACGAAGAGCACGTAACGGGGGCCGCGGTGCCGGACCAGCCGGCCGCCGATCGGGGAGGCGAGCAGCGAGACGATCGCGCTCGGCAGCAGGAACTCGACGGAGGCGCGGAGGATGGAGGCGTCGAAACCGTATCCGGTGATCGCCTCGGGCATCTGGACGAGGTAGGAGATGCCGAGGAAGTTCGCGAACATGCCGAAGCCGACGAGGACGCCGGCCAGGTTGGCCATGAGGACCGGGCGGTGCACGAACATCCGCATGTCGACCAGGGGCTCGCGGACCTTGAGCTCGGTCAGCACCCAGAGCACCGCCATCACGGCCGCGCCGGCGAAGCTGCCCAGCGTACGGCCGGAGGTCCAGCCCCACTCGTGGCCCTGCGAGATGGCCAGCAGGAGCAGCAGCAGGGTGAGGCCGAGCGTGAGCGCACCGAGGAAGTCGGTGCGGCCACCGGTCTTGGTCCGGGTCGCGGGCACCAGGAAGACGACGGCGAGCAGCGCGAGGACCGCGAAGGCCGTGGCCATCCAGAACGCGTTGCGGTAGTCGGCGTCGGAGCCCGAGGTGAGCAGGCCGGTGGCGACGAGCGCGAGGCCGCTGCCGAACGCGAGGGTGCCGCTGACCAGGGCCATGGCGCCGGGGAGCTTCTGCGGGCGGAGCTCGTCGCGCAGCACGGAGAGGGCCAGCGGGAAGATCGCGGTGGCGGCGCCCTGGAGCGTCCGGCCCAGGATGAGCAGCGGCAGCGACGTCGCCATGGCGGCGATCACGGAGCCGGCGACCATCACGCCGAGCACCGCCACCAGCGTGGGCTTCTTGCCGTGCTGGTCGCCGAAGCGGCCGAGCAGCGGGGTGAAGACCGCGGCGGAGAGCAGGGTGGCGGTGGTCACCCAGCTGACGCCGGCGGTCGAGGCGCCGAGATCGTTGCGGATGAGGCCCAGGATCGGGACCGGCAGGGTCTGCATCATCGACACGACCATCGCGGCGAGGCTCAGGGCGAAGACGATGACCGTCTCGTTCCTGCTCTTGACCTCGGGCGTGGCCTGGGAGGGTGCGCTGGTGCTCATGACGGAGGGTGACCTTCTCACTGCTTCAGATCGTAGATGTTTCATGTCCTCAAGTACTTCGAAGACGGTAGATCTCAATGGTTAAGAACGTCAAGTAAAAGGTTGATAATCTCAAGCAGTCTGATTACGCTCCCCGCCATGAGCGCCACCGCCCCGCACACCCCGACCAAGCTCCAGCTCCTGGAGCTGCTCGCCGCCATCGGCACCGCCCAGTGGCGCGACTTCGCGGCCGCGGCGGCGCACCACGGGCTCACCTCCACCCAGGCCCGCGTCCTCGCCCAGCTCGACGGCCCGGTGCCGATGCGCGGCCTCGCCGCCCTGCTGGTGTGCGACGCCTCGAACGTCACCGGCATCGTGGACCGGCTGGAGGCCCGCGAGCTGGTCCGGCGGGAAGCCGATCCGGCCGACCGCCGGGTGAAGAACGTCGTCGCGACCGACGCCGGGCGCGAGGTCATCCGCCGCGTCCGCGAGGAGATGCAGGCCACCCGCGGCGCGCTCGACACCCTCGACGCCGCCGAGAGCGCGACGCTCTACGCCCTCCTCGAACGCCTCCGCCCCACCATGGAGCGCGACGCCTGACCCGAGGCCGTCCGGCCCGAGGCCCTGACCCTCTGCGGGGCCGCGGCACATTACCAGCCTCCCGGGCCCCGCCCGGTTCTTTGTCCATTCGTGATGCCCTTCCGAACGGGGCCCGCGCACGGCACTACCGTCACCTGGCATCCGGGGAGCGCGGGTGCGCGACGGCACCGGTACGTCGGCACACCACGCCGGCGACACCACGCCGGCGACACCGAACGAGAAGCACCACGCCGACGGCACCACGCCGACAGAGCACCGGCACACCGCCCATCGGCAGGCGCCCGCCCTCCCGGTCCCCGTGACAAGGAGGCACAGTGCTGTCATTGCGTCGTTCTGCCGTCGGCGGCATGTCGCTGGCGTCGAGACACGTGCTGGCCACGGGCGTCGTCATCGCCGCCCTCGCCTGCACGCTGCTCGCGTTGCTGATCCCCGCCCACACGTTCGGCGGCAGGACCGCCGCGGCCGCCGTGCCGTCCCCGTCCGGGGACGACGACGGCCTCGGCACGATGAGCACGGCCTTCGGGCCGCTGACCCCCCAGGACCGGGACTTCGTCCGCAAGGTGCGGCTCGCCGGACTGTGGGAGCTGCCCGCGGGCCGGCAGGCCATGCAGAAGGGCGAACGCCCCACCGTCCGGATCGCCGGCGAGCACCTCGTCGAGGGCCACAGCGAACTGGACCGGCGCGTCCTGGAAGTGGGCCAGGCCCTCGGCATGGAGCTGCCGAACCAGCCCTCCGGCCAGCAGCAGGCCTGGCTCGACCAGCTGGAAGCGGCCCGGGGCGCCGCGTACGAACCCCTGTTCATCCAGCTGCTGCGCAGGGCGCACGGCAAGGTGTTCACCCTCGTCGCCCAGGTGCGCGCACAGACGCGCAACTCGATGGTCCGGGCGCTGGCCACCGACGCCAACAGCACCGTCCTGGACCACATCAGCGTGCTCGAAGCCAGCGGACTGGTCGACTTCGACGGCCTCGCGGACACCCCGCCCGCCGGTTCCGTCTCCCCACGCACCCCCTCCACTCCCCTCCGACCGACGAAGTGAAGTGATCGCATGAGCCGAATGGGCCGAAAGGGCCGACAGGGCCGAGAAGGCCGACAGGGCCGCGCACACCGTCCCTGGATGTCACGCAAGCTCCTCGCCATGGTCTCCGCCCTCGTACTGGGCAGCGGCGGTGTCGTGTTCATCGCCCAGGGCGCCTTCGCCGGACAGGAGGAGCGCGCCGCACCGGCGACGGCCACCATCGACTGCCCCGACGTCGGGGACAAGCTGCGCACCGTTCCCGACGGGGCCCGGCAGGAGGTCGACCGGAACCTCGCGCAGCTGGACAACCAGGTCGCCGACGCCTACACGCGGCTCTCCTCCGGCCGGGCCGACCGCAACGCCCTCCTGGGCGGGCTGAAGGAAGAGCGCGGCAGGACCATCGACGCCATCGGCGACGCGATCGCCGGAGCCGGTGCGCGCCCGCAGGGGCTGGACGGCCTCAGCAACTGCCGGATGCAGCAGGCCGAGGCCGAGCCGGCCGCGGACCGGCAGGCCGCCGCCGAAGGCGGCGCGGCGGCGGCCGCCGGGCAGCGCTCGCCCGCCCGCAGCGACTTCGTCGCCATCGGCACCGTCCGGCCCAACGTGCGCAAGCCGGGAGTCCGCCAGGGCGCCTCCACGGGTTCCTTCTCGGTGAACTGCGGCCGCAACGAGAACGGCCACTTCAACCCCGACAACGTCATCGTCGCGCCGGGCGTCAGCAACGGCGCCCACCACATGCACGACTACGTCGGCAACCGGACCACCGACGCCTTCTCCACCAACAACAGCCTCGCCGCCTCCGGCACCACCTGCACCAACGGCGACCAGTCCACCTACTACTGGCCGGTGCTCCGGCTCCGCGACGGCCGCGCGGAACGGGACGCGCAGGCGCCCGGCGGCGGTCAGGACGGCAACGTCGGCACCATCCTGCGGCCCAAACAGGTCACCATCGAGTTCAAGGGCAGCCCGGTGTCGAAGGTCACGGCCATGCCCCGCTTCCTGCGGATCATCACCGGCGACGCCAAGGCGTTCACCAACGGCACCGCCAACGCCAACGCCTCGTGGAGCTGCACCGGATTCGAGAACCGCCAGCTCAAGGACAAGTATCCGCTCTGCCCCAAGGGCAGCGACGTGGTGCGCACCTTCAACTTCCAGAGCTGCTGGGACGGCCGGAACATCGACAGCGCCAACCACCGCACCCACGTGGCCTTCGCCAACCGGGACGGTTCCTGCAAGCCCGGCTTCAGGGCCGTACCGCAGCTGGTGCAGCGGATCGTCTACAGCGTGCCGCCCGGCTCGCGCTTCGCCGTGGACAGCTTCCCCGAGCAGCTCCACAAGCCGGTGACGGACCACGGCGACTTCATCAACGTCATGTCGGAGGGCCTGATGGGGCGCGCGGTGCGCTGCATCAACGGCGGGCGTGCCTGCCGCTGACCCCGGCCTCCCCGGCGCGGTGCCGGCCCGGAGCATCGGCTCCGGGCCGGCACCGGTCGCGTACGGGCCCGGGGACGCGCGGCTGCGGTCGGTCCGCGTACGTGCCACAGCCCCCGTCACGCCGCGGTCCCCGTCACGCCGCGGCCACCGAACGCGCTGCGGTCCCCGTCCGTGCCACCGCCCCTGTATGTGCCACCGCCCCCGTACGTGCCACCGCGCCTGTATGTGCCACTGCGCCTGTATGTGCCACCGCCTCCGTACGTGCCGCAGCCCCGGCCGCGCCACCGCCCCCGGATACCTCACCGCCCCCGGACGCCTCACCGCTCCCGGACACCCCACCGCCCCCGGACACGCCACAGCCCCGGTCCCCTCGCGCCACCAAGGCGGTGAGGGGACCGGGGCCGCAGGGGCGCCGGACCGGGCCGGGCGGAGGCGGCGGGGAGGGTACCGCTCCGCCCGGCGGCGGTCGCTACAGGCCGTTCACGCGGGCCATGCGCCCCAGTCCGAGGGGGGTGACATCGGTCGCGGGGGTGCGCACCTTGCGCCCCGCCCGCGGGTTCTGGCGTCGTACCCGGGCCATCAACCGCCTGCTGCGGAGGGCCATTTCGAGCTCGAAGCGGGTACGGGGGTCACGCAGGGCCGGACCGAACAGCTTCTCCAGCTGCCGCATCCGGTAGCGCACCGTCTGGGGGTGGACCTGCAGTGCCTTGGCGGCCTCGGGCGCGCCGCCGCCTTCGAGCCAGGCGAGCAGGGTCACTTCGAGCCGCTCGCTCTGGCGCGGTGTCAGGTTGGCCAGCGGCTGCAGCCAGCGCGCGGCCAGTGCGTGCGCCAGCGGCTCGTCCTGCAGCAGGAGGAGCGTCGAGAGGTGGTCGTCGACGAAGAGCGGCTGGCCGTCCGGGGCGGGCCGGTGCGGGGCCAGGGTCAGCAGTCGCACGGCCCAGCGCAGGGAGTGGGAGGTGTCGCCGGGGGCGACGGGGTGGCCCACCGCGGCCAGCCGGCCGCGCAGCAGGGCCTCCAGGGCGGTGCGGGCGTCGGGGTCCTCCGGGCTGGGGACGAGCAGGCACGGCTGGCCGCAGACCACGCCGGCGAGCCCGTCGTCCAGGGCGGCGGCCAGCTGCTGCGTTTCGCCCGGCGTCGCCAGGGCGATCGCCCGCACCTCGGCCGCAAGGGGCCAGTCGGCGGCGCGGGCCAGCTCCGACAGGGCAATTTCAGACATGGGCATGTCACTCGTGAGAGCGGAGAACAGCTCGCGCCGGGGGCGTTCGGAGGTGTTCTCCGGGCCGGTGGGCGGTACGACCGTCAGCGGGACCGTCTTTCCCGGCCCGTGCGGGTTCCGGGGCCGGCTCCGGGACGGCATCCGGTCGCCGGAGTCCTCCGGCCGGCGCTGTCGCGGTATCCGCTCCAGAGCGCGGTGCCCGGCCGCGGCGTCCTCGACGTCGGGGTGCCCGGCGGCGGACTCGTAGGCGCCGTCGCCGTCCCTCCGGAACGCCCCCGGGAGTCCGGGCAGTTCGGGGTGGTCGGACAGCTCGGACAGCTCGGACAGCTCGGAGAGACCGGGCGGTCCGTCGACCCGGGACGGCATGGAGCGTCCGTCGGGGGCCGTGCCGTGCACCGCCTCCCGGTCCTGCGGCCGGGGCACCGGCTCGCGGTAGCCCAGCGCCGTGAGCAGGGCGGTCTCGAAGGCCCTGACCACCTCGTCGTCACGGTCGTCGACCAGTTCGGCGAAGCCTGACATCCCGTCCTTGAGCTCTTCCACCATGGTGGAGGCCAGTGCGGGCAGTTCCCTGCGCAGGACCCGGGTCCATTCGCCCCGAGGGCGGGCCCAGATTCGGTTCAGCAGTTCGCACATGTGTTACCTCGTTCTTGCCGGGGTACGACCTGCCCCCATGGGGGAGGGTGGCAGGCCCCTCGCGCCGCCCCTTTCCCGTCTGCGCCGGTGCAGACGGGGAGTCGGGCACCTCGTACACCCTCCTGGAGAGTGCCGTCCACTTGTCTTCCCTCGGCCGCGTCTCGTGTGGGCCGTCGGGCGCGCGGTGGCACGCAGGGTCGGGATTCGCACGAGCAGTCGGCTCCTTCCTGTCACCGCGCCGTTGGAACGGAATCCTCCGGGGAGTTGGGGCAGCACGATGCCACGCGCGCAAGAACTTGTCACGATTCGATAAACGTGGTGGAGGTGTTGCGGAAGTCCACGATGCTTCTGCACTCCGGCCCCCGCTCCCGGTCGGCGAGCCTCCCGACTGCCGCCCGCCGCGGAGCAGTTCCGTCGACCCCCGGGCACCGAGAGCGCAGAGCCATGCCTCGGACCTGGACGTATGGGAGAACCGATGTCCCTGTCCCCGCCCCGCGCGCCCCACTCCCACCGGGTCCGCCGCAGCAGACGCCACGCCGGCGCGGCCGCGGCCACCGGACGGCGCGCCGTGCGCAGGCCGCCGCTGCTCTCCCGGGCCGGTGGCATCCGCCCCGCGGCCCTGGCCTGCGCCGCCCTCGCCGCCCTGCTCGCCCTGGGAGTGCTGGCCCACGCGGGAGCCCTCACCCGCCTGTGGGACTTCCTCGACTACGGAGCCGGCGTCCTCGCCCTCGTCTCCCTGACCTCCGCCGTCCTGTGGGGCCTGGCCGCCACGGACCGGGTGTTCCTCACCTCGGGGCACCGGCTGATCGCCCAGGGGGTGCACCGGGGTCTCGCCGTCGGCGGGCTCGGCTTCCTGGTGCTGCACATATGGATCAAGGTCGCCGAGGCGCGGGCGGGTCTCCTCGACGTCCTCGTCCCCTTCTCGGGCGGGGACCGGCCCTTCCTCATCGGCCTCGGCAGCCTCGCCGGGTACTTCTTCGTGTCCGTGGCGGTATCGGGCGCGGTCCGCAGCGCGTTCGCCACCAAGGGCCGGTCGTCCTGGTGGCGGGCCCTGCACCTGGGCGCCTATCCGGCCTGGGGGGCCGCGCTGGTGCACGGCCTCAAGTCCGGCCGTTCCGCGGCCGGCTGGGTGACCGCCGCCTACGCCCTGTGCATCCTGGCCGTCGCGGCCCTGCTGCTCGTACGGCTGAGGGCGAGGCTGCGTGCGGAGCGCGCCCGCCCGGCCGCCGCGCAGGCGCCCTCCGCCGATCGTGCGCCCGGGCAGGGCCGGCAAAGCGTGAAGGACCGTTTCGTACGGCGCCCGGCCGAATGGGCCGCCGAGCTCCTGACCGCCCGGCTGGCCCGACAGGCGGCGGGGCCGGGACCGGCAGCGGTCGCGGGCGTGGGGCTCGGCATGAGTGCCGGAGCGGGATCCGGTGCGGGAACCGGCGCCGGCCCGCGCCCGGCCGCCGGGCGCCCGGACCTGCTCACGGCACCGTTCGCCGACCCGTTCGCCGACCCGTTCGCCGGTCCTTCCGCGGGTCCTCCCGCCGGCCGGCCCGCGGGCCCGCCCCCCGCAGGCGCTCCCGCCGCCCCGCCGTCCGCGCCCGCCTGGATCGTGGCCCCGGAGCGCCCGGTCCACCCGACCGTCCCCGACCGCCTCCCCTACGGAGCCGAATCCCCCTTCGTCACCAGCCGCCTCGACGCCGTCACGCGCCGGCCCGACGGGGCCCCCGAGCCGCCCGCCCGGCCGGAGGGCGGCGCCCGGGAGCGCTCGTGGCGGGCGTGACCACCCCCGTCCTCGGCTGCGTGGGCCCCCCGCGGGTGCTGGCCGGACTCGACGCCCTCCCGCGACTGGACGCGAACGACCACCTCGCCGTCCACGGGCCACTCCCCGCCTACGGCCCCGAGGACCTCGCCGCACTCGCCGAGCGCATCGACCTGCGGGGCAGGGGCGGAGCGGGATTCCCCTTCGCCCGCAAGCTGCGGGCCGTCCTGCGCACCGCCGCCGCCCGCGACGGCCGGACGGCGGTCGTCGTCAACGGCAGCGAGGGCGAACCGAGCTGCCTCAAGGACACGGCCGTGCTGCTCCACACCCCGCACCTGGTCCTCGACGGAGCCCTGCTGGCCGCCGCGGCGGTGGGCGCCGAGGAGGTGGTCATCGGCGTCACCCGGGAGGACGTCGCCCGGTCCGTACGCACCGCGGTCGCCGAACGGGGTCCGGCCGGCGGCCTGGTCCGCGTCGCCCGGCTGCCCGAACGCTTCGTCACGGGCGAGGGCACCTCGCTGATCAACGGCATCGAGGGCAGGGCCGCGCTCCCCTCCGGCCAGAAGGTGCGCACCAGCGACCGCGGCCTCGGCGGCGTGCCCACCCTGCTGTCCAACACCGAGACCTACGCCCAGCTCGCCGTCGCGGCCCGCCTCGGCTCCTCCGGCTACCGCACGCTCGGCCTGCCGACCGAACCGGGGACGCTGCTGCTCACCATCGCCGGGTCGACGGTCGTCGAGGTGCCCGCCGGCACCTCACTGGCGTACGTCCTGGAGCTGTTCGGCTTCTCCCCGGGCGAGGGCGTCCTCGTCGGCGGCTACCACGGGCGGTTCCTGGCCCCCGCCGCAGCCCGTTCGGTGACCCTCTCACGGCAGTCCCTGGCCACGGCCGGCGCCGTCCTGGGGGCCGGGGCCGTCCTGCCCCTCCCGGCGGACACCTGCCCGGCCGGCGAGGTCGCCCGGGTGGTCCGCTGGATGGCCGACGAATCGGCGGGCCAGTGCGGCCCCTGCGTCCGGGGGCTGCCCTCGCTCGCCTCCGCGGTGGAGGAACTGGTCGCCGGGGGAGGACGGGCCGCCTGGGAGGCGGTGGAGGCCCGCGCACGCGGAGTGCGGGGACGCGGCGCGTGCAGCCACCCGGACGGCACCGCCTCCTTCGTGGCCTCCGCCTTCACCGTCTTCGCCGAGGAGTTCCGCGACCACGCTCTCGGCAGCGGCTGCGGCCGACGCGTCCAGGGGACGCTGCCCCTGCACGCCCAGGAGGACCCCGAGCGGCTCGTCGTGGACTGGACGCTGTGCAAGGGCCACGGGCTGTGCGTGGACCTGCTGCCGGACGTCGTACGGCTGGACGCCGACGGCTACCCGGCGCAGGCCGTCATGCCCGTTCCCGGACGGCTGCGGCCCAAGGCCCTGCGGGCGGTACGGCGCTGCCCCGCACTCGCCCTCCGCATCCAGGAATGAACGGTCGGCACCCGCCCGAACGTCCCGCACAGCAGCCCGAGTTCACGGCTTGGCGGAATTTGACAAATTCCCGCCCGATCCAATTCCGGGGGCTCGCCAGGGTTTATGAATATCTCGGCAAGCCCCTCCGGAAACGACTCGAAGGAGAAACCGTGAAGAAGAAGAGCCGCCTCGCGGCAGCCGGATCGGTGGCCGTCCTCCTGTCCCTGGCCGTGGGCTGCGGCAGCAACGGCGACAACAATGCCCGCAGCGCGAACCTCGTACAGCCGGCAGCCGCCGGAAAGGCCCAGCAGGACGTCTACGGATCCGGTTCGGGATACGGCTCCGGCGGGGGAGCGGACACCGGCGACGCCTACGGCGGATCCGCACAGTCCGCGGAGGAGTCCGGACCGGCCGGCCGGCTCGCCGTCCGGGAGATCGCGGGCGTCGGCACCGTGGTCACCGACAGCGAGGGCGCCTCCCTCTACCGCTTCGACAAGGACACGGCCAAGCCCCCCAAGTCGGCCTGCGAGGGCGACTGCGCCAAGGCCTGGCCGCCGGTGCCCGCCGACGGCGCGGCGGCCACCACCGGCATCGAGGCCGGCCTCATCGGGTCGGTCACCCGGGCGGACGGCACCAAGCAGCTCACCCTCGGCGGCTGGCCGGTGTACCGCTACGCCAAGGACACCGCACCGGGCGAGGCGAAGGGCGAGGGCGTCGGAGGCACCTGGCACGCGCTTGCACCGGACGGCAGGAAGGCCGTCGACGCGAAACAGAAGCCGGGCGGCTCCGGCCATTCCGGAATGGACATGGGAGGGAAGCCCGCGGACAGCGGATCGAATTACGGAGGGAATGGCGCCGGGGACAACGGAGGCGATTCAGGATCGGGAACCGGGGCGGGTTCGGACAAGGAACTCTCCGTGGCGTCGAACGAAAAGCTGGGGAAGATCCTCGTGGACGGACAGTGGCGGACCCTCTACCGGTTCGCCAAGGACAGCGCCTGGCCGATGAAGATCGCCTGTGTCGGCGCCTGCGCGGAAACGTGGAAGCCCGCCGCCCCCGTGGACAAGACGAAGACCTCCGGAATCCGGCCCGAACTCGTCGGGAAGGTGAAGCGGCCGGACGGCACCGAACAGCTGACGATCGACTGCTGGCCGGTCTACACCTTCACCGGGGACACCGCACCCGGACAGACCAACGGCCACAAGGCGCAGAACCTGTGGTTCGCCGTCACCGACACCGGCAAGAAGGCCGCCTGACGGAGCCCCCGCCCCTCCAACCCGCCCCTCCGCAACCCGCCCCGACACCCTCCCCGCCCCTGTGAGGCAGCCGTGCCCCCGAGCTTCCGCCCCTTCGCCACCCGCGCCGTCCTGCCCCTGCTGCTCCTGTGCGGTGGCTGCGCCGGCGGGGGCACGGCCGCCCCGCAGGATCCCGTCCCGGCCCCGGACCGGGCCCCCGCCGTGCGCCCCGCCTCCCTCCAGGAGATCGCCGGCGCACTCGGCTGCACCCCCGAGACCACCGTCGACGCCGAGGAGGTGCGCGAGGGGGCGTGCGGGTCGGGCCCGGGCGCGTACCGCATGGCCACCTTCGCCTCCGACCAGGGGCGCGACGCCTGGCTGGCGGCGGCCCGTGACTACGGCGGCACCTACCTCGTCGGCGCCCGCTGGGTCGTCACGGCGGCGACCCCCGAGGCCCTCACCCCGCTCCGCACCCGACTGGGCGGCACCATCGAATCGGCCCCGCAGCACGGTACGTCCCCCCAGCACGGCGCGTCCCCCCACGCGGACCACACCGCCGGAGGCACACACCCCTGATCAGGGCTCCTGCCCCGGTTTCCCACCGGGTTCCCGCCCCGGCTCCCGGTCGGGCTCCGGCTCGTCCTCCGCACGGGCGCGCAGGTGCCCGACCACGGTGTTGGCGACGGCGACGAGCGGGACAGCGACCACCGCACCGCCGATCCCGGCGATCAGCCCGCCGGTGGTCACGGCCAGCACCACCGCCAGCGGATGCACCCGCACCGCCCGCCCCAGGATGAACGGCTGCAGGACGTGGCCCTCGATCTGCTGGACGAGGAGCACCACCATCAGCGTCATCAGCGCGGTGAACGCCCCCTGGGTGACCAGCGCGACGATCACCGCCAGCGCGCCCGAGGCGACCGCGCCGACCAGGGGCACGAAGGAGGACACGAAGATCACCACGGCGATCGGCACCGCGAGGGGCACCCCGAGGAAGTAGATGCCCACGCCGATGAACACGGCGTCGATCAGCGCCACGAGCATCGTCCCGCGGATGTACGCGGTGAGCGTGCGCCAGGCCGGCGGTCCCGCCCCGGCCATCCCCGGCCGGGCCGCCGCCGGCACGAGCCGGAGCGTCCACTCCCAGATGCGCTTCCCGTCGTACAGCAGGAACAGGGTGCAGAACATCGTCAGGAGCAGGCCGGTGATCACCTCCACCAGGATGGTCACGCCCTGGAGACCGGTGGAGGCGATCTTGTCGGAGCGGGCGCCGATCGCGTCGCTCAGCTTCCCGGCGATGTCGTTGATCTGCTCCTCGGTCACATGGAACGGGCTGTTCAGGAGCCACCGCTTCAGCTCGTCGATGCCCTCCTGGAGCCGGCTGGAGAGGCTCCCCAGGTTGTCCAGCACCTGCCATACGACGAACCAGCCGGCCAGACCCAGCGCGATGAACCCGCAGAGCGCCGTGGTCACGGTGGCCAGTCCCCGCGACAGGCCGCCGCGGTGCAGCCGGGCCACCGTCGGCTGGAGCAGCGCGGTGACCAGCAGCGCGGCGACGAGGACGAGCGCGATCAGCCGGACCGAACCGATCACCCGCATCACGATCCACACGGTCGCGGCGAGGACCACGAACCGCCAGCCCGCCTCCGCCGCGACCCGTACGCCCCAGGGCACCGCCTGGGCCGGTTCGGAGGGCCGGGGACGGGCCCGCCGGGCCTCCGCCTGCCGGGCCCGCTCGGCTCTCTCCTCGGCGTCCTGGCGCGCCTGTTCCCGGGCACGGCGCTCGCGGAGCGCCGCGGCCCGGCCCTTCAGGCGCTGCGCCCGCTCGTGGATCCGAACCATCCCGCACCTCCCTCCGTCCCGCCCGTACGTCCGTCCTGAGCCCGCCGCCTCACGCCCGGGGCGCACGCCCCTTGGGCTGGCGGGGTTCGGGAGCCTCGGCGGCCGCCGGGACGGGGAGCTCGGCCGGCGCGTCCGTGCTCACCGGGGCCACGGTGCCGTGGTGCACCACGGTGAGGGGCTCGCCCGAGCGCAGCGTGTACCGGGTCGAGTCCTGCCCGATGTCGACGTGCAGCCTGCGCCCCCGCACGCGGACGGTGAACGCCAGCCGGGTCAGGCTGGGCGGCAGCCGCGGGGCGAACCGAAGCGGCGGCTCCGCGTCCCCGCTCCCGGGAGCGGACGGGGGATGGGGCCGGCGCAGACCGCCCAGACCCTGGACCAGGGAGATCCACGTACCGGCGAGCGAAGCCAGGTGCAGGCCGTCGCGGGTGTTGTGTTCGAGGTCGTCCAGGTCCATCAGGGCCGCTTCGCGGGCGTAGGCCCAGGCGAGGTGCAGGTGGCCGGTCTCGGCGGCGAGGACCGCCTGGCAGCAGGCGGAGAGGGAGGAGTCCCGCACGGTCAGCGGCTCGTAGTAGGCGAAGTTGCGGGCCTTCTCCGCGGCCGTGAAGTCGTCCGGGCAGGCGATCATCGCCAGGACCAGATCGGCCTGCTTGACGACCTGTTTGCGGTAGAGGTCGAAGTACGGGAAGTGCAGCAGCAGGGGGTACTGGTCCTCGGCCGTGCCCTCGAAGTCCCACGGCTCCTGGTCGGTGAAGCCCAGGGCCTGCTCGTGCACCTCCAGCCGGTCGTTGTACGGGATCGCCACCCGGGCGGCGGTGTTCCGCCAGTCCGCCGCCTCCTCGGCCCCGACGTCCAGGTCCTGCGCCCGGTCGGGGTACCGGCCCACCGCCTCGGCGGCGGCCAGCAGGTTCAGCCGGGCCATCACATTGGTGTAGAGGTTGTCCCGGGCGATGGCGCTGTACTCGTCCGGGCCGGTCACCCCGTCGATGTGGAAGGTGCCCCCGGCGTCGAAGTGGCCCAGCGACCGCCAGAGGCGCGCCGTGTGCACCAGCAGCTCCAGGCCGGGTCCGCGGCCGAAGTCCTCGTCACCGGTGAGGGTCACGTACCGGGCGACGGATCCGGCGATGTCGGCGTTGACGTGGAAGGCGACGGTGCCGGCGGGCCAGTAGGCGGAGCACTCGGCGCCGCTGATGGTGCGCCAGGGGAACGCGGCGCCCTTGAGGCCGAGCTGCCGGGCCCGCTCCAGTGCGCTGGGCAGCGTCGCGTGCCGCCACCGGAGGGCGGGCGCCACGGCGAGCGGCGCGGTGTGGGTGAGCACGGGCAGCACGAAGGACTCGGTGTCCCAGAAGGCGTGCCCGTCGTAGCCGGTCCCGGTCAGGCCCTTGGCGGCGATGGCGCGCTCCTCGGCCCGCGCGGCGGCCTGGAAGAGGTGGAACAGGGCGAAGCGCACGGCCTGCTGGACCTCCGCGTCCCCCTCCACCTCGACGTCGGCACTGCCCCAGAACTCGTCGAGGCAGGCGCGCTGCTGGTCGAGCAGTCCCTGCCAGCCGGTGTTCCGGGCCGCCGCGAGCGCCCCCTCCACCTGGTCGCGCAGGGCGGGCAGCGACCGTTCCGCGGACCAGCCGTGGGCGACGAACTTGACCAGGGTGAGCCGCTGCCCGGGCGCCAGGTCGGCGGTCACGGTAAGCCGGGCGACGTCGGGCTCGCTCTCCGCCGCCCAGGTGGTGCCCTCAGGCCCGTCCACGAGGTGGTCGGCGGCCACCGCCACCCGCTGCCGGCTCGCGCGGGTGCAGTGGATCAGCCGCAGCCGGGTGTCGCGCGCCTGGTCCTCCTCGGGAAGGAGCGGGGAGTCGACCACGGCGGCCACGCGCGGGTCCCCGGAGAGGCCGGGGAGCTGCTCGTTGGCGACCAGCTCGGACTGCACGGCCACGGTCGCCGGGGCGTCGACCACCTCGACCGTGTACGCGATCGCGGCCACGGCGCGCTGGGTGAGGGACACCAGCCGCCGGGTGGTCAGGCGCACCCTCCGCCCGGAGGGCGTGCACCACTCCACGGTGCGGTCCAGCACTCCGGTGCGGAAGTCCAGAACCCTTTCGTGCGCGACGAGCTCGCCGTAGCGCAGGTCGAAGGGATGGTCGTCGACGAGCAGCCGCACGATCTTCCCGTCGGTGACGTTGATCGTGGTCTGCCCGGACTCCGGATAGCCGTAGCCGGCTTCGGCGTAGGGGAGGGGGTGCGTCTCGTGCACGCCGGCCAGATAGGTGCCGGGCAGCCCGTGCGGTTCGCCCTCGTCGAGGTTGCCGCGCCAGCCGAGGTGGCCGTTGGACAGGGCGAACACGGACTCGCTCTGGGCGAGGACGTCCAGGTCGAGGTTGGTCTCCCGCAGCTGCCAGGGGTCGGTGGCGAAACCGGTGTGGGTGATCATCCGCGGTCCAGCAGTTCGGAGAGGTCGGTGACCACGACGTCGGCCCCGTGGTCGCGCAGTTCGGCCGCCTGGCCGGTGCGGTCGACGCCGACGACGAAGCCGAAGTTCCCGGCCCGGCCGGCGGCTACCCCGGCCAGCGCGTCCTCGAACACGGCGGCGTTCCGCGGGTCGACGCCGAAGAGCTCCGCGGCCGCCAGGTAGCTGTCGGGGGCCGGCTTGCCGTGCAGGTGCTGCTCGGTGACGGTGACGCCGTCGATGCGCTGCTCGAACAGGTCCTCGATGCCGGCCGCGACCAGAACGTCCCGGCAGTTGGCGCTGGCGGAGACGACGGCGCGGTGCAGTCCGGCGTCGCGGACGGCCCGGAGGTAGGCCACCGAGCCGTCGTACGCCTCCACGCCCTGCTCGCGGATCATGCGGAGGACCAGGTTGTTCTTGCGGGTGCCCAGGCCGTGCACCGTCTCCTCCCCGGGGCCGTCCCCCGGGTCGCCCTCGGGCAGGGTGATGCCGCGGGCGGCGAGGAAGGTGCGTACGCCGTCCTCGCGGGGGCGGCCGTCCACGTACTCGTCGTAGTCCTCCACGGGGTCGAAGGGCACGAAGACCTTGCCCTCGTCGGCGGCGCGCCGCCGCAGGTAGTCGTCGAACATCTGTTTCCAGGCGGCTGCGTGGACCTTCGCGGTCTTGGTGAGGACGCCGTCGAGGTCGAACAGGCAGGCGGTGACGTGGTCGGGAAGTCCCAGCATGCCGTCGAGGCTAGGAGCGGTCGGCGCCTCCCGCAGCCCGGGGCGTCGACGGCGGGAGCAGGGTCCCCCGTCCGGATGGGCCGGTGTGGCGTTCGGAGCAGCGCCGCGGCGCCGGCCGGCGCCCGGAGCGGAGGGGTCAGTGCCCGTCGGGGAGGTGCCACCGGTGGGGCGCGGTGACCGCCTTGATGCCGGCCGGTCCCCAGCTGCCCTTTGCGTACGGCTCCACCGGCGGAGGTGCCTCCAGCAGCGGGGCCGCGACCTCCCAGAGCCGTTCGATGCCGTCGGACCGGGTGAAGAGCGACTGGTCGCCGAGCATCGCCTCCAGGATGAGGTGCTCGTACCCCTCCAGGGAGTTCTCGGAGGCGAAGGAGGTGTCGTACCCGAACACCATGTCGGCCTCCTCCAGCCGCATCGCCGGGCCGGGCTCCTTGACGAGGATCCTGAAGGTGAGGGATCCGGGGTCGGCGAAGTCGATGACCAGTGCGTTGGCCCGCCCGGCACCCGCCGCCCGCGCGTCGAGCGGGAACATGCTCAGCGCGGGCTTGCGCAGGCCGAGGGTGACCACGTGCCGGCCCTCGGCCAGCGCCTTGCCCGTGCGCAGCTGGAAGGGCACCCCGGCCCAGCGCCAGTTGTCGATGCCCACGCGCAGCGCGACGAAGGTCTCGGTGTCGGAGGCCGGATCGACCCCGGGCTCGGCGCGGTAGCCGTCGTACTGGCCGCGGACCACGTGCGCCGGGTCCAGCGGCCGCATGCTGCGGAAGACCTTCACCTGCTCGTCCCGGAGCGCCTGTGCCTCCAGGGCCACCGGCGGCTCCATCGCCACGAACCCCAGCAGCTGGAACAGATGGGTGACCACCATGTCCCGGAAGGTGCCGGTGCCCTCGAAGAAGTGGGCGCGGCCCTGGATGTCGATCCGCTCGGGCACGTCGATCTGCACGTGGCTGATGTGATCGCGGTTCCAGATGGGCTCGAACAGCCCGTTGGCGAACCGCAGCGCGAGGATGTTGTCCACCGCTTCCTTGCCCAGGAAGTGGTCGATGCGGAACACCCGGGACTCGTCGAAGACGGCGTGGATGGCCGAGTTGAGCGCGCGCGCCGACGCGAGGTCGGTACCGAACGGCTTCTCGACGATGACCCGGGCGTCCTCGGCCAGCCCGGTGCTCCCGAGCATCCCGATCACGGAGGTGAACGCCACCGGGGGCACGGCGAGGTGGAACAGCCGCCGCGGGGTGCCGCCGACCGCCTGCTCGGCCGTGCGCACCGCCTCCTCCAGCGGCCCGGTGGCGCCCTCGTCGGCCGCACCGAAGGACAGGGTGGACTCGAACTCCTGCCAGGCCGCTCCTTCGGGCTTCGAGCGCCCGAACTCCGCCACGGCCTTCCGCGCGTGCGCCCGGAAGGCCGCGTCGTCCAGGGCCTCGGCCGCCGGGGAGGTCCCCACGATCCGGTAGCGGTGCGGCAGCAGCCCCGCCTTGGCGAGGTGGAACAGCCCGGGCAGCAGCTTGCGCCGGGCCAGGTCGCCCGTCGCGCCGAACAGCACGACGACGTGCTCCGCGGGGCGCGGCGGACGGGAATGCGCGGACTCGGCCATGGCGGACGTCCTTTGCTGGTCGGGCGGTGGGCGGCGGCCGGTCGGCTGCCCGGGCACGCGGAGGCGTCGGGCTAGGAGCCGGCGCCGGTCTGCTTCTCGGCGTGGCCGCCGAACTCGCTGCGCATGGCCGACAGCACCTTGGCGGTGAAGGCGCCCAGGTCGCGGGACTCGTAGCGCTGCCACAGGGACGCGCTGATGACGGGTGCGGGCACGCTCTCCTCGATGGCCGCCAGCAGGGTCCAGCGGCCCTCCCCGGAGTCGGACACCCGGCCGGTGAAGTCGTCCAGCTTCGGGGAGCGGGCGAGGGCGTCGGCGGTCAGGTCGACCAGCCAGGAACCCACCACAGAGCCGCGGCGCCACACCTCGGCGACCTCGGCCACGTCGATCTCGTACCGGTACGCCTCCGGATCGGAGAGCGGCGCCGTCTCGGCGTCGGCGGTACGCGCCTGCAGGCCCGCGTCGGCGTGCCGGATGATGGAGAGGCCCTCCGCGATGGCGGCCATCATCCCGTACTCCACCCCGTTGTGGACCATCTTCACGAAGTGCCCGGCACCGTTCGGGCCGCAGTGCAGGTAGCCCTGCGGAGCGGTGCCGTCCACCCGGGTGCGCCCCGGGGTGGCTTCGGCGCTGCCGGTGCCCGGTGCGATGGTGCGGAAGACCGGGCCGAGCCGTTCGACCGGGCCCGGCTCGCCGCCGATCATCAGGCAGTAGCCGCGTTCGAGGCCCCAGACACCGCCCGAGGTTCCGCAGTCGACGTAGTGGATGCCCCGCTCGGCGAGGCTCTTGGCCCGGCTGATGTCGTCCCGGTAGTAGGAGTTGCCGCCGTCGATCACGATGTCGTCGGGGTCCAGGAGGCCGACGAGCCGGTCGAGGGTCCCCTGGACCACACCGGCCGGCACCATCAGCCACACCGCCCGCGGCCGGTCCAGCCGCTCGACCAGCTCCTCCAGGGAGAGGGCCCCGGTGGCGCCCTCCCGCTCCAGCGCGTGCACGGCATCGGGACTGACGTCGTTGACGACGCAGTGGTGGCCGTCCCGCATGAGCCGGCGCACCAGGTTGGCGCCCATCCGGCCGAGTCCGACCATTCCGAGCTGTACGGGGGCGTCAGAGGTCATCGCCGTTCTTCCGTTCCGGGCCGCCGGTCCGGCGATCCCTCGTCGCGTGGTACCCGCCGTCGCCCGTGCGCGGCGGCGGCCGTACCGCCCTCCAGGGCTTCCCACTGTGCGCGCCCGCCGGAGATCCGGCGCGCGGTGCTCCGCCGACCGGGCGGGCGGGGTTTCCCACAGGGGTGGCGCATGACGCAACCGGCCAGTAATTTACGGCCGTCGAACAGACATCCGGCGACGAAGGGGTGGGCGGACGTGGGACGGTTGCTACGGGTGCTGGGGGCGGGTGCGGCCCTCTGGCTCGCGGTGGCGGGCACGGCCGCCGCCGCTCCGCCGACTGCTCCGCCGGCCGGACAGCCGCCCGCCCCGCCCGCCGCCGGAGCCGCCGCGCCGCGGACGGCCGGCACGGTGCCGCGGACGGCCGGCACGGCGACGGTTCCGGCCTGGCGGCCGCCGCTGTCCACCCGCGGCCGGTACGTCGTGGACGCCGACGGCAACCGCTTCCGGCTCACGGCGGCCAACTGGGACGGTGCCCAGGGCTCCTGGTCGGGCTCCGGGGACATCGGCGACCCCGCCTCCCACCACGCCGGGCAGGACTCCCACGGCATCCCGCTGGGCCTGGACCGGGTCCCGCTGCCCACCCTGCTCGCCGACTTCCACCGCCTGGGCCTGAACAGCGTCCGGCTGCCCTTCTCCAACGAGATGATCCGCACCACCGCACCCGTCCCGGACGCCGCGGTGGCGGCCAACCCGCAGCTGCGCGGCAAGACCCCGCTCCAGGTGTTCGACGCCGTGGTCTCCGCGCTGGCCTCGGAGGGCTTCGCCGTCATCCTCAACAACCACACCAACACCACCCGCTGGTGCTGCGGCGTCGACGGCAACGAACGCTGGAACAGCTCCCAGTCGACCCGCCAGTGGACCGACGACTGGGTGTTCATGGCCCGCCGCTACCGGGCCGAACCCCGCGTGGCCGGCGCCGACCTCTACAACGAGGTCCGCCGGGACGTGTGGGACGACCCCAACTGGGGCCTGGGCGACGCCCACGACTGGCACGCGGCCGCGCAGGAGGCCGCCGACCGCATCCTCACCGAGGCCAACCCCGACCTCCTGGTCGTGATCGAGGGCATCAACTGGACCGGCATCCCCGTGGACGGCTTCGCCCACGGCCGCCCCACGCTCACCCCGGCCCGCATCCTCTCGCACACCCCGCCCGTCCCGGACAAGCTGGTCTACTCGGCGCACTTCTACGGCTACACCGGCCCGCACCACAGCGGCGCCACCGGCCTCGGCGAGACCAGCGACCCCCGCTACCAGGACCTGTCCCGGGACGAACTCCACCAAGTCCTGCGGGACCAGGCGTTCTTCGTCTCCGCCGAGACCGGCCGGCACTTCACGGCCCCCGTCTGGATCAGCGAGTTCGGCATCGGCTCGGACGAGACGAGCGCCAAGCCGCGCGCCTGGTTCGCGAACATGACCGACGAACTGATCGCCGCCGACGCCGACCTCGCGTACTGGCCGCTGGTGGGCTGGGAGGGCCACGACAGCTGGGCCATGCTCCGCTACGCCCCGGACGGCACCCGCTCCGGCCTCCTGGACGCGGGGGACTGGCGCACCCCTGTGTGGAACCGCCTCGCCGCCGCCACGGGCCGCACCGGCACCGTCCCCCGGGAAGCGCAGTGGCGGCAACTCACCACCGACCACCGGGACTTCGTGCAATCCCTCCGGGTCCGTGCCACCGGTGACTGGGACCCCGGAGCCCGCAAGGCCGCCTGCCCGGACGGCCTCCGCCTGACCGGCCTGTCCCACACCGGCGGCCGCGGCCTGTGCACCGACACCGCCACCGGCGACCTCCGCGCCACCGGGCCCGAGCAGACCGTCGTACGCGACGAACGCCACGTGCCGCCCGGCGGCGACTGGGCCGGCGGCTACACCAAACTGCAGTGCCCGCCCGGAGCCTTCCTGATCGGGTACGCCGTCCGCGGTGCCCGCACCTCCTCGGCCCTGTGCGCACCCGCCCGTACGCCCCTGGGAACCGCGGGCCGCACGGTGTGGTTCGACCGGGGCGACAACCGCCCCGCCGCCGACCCCGGCGGCGAGTTCGCCCACGGCCGCCACAAGGGCCAGTGCGCCCCCGACGAATACGCCGCCGGCATCGCCTACACCACCCGCGTCGGAAGCCAGGGCACCCCGGACGCACTGCTCTGCCGCCGGCTGTCCCCCTGAAGCCGCGTCACGCGGAGGCGGAGTGGGGCGCGATGGCGAGGATGGCCACGTCGTCGTGGAGGCCGCGGGCGAAGCGGGGGAGGTCGCAGTTGAGGAAGTCGACGACCTCGGCGGGGCCCGGCGCCGGGCGCCCGGCGAAGCGGCGCCGGAGCCGCTCGACCAGCGGGTAGAACTCGCCCTCGTGGTCGCGGGCCTCCGCCAGCCCGTCCGTGACCAGCAGCAGGACGTCGCCCCGGGCGAACCGGTGGCTCCACGCCACCGGTCCGTCCGCCGCCGCCAGCCCGCCCAGGCCCAGCGGCAGTACCGGCGGTCCTTCCAGTGCCTTCACCTGGCCGCGTGAGATGAGCACCGGCTCCACGTGCCCGTGGTTGGTGAACGTCACCCGGTCCGCCAGGCTGTCGTACTCCATCAGCAGCGCCGTGGCGAAGAGCTCCTCGTCGGGGATCTCCGTGGCCTCCAGCACCAGGCGGCGCTCCAGCCGGGCCGCGACCGTCGGCAGGTCCCCGGCCTCGTACGCGGCCTCGCGGAAACTGCCGAGGATCGCCGCGACCGCCCGCACCGCCTGCAGCCCCTTGCCGCGCACGTCGCCGATGATGGCCCGCTCCCCGCTGTCCGTCACCCGGATGTCGAAGAGGTCGCCGCCCACCATGGTCCCCACCTCGCTGGGCCGGTAGAGACTCGCCGCCAGCACCCGGCCGACCTGGTGCGGAACGGGCCGCAGCAGGGTCCGCATCAGCGCCTCGGCCACGGAGTTGGCGTGGACGAGGTGACGCGCCTGCCGGACGCGGTGCGCGGCGAGCACCGTCGAGAGGAGGCCCACGAGGGCGGTGGCGATGTCGGCGGTGACGTGGTGGTTCTCCCACAGGTGGTGCGCGGTGCTCGCGAGGACGCCCTCCAGGAGGATCGCGAACACGGTGAACGCCGCCACCGCGGCAGGCCCGTACGCGCACGCGACGATCGGGGGCAGGGCGATGAGGAAGAAGCTCACCGCCCACTCCTGCTGGAGCCCCGCCTCCAGCAGCAGGACGACTGCCACGTAGGCGAACGGCAGGCACCGCATCCAGACGGGCGGCTCCACGGGGGTGAAGCCCAGCTCGTCACCGGCCACCACCAGTGACACGTCCGGGCGACGGCGCCGCACCGCCCGCCCTCCGAGCACCCACCGCGGCACCGGCCACCGACGGGACGTGTGCACAGGGCCCTCCTGACGAAAGCGTGACCGACGGTCACAGCGTGCGGAGAGAACGGCCCCGAACCGGCCATTACGCCGATCGCGGCATGTTGCCCCGCGGCCCGGCCCGCCCCTCCGGGCGGTGGAGGTGCCGTGCCCTCCCGGCCGCGGTACGGGTAGTGCATGGCAGAGAAGCAGGACGGTGCGGGCGACCGGGACACCGGGCGGCAGCGGCAGCGGGGCCCCGCCTTCGCCGCGCTCGTGGGAGCCCTGATCGGCGCCTTCGCCGGGCTGACCGGAAGCATGCTGGCCTACTTCGAGGCCAGGGACACCCACCGCTACGAGGCGCAGGCGCGCCGTGCCGACATCCGCCGCGCGGCCTACGTCGATCTCGCCGGGAGCACCAACAAGTTCGTCGAGCAGTCCAGCCGGCTGCTCAACATCAGCCTCGACCCGGCCGAGAGCGAGGGCGACCGCCGCCGCCAGTTCGAGGACCGGTACGCCACGGCCAACACCGACCTGGCCCGGGCCCTCGCCACGGCCCGCCTGGTCACCGGCAGGGACGACCGGCCCGGCCTGGACGACATCGAGACCACCTCCGCCCGGGTGGGAGAGATCGCGACCGGCTGGTACACGAAGGGACCGGCGGGCGCCGACGCCAAGAAGATCGACGCCGAGTTCGGCGAGGCGGTACGGCAGCAGCTCACCGCGCTGGAGACCTTCATGGACAAGGCGGCCGACGAATCACTGTGAGCGCCCGTCCGCCGCACGGGGCGGCAGCCCACCGGAGTGGGCTGCCGATGCACGCCGATGCGTGCCGAAGGCCGCCGCCGAAGCGGCCGGGATCAGCGGCGGTGGTCGTGACGGTGTCCGCGGTCACCCCAGGAGGCGGTGTCGAGGAGGTTCCCGCGCTCGTCGCGGAGGGTGGCGGTGTCGCGCGCGTCCCAGATCAGCCGGCGGCGGTCCTGGTAGACGTCGCGGTCCGTGTCACGGCCGTGGCCGGTGTGGACCCTGACGCTGGAGTGACCGTCCAGACGCAGGTGGTCGAAGCGGTAGCGGTTGCCGTCCCGGTCCGAGAGGGTGAACCCGCGCAGGTTCACCGAGTGCCGGCCGGTGTTCTTCACCTCGACCCATTCGGCGTTCAGGGCCCGGCTGCCGCGGCCGCGTCCCTCGTGCTGGACGTCGCCGATCACGATCGAGGAGTGCCGGCCACGGCGGTCGTGCCGGTCGTCGTCGTGGGCGGCGGCGGGCAGCGCGGCCGCGCCCACCAGGGCGCCGGCGGCGAGGACCGTGGCGAGAAGACGGCGGGTGGTGAAGGAAGCGGACATGCGGATGACTCCTCGGTCGTGCAGCTTGGTTCGGCTCGGCTCGGCTGGGCCCGGACCCGCCGGTCCCGCCCCGGCGGGCGGGGCGGTCTCCGTGCGGTTCCCGGGGTACTGCCGAGGACCCACACTCTGGCGTGCGAACCACCCCATACCGCGCAACTCGCGTGCGTGTTACCCGATGCGGACATTTCGATGACCGTCCCTTGGGTCGACCACGGATCAAGACCGGGTTGACGCAGCGGCCCTCAGCGCTGCGGAAACGGTCCCGCACATCACCGGGAACGCTGGGCCGAACGGGTGCGCGACCGTGTAACAGCCGCTTCGCCGCCCGGTCCGGCGGCAGCACCACATGCGGAACTCCGGCTCCGGGCTCGCCCTAGCGGTCGGACTCCGGTGTGTCCGTGCCGCCGTGGAGACGGCCGGTGCGGCGCAGGCCGGCGGGGGTGGTGCCGTACCAGCGCTGGACGGCCCGCCGCAGGGCGCGCGCGTCGGCGTACCCGCTGCGGGCGGCGATCGCCTCGATGCCGAGGTCCGTACTGCGCAGGAGCTCGGTGATGTGGGCCCGGCGCACGGCCTCCAGCTCGTGCCGCCACGTGGTGGCGTGGTCCTCCAGGCGGCGCTGGAGCGTGCGCGCGCTGAGGTTCATGCGGCGTGCGACGGCCGGCAGGGTCGGGGTGCTCTCGTCGTGGACGGACGCCAGGGCCGTCCGGAACAGGTCCAGCCAGTTGTGCAGGGGTATGGACGAGGCCAGGGTCTGCTCGGCGTGTCTTCGGAGCACGGCGGACAGGCCCGGCTGGGCACGCGGTGCCGGCGCCTTCAGGTCGGCCGCGAGGAAGGTGATCGAGCTGACCGGAGCCTCGAAGCCGATGGTGCGGGTCCCGTACAGCCGTATCAGGGCCTCGTGGCGGCGCGGCGCCCTGGCGGCCAGCGACACGCGGAGCGGAACGAGCTGCCGCTGCGCCGCTTCGCCCAGGCGCCGCTGGTAGACGGCGAGCGAACAGGCGAGGACGGCACAGGCCCCCTCATGGGTCAGATCGGCCTCGTTGGCATGCGCGATGGTGATCTGCCCGCCGTCCTCCGTGATCCGTACGGAGTCCGTGGTCACGTCGGCGATGGTGGCCAGGTGCGCCGCGGCGTCCCGCATCCCTTCGAGCGGAGTGGGAGCGGAGGTGAACAGGTAGTCCCACACCCCGAGACTGCCCATGGGTGCCCCCTGCGCCATCAGCAGCGCCAGCTCGGGCCAGGAGGTGAGCGCCGTCGCCAGTTCGACGATGCGGACGCTGGTGGCCACCGGGGCGCGGCACAGGTCGTCGCCCAGGTGCTCGGGGGCGATGCCCAGCAGGTGCGCGTACCCGTCCGTGGGTACGCCGAGGCTGCGGGCGGCGTTGACGTTCAGACGGGCGAGGGCGGAGGACATCGTCCCCTGGTGAGCATGCGAGACCACAGGGGCTGAGCATAGACGAGCGCCAAGTGCCAGCTCTTCACGGGCCTCTGGCGTGAGATGTCCCCAACACGGCGCGAAAAGTCCCCCGGTGCGGGGCGCGGAGTCCCGGCACGCCCACCGGACCGGTCCGGACGGGCAGGGGGACTGACCAGCGCGATCGGCCGGCCCGGTGGCGCGCGCGGTCCCCCCGCTGGCGCGTGCTGCCCCCGGAAGGGCGCCCTCAGGCCCCATAGCCTGAGATCGTTCCCGCACGACGCGGTCGCCGCCCACGGGCGGCCCGGCGTACGGCCGGAGTCTCCACTCACCTCTGCTCGGGTACGGGGGTCTCGGGGAGGGGAGAGCGGGAAGGGGGGAAGGTCCGCAGCGGCGGCCTCCGGAACACCGGAGGCCCCTGCGGGCCGGGGTCTGTGCGATTGCCCCGCACCACGGGGGAGCGCACAGACCCGGAGGGGGGCTGGGCGGACCGGTACGGCGACTCGCGACCGTGCCGCTCAGGCCGGCGGCGGATGCGTGGCGAGCCAGTGACGTGCGATCTCCTCGCGCGTGGCGAGCCACGCCCCGCCGCGCTGTGCGACGTGCCGCAGGAAGCCGTCGAGCGCACGGATGCGGCCCGGCCGCCCGATGATCCGGCCGTGCAGTCCGACGCTCATCATCCGCGGGCGGTCCGCGCCCTCGGCGTGCAGCGCGTCGAACGTGTCGACGAGGTACGCGAGCATGTCGTCGGCGGTCGTGAAGCCGTGCACGATCAGGAACTTGAAGTCGTTCGCGTCGAGGCTGTACGGCACCACCAGATGCGGCCGCCCGGCGGCCTCGACGTAGAACGGCAGGTCGTCCGAGTAGTCATCGGAGTCGTAGAGGAAGCCGCCCTCCTCGGCCACGAGACGCCGGGTGTGGGCGCTCGTCCGGCCCGTGTACCAGCCGGCCGGACGGCGTCCCACGAGCCGCTCGACGGTGGCGACCGTGCGGGCGATGTCGGCGCGCTCGACCTCCTCGGGCACGTGCCGGTAGTCGATCCAGCGCCCGCCGTGGCCCGCCACTTCCCAGCCGGCGGCGCCCATCGCCCGTGCCGCGTCCGGATTGCGCGCGAGCGCCTGCTCCACGGCGTGGACGGTGAGCGGCGCGCCGTGGGCCGCGAGCGTGCGGTGGACGCGCCAGAACCCGGCGCGCGCACCGTAGGCGAACATCGACTCGGCGTTCAGGTCCCGCCCGCCCACCACCGGCGGTGCGCCGACGATCTCGTGGAGGTAGCCCTCCGAGGCGGGGTCGCCTTCGAGGACGTTCTGCTCGCCGCCCTCCTCGTAGTTCAGGACGAGGCTGACGGCGACGCGGGCACCACCGGGCCAGGCGGCGTGCGGCGGCTCGGCGCCGTAGCCGACGAGGTCGCGCTGATGCCCGTACACGGGCGGAACCCTACCGCCGTCCGTCCGCCGAGTCCTTCGTCGCCGGCGTCGCGTCGTGCTGCGTCACCCGCACCACCCGCACCACCCGCACCAATCGTGGCGCGCCGTCCCGCGTCGCCCGCGCCGCGTCAGTACGTATGCCCCACGTGGGCGAGCGCCTGCTTCAGCAAGACCCCGTGCCCACCGGGCATTTCGTTCTGCACGGCGGGCGAGGCGGCCTCCTGCGGGGTGAACCACACCAGGTCGAGCGCGTCCTGACGGGGCCGGCAGTCGCCGGTCACGGGCACGATGTAGGCGAGGGAGACGGCGTGCTGGCGCGGATCGTGGTACGAGCTGATGCCCGCGGTGGGGAAGTACTCCGCCACGGTGAAGGGCTGGAGGGAGGCGGGGACACGGGGCAGCGCCACCGGGCCGAGGTCCTTCTCCAGGTGCCGCAGCAGTGCGTCACGGATCCGCTCGTGGTGCAGGACGCGGCCGGACACCAGGTTCCGGCTGACCGTTCCGTCCGGACCGATGCGCAGCAGCAGTCCGATGCTCGTCACTTCGCCGCTGTCGTCCACGCGTACGGGAACGGCCTCGACGTACAGGATCGGCATCCGGGCCCGGGCCATTTCCAGTTCGTCCGTGGGAAGCCAGCCGGGCGTGGTTTCGGTCATATCAGCCATCGCGTGATCATACTTTCCGAAGGGGCCGCCCGCAGGCAGCACGCCCCGACTCGCCCACGGCCGACCCGACGACGCGTCGGAACGACCGGTCACACGAACGTGTGCCCATCCGGACTCCTCCTCGAACCATCCCGCACCCGCGAACCGTCCCCGTGCGTCGGACGGCTGAACCGGTGCGGACCGGGGGCGGACCGGGGCATCGTGCTTCGCAGGTTTGAAATCCCCTCAAACCGGCCTGCCGTGGCCCGCCGTGACGTGTTCTCCGCAGGGCCCCGCACCCCACGCGTCCCGGGTGGTGCGGACCGCAGGGACCGGCCGGCCGACGGCATGTGCCACACGGTCGTGTGACCGGCGATGTTGACAAGGTCGGCGGCCCGTGCGACAACAAGGTCACACCCCTTGAGGTCGTCCTTCGACTCTGCCGCCGGAGTCCGCGCTACGGGAAGTACCGCCCGGGCCGAAAGCCCCGCGAAGTCCACCCCGCCGCGACCCAGACCCGCAGCAGCACGACGCAACCCACCTGACTCATGACGATCGGACCCGGACTCGATGCTCACCTCTGCAACCCGTGTGCCCGGCCGGACCTGGACGGTTCGGCTCACCGGCCACGCAGACCACACCGCCTCCGTCACCTGCAGCACCGAAGCCTGCCGCATGCCGCCCCGGTCGAGGGACACCGCGGCCCTGAAGCGCTTCGCCGCCGAACACGCCAAGGCACACGCGCGGCTGGCCACGCCCCGCCCCCACGCGGCCTGCGCCTGCGGGGCCCGGCAGTGCTCCCTCCACGACGACCGCGTCCACTGCTCCGGCACCACGCTCCTGGTCCTGGTGCACAACGCCGCGGTCGGGCAGGTCTGGACCCTGGCCGAGGTGTGCCAGGCCTGCGCCCCGATGATCCCGCACATGTCCGTCGTCGGCCGGGCGCCGGCCGGACCCGCTGCGGCGCCTCCCGCAGGCACCGCCATGGTTCCCGCACCCGCCACGGGCCGCCCGGCCCCGGCCGCGGTCCCGGGAGGCTTCTCTTCCCCCGCCGCCACCGGCGACGACCCCCAGGTCCGGCGCCGCCCGCGCCGGCCCGTACGCCCCCGCCGCTCGTCCTGACCACCCCGCCGCGCTCCTCCCCGGGCCGCACGGCCGCCCCGGGCCGCCCGACCGCCCCGGCCCGTGGACCGGCCCGGCCGTCGCGCCCCGTCCACGGCACCGGTGTGGCCCGCCCCGGCGACCCCGCCGCGGGTGGCACAGTGGGGGTATGTGCGGTCGCTATGCCTCGACCCGGGCCCCGGACGACCTCTCCGGGCTCTTCGACGCGCGCCCCGAGGGCGGTCGGGACGCGCCGGGCCCCTCGTGGAACGTGGCTCCGACCGACCCGGTGTGGGCGGTGCTGGAGCGTGCCGACCGGAAGTCGGGCGAGGTGGTCCGGCAGCTGAGGCCCGTGCGGTGGGGGCTGGTGCCGTCCTGGGCCAAGGACCCGTCCGTGGGCTCCCGGATGATCAACGCGCGGGTGGAGACGGTGCACGAGAAGCCCGCCTTCCGGCGGGCCTTCGGCCGGCGCCGCTGCCTGCTGCCCGCGGACGGCTTCTACGAGTGGGTGACCGTACCCGCTACCGCGCAGACCAGGGCGTACAAGCAGCCGTACTTCATCCGCCCCGAGGACCGGGGCGTGATGGCGATGGCCGGGCTGTACGAGTTCTGGCGCGATCCGGCCGTGGCCGACGACGAGGATCCGGCGGCCTGGCTGACCAGCGCCACCATCATCACCACCGAGGCCACCGACGCGGCCGGACGCATCCACCCCCGCATGCCCCTGGCCCTCGACCCCGGTGACTACGCCCGCTGGCTGGACCCCGTCAACGAGCACGCCGCCGGCCTGCGGGCCCTCCTCCACACACCGGCCGACGGCCGCCTGACCGCCACCGCGGTCAGCACGGCCGTCAACAGCGTCCGCAACAACGGACCCCACCTGCTCGACCCGCTGCCGGCCTGAGAGCCGTCACCGCGCCTTCGGCATCGCCGTCCGCAGGAGTGCCCGGCCGGCCGGCTCAGACGGGTGTGAACACGTCCTCCAGGGCATCGAGGACGAACCCGTTGTCGAGGCGGACGCGGACCGTCACGCGCGGCCTGCGCTGCCGGTGAGCCGTCCACTCGGCTTCCAGGGCGCCGACCTGCTCCTCGAGCTGCTTCCTGCTTCCCGGGGGCATCTGGTGGCCGAAGTCGTCCAGGAGCGACTTGAGCCGCACGTACTCCCGGACCTCGATGCTCTCCTGCTCCTCCCGGATCCCGTGGACCCGCTCCACGGTGCCCTCGGTGCCCGCCCCCAGGGACAGCGACCCCACGGCGGCATCCGGGTGCTCCCGGTCCTCGGGGGAGTGGCCGGCCGGGACGAGCGATCCGGCCAGGAGGAGGTCCGCCGCCAGCTTCACCCGCCGGCCCTCTGTCAACGTCATCGATCCACGATCCATCTCTGCTGTCGGTCCGGCCGTGACCGCACACCGGGGCGGGCGGCAGGCCGTTCCCGCCATTATTCCGCCCGGCGGACAGCCCGGTCGGACCGGACAGCCCGGTCGGTGCCGTCGGCCCGTTCCGCCGGTACCGATCCCGACGCACGCAGGGCGACCTCCAGTTCGAACCGGGCCCCGGGTGTCAGGAGGGCTTCCCCGAAGAGTTCCTGCACCCGGCGCAGCCGCTGACGTGCGGTCTGCGCATGGACCCGCAGGCGCGCCGCCACCTCGGGCGCGGTGCCGTGGTCCGACTGCAGCCAGGCCAGCAGTGTCGCCGAGAGCCGTTCGCGCTGCTTGGCCGACAGGCCGGCCAGTGGTGCGAGCCGCCGTTCGGCGATCAGCGCGACGAGCGGACGGTCGGCGAGGAGCAGCAGGTCCGCGAGCCGGTCGCGTCCGTCCAACGGCTCGGCGTACTGCCCGACGTCCGGGCCGGCGTACTGCCCGGCATCCGGCTCGGCCCCCGGCTCGGCGTACGTCGCGGACCGTACGCCGGCCCGCTCGGGGGAGTGGGCGCGCAGGGTGCGGGCCCAGCGCAGCGACCGCGCGGCCCGGTTCCAGGGCACCGGCGGACCGATCACCGCACCCCGGCCCCGAAGCGCCTCCAGCACCTGCCGGTCATGGAGCAACAACTCCCCTTCGGGGAGCAGGAGATGGCCCTCCGGCGGCTCGAAGTCGGCGAGGACCGCCTCCGGCAGCCGGGGCGGTCGCGGCCGGCCGGCGGGCAGCGGGTCCAGCGCCACGCACACCACGCGCTCCGGCAGCTCCCAGTCGGCCGCCTCGGCCGCGTGCCGGACCTCGTCCTCCGACGCCCCGTCCAGCAGGGCCCGCAGCAGATGGTGCCGCGCGCGGCCCAGCGCCCCCGCGCGGTCGGTCCGCGCCTCGACGAACCCCTGCACACTGGCGGCCGCGATCTCGTCGATGTGGGCGAACACCGCCTCCGCGAGGGTCACCAGCGGCTCCGGCCCCAGCCCGTGGCGCCGTGCCACGCGCGCGTAGCGCCGCCAGGCGACCCGGGCGCCGAGCCGGTACGCCGCCTGCAACGCGTCCAGGCTGCGGCCCTCGGTGAGCTCGCCGCGGCCGAGCGAGCGGTAGATCCGCAGCCGCTCCGGGTCGAGGCCGCCGGCGTTCTCGACCCGGTCGGCGAACTCCGCGAGTGCGGTCTCCACCCCCTTCTGGATTCCCGCCCCGAATTGCCCCGAGAGGGGGCGCGAGAATTCCGGGATGGCCGCCCTGATCTCCCTGATGATCTCGGCTGCGAGGCTTTTCTCCTCGGCCCTCAGCTCTTTCGAGAACTGTCGCGGAAGGGTCCCCCAAGGTCCAGGCACAGCAGGGAGTATCCGGTGAAGTTACCGGCGAGTCAATGGGTTTGGCGTGCACGTCCCCGCCCCAACTGTCACTCCGGGGCCCGCGCGACGCTCACGCCCGTGACAGTTTCCCCGTCCCCGTTCGGAAAACAATGGCACCCGCCCGGAGTATTTCCCCGAGCCTTGTGCCGTGCGTTGACGACGCCGCCGGGGCCCACCTAGCTTCGGCATCCGTCCGCCGGACGCCAGGGAATTCCGGCGGGAATCGAAAGGTGTGAATGATGCGATTGACGCGAGCACGGGCGCTCGCCGTCGCGGCGCTCACCGCGGCCGGCCTCATGACCGCCGGAGCACAGCCGGCGGCCGCCACCCCCTCGCACCCGGTGGAGTACTCCTTCGCCGCCGGGTTCGTGAAGGGCTTCGCCAGTCCCGGAACGGCACCCCCCGGGGCGAACGACTGGTCCTGCCGCCCCGGCGCCGCCCATCCCAACCCGGTCGTCCTGGTGCACGGCACCTTGGAGAACATGAACGACTACTGGCGCGGCGCGGCCCCACTGCTCGCCAACGCCGGCTACTGCGTCTACGCGTTCGACTACGGTGCTCCCGCCGGCTCCCCGGTCCAGGGAACCGGTCCCATCGCCGACTCGGCCCGCGACCTGTCCGACTTCGTCGACCGGGTCCTCGCCGCCACCGGTGCCCCCGAGGCCGACCTCGTCGGGCACTCCCAGGGCGGCGGACTCCTGCCCCGCTACTACCTGAAGAACCTCGGCGGAGCCACCAAGGTGGGCAGGCTCGTCGGCATCGCTCCCAACAACCAGGGCACCACCCTGTCCGGCATCACCGAACTCGGCCGTACGCTCCACATCCTGGAGCCGGCGAACGCCCTCCTCGACACCACCTGCGCCGCCTGCGTCGAGCAGGAGACCGGGTCGCGCTTCCTCGCCGAGCTCAACGAGGGCGGCATGACCGTCCCGGGTGTCGAGTACACCGTCATCGCCACGCGCCACGACGAGGTGGTCACCCCGTACGCCAACGCCTTCCTGCCGTCCGGACCACACGTCACCAACATCACCGTGCAGGACCGGTGCGCGCTCGACGCCACCGACCACCTGGAGATCGGCTACGACCCGGTCGCCCTGACCCACGTGCTCAACGCACTCGACCCCGCCCACCCGCGCGAGATCCCGTGCCGGGTGGTCCTCCCTCTCCTCGGCCCGCTCCTCTGACGCTGCCGCCCCCCGACCGGTCCCGCCCGGCGCGCTCCTCCCCGCGCGCCGGGCACCCCGCCTGGGCTGCACGGCCGGCGGGACGGCGCGGGCGGGCCGCTCGGGGCCTACGCCGGCCCGCCCCGGGCGTCGGCCGCAGCCGTCAGGGCCGCGACGAAGGGGGCCGCGTACGGGTGGGGGCGGCTCCGGCGCGGAGTGGCCGCTCCGATGTACCGGGCCGGGCGTGGAGGTTCCACGTCGATCACGGCGAGCCCGGGGGCCGCGTCCAGCGAGACCTTCGGTACCAGCGAGACCCCCACACCGGCCGCGACCAGGCTCTGGGCGAAGAAGTAGTCCGTGGTGGAGGCCGCCACACGGAGTTCGAAGCCGGCCCGCTCCGCGTGGCGGCGCAGGTACGCCTCCGTCTTCAGGCAGCCCAGCACCCACCGTTCCGCGGAGAGTTCCCCGAGGCCGACGGCACCGCGCCCGGCCAGCCGGTGGCCGCGGGGCAGGACGACCGACAGCGGGTCGTCCATCAGCGGGGTCCACTCGATGCCCGGCCGCTCGCCCGGCCGGACCGGCAGCGGCCCGTCGAACCGGTAGGTGAGCGCGAGGTCCGCCTCGCCGCGCCGGACCATCGGCAGGGCCGTCTCCGGTTCGCTCTCCCGCACCGTCAGTTCCACCTCGGGGTGGACGGCGACGAACCGGGCCAGGGCTCCGGGCAGCAGGAAACGGCCGCCGCTGGTGAAGGTGGCGACGGTGAGCCGGGGCCGTGACGCGCCCAGCCGGTCGATCTGGTGCCGTACGTGGTCGAGTTCGGCCGAAATGGTCTCGGCGGCCTCCACCAGCAGCCGGCCGGGTTCGGTCAGGGTCACCCCGCGGGTGCTGCGGATCGCCACCGGCTGCCCCAGGGAACGCTCCAGCACGGCGATGTGCTGGGAGACGGCCGAAGGGGTCAACAGGAGCGCCGCGGCGGCCCGGTTGAAGCTGCCGTGTTCGGCGACGGCCCGCAGAACGCGCAGCCGCTGCACGTCGATCATCAGTTTTCCTTCATACCCGTTCAGTCAGTGATCAGTTCTGCCGGTGACGTTATCGCGGCAGAGTCGGGGCATGCGAAACATATGTGTGATCGGCGGAAGCCGGTACTTCGGCAGGCACCTGGTCGAACTGCTCCGCGACGCGGGCGCGCGGGTGACGGTGGTGAACCGCGGCTCGGCCCCCGTACCGGAGGGGGTGACCCACGTGGTCGCCGACCGGGACGACGAGCGGCAGTTGCGCGCCGCGCTCGGCTCCCGCACCTTCGACGTGGTCATCGACCAGGTCCTCTACACCCCGGCGCAGGCCGCCGTCGCCCGCGGGGTGTTCGCGGGCCGGACCGGACGCTACGTGATGACCTCGACGATGGAGGTCTACGACCCGGCGACCTTCCCCGAGACCTTCCCCGAGACCTTCCCCCAGAGTCTCCCGGCGGCCTTCCCGGCGGCCCTTCCGGCCGCCCCCGCAGCCGGGCTGCTGCGCACCGAGGACGTCCTCGATCCGGTCGGCCGGCCCGTCCCCGGTGTCCCGGCCGGCGCCGACGAGGCCACGGCGTACGCGGAGGGCAAGCGGCAGGCCGAGAGCGTGCTCCTGACCGATCCCCTCTTCCCCACCGCCGTGGTGCGCACCGCCCACGTCCTGGGCGGCGGACGGGCCGACTTCACCGGCCGGCTGGCCCACTACGCCGACCGTATCTCCGCCGGCCTGCCGGTCCTGGCCCACCGGTCCGCGTACCCGACCTCCTTCATCCACCACCGGGAGATCGCCGACTTCCTGCACTGGACGGCCGGGTCCCCGTTCACCGGACCGGTCAACGCCTGCTCCCACGGCGCGCTGGACGTCGCAGGGCTCAGCGGACTCGTCGGCGACCGCGCCGGGCGCCGCCCCCGTTTCTCCTACGTGGACTCGGGGAGCGCCGCGTCCCCGTTCTCCTTCGACCGTTCCTACGCCATGGACAACGCGCGGGCGACCCGCCTCGGCTTCACCTTCGGCCATGTCACCGACTGGCTGCCGCAGGCCGTCGACGAGGCCCTCGGAGGGGCCGCGGGCGAGTCCCTCGGGGGAGGTCACCGATGAGCACCGCACGCCGCATCGGCGGAACACGGGTGTCCGCGATCGGGCTGGGCGCCATGCCGCTGTCCGTGGAGGGCAGGCCCGACCCCGAACGCGCCCTCGCCACCCTGCACGCCGCGCTGGACGCGGGCGTCACCCTGCTGGACACGGCCGACTCGTACCACTGGCACGCCGGAGAGACGGGCCACAACGAGCTGCTGATCGCCCGCGCGCTCGCCGAGCGCGGCCCGGACCGCGACTCCGTGCTGGTGGCCACCAAGGGCGGCCGAGGCCGGCCCGGCGACGGCTCCTGGACGGTGGACGGCCGCCCCGACCACCTCAGGCGCGCCTGCGAAGGATCGCTGCGCCGCCTCGGGACCGAGACGATCGGCCTGTACCAGCTGCACAAGCCGGACCCGGAGGTGCCCTGGGCGGAATCGGTGGGCACCCTGCGCGAGCTGGCCGAGGAGGGCAAGATCCGTGCCGCCGGCATCTCCAACGTGTCCGTCGAACAGCTCGACCAGGCCCGGGACATCCTCGGCGACCTGCTGGTCTCGGTGCAGAACCAGTACTCCCCGGCCGTCCGCGACAGCGAACCCCAGCTGCGCCGCTGTGCGGAACTGGGCCTGGCCTTCCTGCCCTGGAGCCCGCTCGGCGGCATTTCGCGCAGCGCACTGGACGGTCCGTCGGGGCCGGCCCCGTCCGGCACGGCCTTCCACCGGGTCGCGGCGGAACACGGGGTCAGCCCCCAACGGGTCTGCCTGGCCTGGCTGCTCTCCCGCGCCCCGGTCGTGATCCCGATCCCCGGAGCGAGTCGCCCCCATTCCGCGCGGGACTCGGCAGCCGCCGCCGATCTGACCCTCACGTCGGGCCAGCTCGCCCGCCTCAATGCGTGAGCCGGTCCCCCTGTCGGCTCAGCAGAGCCCTTCCCGGATGGCGTACTGCCGACGGAACCACCCTAATTGGGGCTAGGCGTGCACTTCACGCGCTCGAAGAGAAGAGATCACCACGGACGCCCGACGGCGGTCCGTGAACGGAGCTGGCTATGAGCCCCAACCCCTTCAACATCCCTGCCGCAGACGACTTCGGCCAACAGCCGGCCGGTCACCCCCCGGTGCCTTCCGGCCCCTCCCACCCCGTACACCCCCTCGCCCCGCCCCCACCACAGCCCGCCGCGTCGTCAGCACTGCCCGCACGGGCGCCGGCATCCGCGGAGGTGCACGCATCCGCAGCGGTGGTGTCCGGAGCCGCGGCAGCGCGCGAAGCCGCACCGCAGGCCCCACCACCGGCCGCAGCACTCGCAGCACCCGCAGCACCCGAGGCCCCCGGGGCGCCACTGGGCACAGGACAAGCCGCACCGGAAACCGGATCGGTGGCCGCATCGGTGGCCGGACCGGTGGGTTCACCGGAAACGGGATCGGTGCCGGGAGCGATCGCCGCCGAGGTGTCGGCGGCCGCCGAAGGCGGCGACGCCGCGATACTCACCCTCCTGAGGACGGCGGCGGCCGAACGCCCGCTGGAAGAGGTCGCCTCGCTCGTCGTCCTCCTGACGCGCACCGGACGGGTGACCAGCGCCGCCGACATGGCGCTGCGCGCCGCGGCGGTGTCCAGACCACTGGAGGAAGTACGGGAACTGGTGGCGCGCCTCAACGCCTCCGGGGTGGACCTCCACCAGGCCGAAACCACCCTCCGTGCCATCGCCGTCGGCAGGCCCATCGACGACGTCGTGGAATTCGTCTCCCTCCTGGAGGACGACAGCAGCGACTGGGACCCCTCCGCCGCCGGGCACGAGCCGAACGCGGTGGGCGAGGGGCGGCGGACCGCCCGGCACGAGGCCCCGGGGGTGCCGGACTCCCCGGCGGCGGCCCCGGCACACCCGCCGGAGACGGTCCGCCACGGCGTCCCGGCGGAGGCGGACGGGAACGGGGACGCCGCGCCGTCCGCGGTGCACGCGTGGCTGCGCCGGTCCGCGGTCGTCCTGCTCTTCGTCTGCGCACTCGGCCACCTGCCGTCGGATCCCGGCACGGCGTTCGGGGAGGGTCTCGCGGTCCTGCTGCCCGCGGCCGTCGCCGCGCTCTGCCTGCCGGCCGGAGTGTGGCTCGCGGTGCGGGAGACCCCGATCGGCTGGGCCGTGGCCGCGTCCCTCGCCTCCGGGATCATCATCCTGCACATCCTCGACGGTGTGCGCGGCGCCGGCTTCCTGGAGGGCAGCGTGGCCGCCGGTTCCCCCTGGGCGGCGGCGATCGCGCTGCTCGGCGCCGCGGCCCTGCTCACCCTGGCCGCATCGGCCCTGTGGCGCCGCTCGATGGCGTCCACCGGGCAGTACGAGGCCTGACGTCTGAGGTCTGAGGTCTGAGTCTGACGGCTTGAAGGGCCGGTTCGCCGGCGTACGTCGACGGCCTCCCGGTCCTGCGGGGCCGGCCCGCCCGCAAGGGCCGGGCCGGCCCCGCACGGCGTACGCAAGCGGGGCGCGAGGTGGTGAGGAGCGAGGGGGAGGGGGAGGGTGAGTCGCTCCGCGGTCACCTGACTTCTCCCAGGATGCCCCGGCCTTCAGGCCGGGGAGGAATGGGTCCTTGGAGCGGAGCGGCGTAGCGGCGGAGTTCTCTGCACATCTGGTCTGACCTGTGCTTTCTCGGACTGTCAGTGGGGTCGAATAGTTTGATCACCATGACGACCGCAATAGCCGATACGGCCGGGCACGCCCGGTACACGTACCGGCTTCGCGTGTCCGCGACTGC